>NZ_JBFWIQ010000001.1:124088-505241 GCF_050255915.1 Alcaligenes sp.
GAGCCAAGGAGCCAAGGAGCCAAGGAGCCAAGGAGCCAAGGAGCCAAGGAGCCAAGGAGCCAAGGAGCCAAGGAGCCAAGGAGCCAAGGAGCCAAGGAGCCAAGGAGCCAAGGAGCCAAGGAGCCAAGGAGCCAACGCCGCGATACTTGGGTGTTCCGGCGGTCCGGCGTTCCGGCGTCCCGGTGTTCGGATTTCCGAGTTTCCTGGTGTTAAAAGATTAAAAGACGTGATCGATGCCCTTTGAGGCAGATAAAAAAACCGGCCAGAAGCCGGTTTTTCTAATCATGCCTGCTGGCCACCTACAGCAAAAACAACGTCGCCAGTCCCAGGAACAGCAAAAACCCCAGCGAGTCTGTTGCAAAGGTCAGCAGTACCGAGGAACCTACGGCCGGGTCATTGCCAAAGCGGTCGCGCAGGATCGGGATTAGTACACCCAGTGCGGCCCCAATCAGCATATTGCCGATCATGGCGGCCATCATCACCGCAGCAATGGCAATGGAGCCGGAGATAAACCAGGCAAAGAAAGCGGTTACTGCACTGCCACAGACCCCGACCAGAAAGGTCACCAGCAGCTCGCGCTTGATCAGTGGGATGACGTTGGAACCGGTGACACGGCCAGTGGCAATGGCACGAATAATCATGGTCATGGTCTGGTTGCCGGAGTTGCCGCCAATGCCGGCCACAATCGACATCAGGAACGCCAGGATCACAATGTGGCTGACGGTGTCCTCAAAGCGCGAGGCAATGAAAGAGGCCGTGGCCGCCGTACAGAGGTTGATCAGTAGCCAGGGGGCCCGGTTGCGGATAGCGGTGCGGATGGGGGCGAAAATGTCATCCTCTTGCAGACCGGCGCGAGACAGAGCCTGCTCTTCCGAGTCCTCTTGCAGCACGTCCACGACCTCGTCAATGGTGACTCGGCCAATCAGGCGGCCAATATCGTCCACCACCGGGGCGGACACCAAGTCATAGCGCTCAAATGCCCCGGCGGCATCCGAGTCCGAGTCCAATGGATTCAGAGTCAGGTAGTCGGTGGACATGGCCGAGGACACCAGAGTTTCGGGTTCGCTGACCAGCAGACGTGTCAGCGACAGGGTTCCCTGCAGTTTATCGGCACGGTCTACCACGAAGATCTGGTCAGTGTGGTCTGGCAGTTCCTGCAGGCGACGCAGGTAACGCAAGACCACTTCCAGGGTCACGTCCTCGCGCACGCGCACCATGTCAAAGTCCATGATGGCACCCACCGTATCTTCGGGGTAGCCCATGGCTTCGATCAGTTGCGCACGTTCTTCGTCCGTCAGGCCGCGCTGCACGGCGGCCACCACATCGGGCGGCAGGTCGGGCACCAGATCGGCGATTTCGTCGGCATCCATATTGCCGGCGGCGGCGATCAGGTCTGCCGCATCCATGGAGCGAATCAGCGACTCACGGGCCCAGTCCGCCACTTCCAGCAGCACGTCAGCATCGTGCTCGGCATCCACCAGTTGCCAAATGGCCTGGCGTTCCAGCTCGGGCAAGGACTCCAGAATGAAAGCAATGTCGGCCGGATGCAGATCGTTCAGGATGGCCTTGATCTCGCTTTCATGCTGGCGATGGATCAGGCCTTCAAGCAGGTTGGAACGGTCGTCGTCCTCGAACTGGCGTTGAGCCAGTGACTCGACCACCTCTTGGCGTTTGAGGATGTTTTTCAGGCGGTAAAGTGCCTGCTGCGCGTCCTCGGGCTCCAGGCGGCGTGGCTTGGGAGTGTCACTGGGCGAAGTAGGGTGTACCAGGTTTTCCTGCATAGGCCTGCCTGTCACAAATGCTTAGAGAGGGGGCAGCGGGCGGCTGCGGCGCTCGTCATCGGTGGCCACATACGTCAGCGTGGCTTCCGTTACCTTGACTGTTTCCAGTTGCAGGCGTTTGCGTTCTGCATACACTTCCACCGACACCGTAATGGAGGTGCGGCCAGTTTTGATGATTTCTGTGTAGAAGCTGAGCAAGTCACCCACAAACACGGGCTGTTTGAAGGTGAAGGCATTGACGGAAATCGTGGCAACCCGGCCTTGGGCACGTCGTGTTGCAGGAATTGCTCCGGCAATGTCCACCTGGGACATGATCCAGCCACCGAATACATCGCCGTGAATATTGGCGTCGGTGGGCATGGGCATGACGCGCAGGGTGGGGGCTCCGTCCGGGAGCGAAGAGATGTTGCTTGAAGTAGTCACAAATACTCCCGTATAGGAGGAAAGGGTGGTGGGACCGATGCCCGTAGCGCGCGGGCGCACGCCGTCAACAATAGAACTTGCCATTGTAACGGCAAGCTTTAACCCCGCTATGAAACATTTGTTAAAGCATCAATGATGTTGTGCCAGCCAGTCCAGGGCCAGCTTGGCCCAGTAGCTGGCACCAATGGGGATCAGGGCGTCGTTGAAATCGTAGCTGCCGTTGTGCAGCATGCACGGACCCATGCCGTGACCAGGGCTGCGATGATCGCCATCGCCATTGCCTAACCAGACATAGCAGCCTGGGACTTCCTGCAACATGAAGGAGAAGTCTTCGGCACCCATGGAAGGGCGGATGTCCTGACGCAGCTTGTCGGGGCCGGCCAGTTCCCGGATGACTTGCGCGCAAAAGGCTGCTTGTTCGGGATCATTGATGGTGGGAGGGTAGCGGCGGTCAAAGTCGAACTCGGCCTTGCAGCCTTGGGCCGCACAGCTTTGTTCGCACAGTTCGCGCATACGGGTCTCGACCAGATCCAGGGCTTCGGTGGAAAAGGTGCGTACCGTGCCGCGCATGACGGCCTCGTTGGGAATGACGTTGTCGGCAGAGCCTGCGTGAATCTGGGTAATGCTCAACACGACAGGCTCTAGCGGATCCACATTGCGGCTGACGATGGTTTGCAGGCTTTGCGCCAGTTGCACCGCCGCCATGATAGGGTCCACGCCCAGATGGGGCATGCCACCATGGGCTCCTTTGCCTTCAATGCGAATTTCAAAGGTATTGCTGGAGGCCATCATGGCGCCAGGTAAAACGCCGAAGGTGCCGGCAGGCATACCGGGCCAGTTGTGCAGGCCAAACACCGCTTGCATGGGGAAAAGCGTGAACAGGCCGTCCTTGATCATCTCGCGCGCGCCACCAAAGCCCTCTTCGGCAGGCTGAAAAATCAGATAAATAGTGCCAGCAAAATCGCGGTGTTCGGACAGGTAGCGAGCTGCGCCCAGCAGCATGGCGGTATGTCCATCGTGTCCACAGGCGTGCATCTTGCCGTCGTGGCGGCTTTTGTGTTCAAACTCGTTCAGCTCCTGCATGGGCAGGGCGTCCATATCGGCACGCAGCCCCACCGATGGGCCCTGGCCGCCGGTGCCCTTCAAGATACCAACAACACCTGTGCCACCCAGTCCGCGATGCACCGGAATGTCCCATTTCTCCAGCCAGGACGCGACCTGATCGGCCGTCCGGGTTTCCTCGAAAGCCAGTTCGGGGTAGGTGTGGAGATCACGCCGGATGGCCGCAATTTCATGGGACCAGGCGGAAATGGGATCAAACAGCTTCATGATGCGGGCTTGTCCTTGGGCTTGAACAATAAAGTAGAGTAGAGTTAACCATAAATAAACACGTATTAGGTGACAAGCCCTTGGATACTCAGCAAAAACCTTGGCTCGAGCATTATCCGGCCTCCGTGCCCCATGACATTCAGCTAGGCGCCGAGCAGACCTTGATCGATTGTCTGGATGCCGCCATGAAAAAGCATAAGGACAGGACTGCGCTGACCTTTATGGGGCATGACATTTCCTACGAGCATCTGGACCGCAGCGCAGATGCGTTTGCCGCCTGGTTGCAAGCCCAGGGCCTGGAGCGTGGCAGCCGTGTCATGCTGATGTTGCCCAATGGGCTGCCTTTCCTTATTTGCTTGCTGGGCACGATGCGAGCGGGCATGGTGGGCGTCAATACCAACCCCCAATACACCGAACGTGAGCTTGAGTTTCAACTGGCCGATAGTCAGGCCCAGGTTATTGTGATTCTGGAGAATTTTGCGCATGTGCTCCAGCAGGTTCCGGCGAATGTGAAGCCCGCCCATGTGGTGGTGAGCACCGTGGGCGACCTGATGGGACTTAAGGGCAGTGTGGTGAATTTTGCCGTGCGTTATTTGAAACGTATGGTGCCGTCTTATTCTTTGCCCGGTTCGCAGCGTCTGGAAGCAGTGCTGGATCGGGGCAGCAAATTGAGCCTGAGCCGTCAGCCCGCCAAACCGGATGATTTGGCGCTGCTGCAATACACGGGTGGTACAACGGGCCGCCCTAAAGGCGCCATGCTGAGCCAACGCAATCTGATGGCCAACGTTTTACAGGTAGAGGCCGTGGGCTTTCCCGCTTTGGGTGACTTCAAGGGCCCTGCCTACACCATGATGGTGGCCTTGCCGCTGTATCACATCTTCGCGCTGACCGTTTGTGGCTTGTTCGCCATGTATGCGGGTATGCATATGGTGCTGGTGATGAATCCACGTGATCTGAATTCGGTATACAAGGCCTGGAAACGCAATCCGCCCGAAGTCGTCCCCGCCGTCAATACCTTGTTCAATGCGCTGGCGAATCACGAAAAATTCCGTACTTTGCCGTTTGCACAACTCAAGCTGTGCCTGGCCGGTGGTGCCGCTTTGCAAAAGGCCGTGGCCGAGCGCTGGCTGGCCGTGACAGGCTGCCCCTTGATAGAAGGCTACGGCCTGTCGGAAACTTCGCCTGTGGTGGCGGTCAATGCGACGGACTCGCGCGAGTACAGCGGTACGATTGGCTTTCCCTTGCCGTCTACCGATGTGCTCTTGCTCGATGAGCAAGGCCAGCCAGTGGCGATGGGTGAGCAGGGTGAGCTGGCCGTCAAAGGGCCCCAGGTAATGTCGGCTTACTGGAATCAGCCCGAGGAAACCGCCAATGTCTTTACGCCTAATGGTTTCCTGAAAACGGGTGATATTGGTGTCATGGATCAGCAGGGACGAATTCGCCTGGTGGATCGCAAGAAAGACATGATTCTGGTGTCGGGCTTTAACGTTTATCCGAACGAAATTGAGGACGTGGTTGCGGCTCATCCCGATGTGCTGGAAGTGGCGGCGGTCGGAGTGCCCAGCGAGCATAGCGGTGAAAGCATCAAGCTATTTGTGGTCAAACGTAATTCATCACTGACTGAAGCCGATATCAAGCAATGGTGCAAAGAGCGCCTGACGGCGTACAAGCGTCCCCGTATCATTGAGTTCCGTGATGAACTGCCCAAGAGCAATGTGGGCAAGATCTTGCGCCGTGTCCTGCGGGACGAGCAAGTCAAGCCTGAAGCGCAGGCTTGATTTGGCGGCTTGGAGGAGGGGGCGATTATTCAGCAAATCGTCAAACCTGGCCTGCAACCTGATCTGCATGAAAAAAGCGAGCCGTCTTAAATGGCTCGCTTTTTTATTGGGTGATGAAGATCGGAGCAGGAAGTGTGGCAACCGGCCCCGAATAAGGCGTTAAGGTTTGGGTTTGGTCGGACGCTGTGTCAGCGACGGGCGCACCATGCCCAGCAATTCATCGGCAATGTGGGCATTGCCTGCGTAGACGTGGCCACTGACGGGCCAGGGCTCTTCCTGATACAGGTCCTGGCACACGCCCTTGGCTTCACGCACCAGCAAAGTACCCGCAGCAACGTCCCAGGGGGCCAAGCCCATTTCCCAGTATCCGTCGTAACGGCCGCAAGCGACCCAGGCCAGATCCAGCGCGGCGGCACCCATGCGACGTACCCCACGGCTGCCGGTAATGGCGGCGTTCAGGCTGGGCATGTACTGGTCGGAAAAAGAAAAGTCGCGAAATGGAAAGCCGGTGGCCAATACCGAATCCGCCAGTTTTTTCGATGAGGATGTTTGAATACGGCTGCCATTTAACCAGGCGCCCACCCCGTACATGGCTGTAAACAGCTCTTCGCGATTGGGGTCGTAGACCACGGCAATGACTGGGGTGTCCTGGGCTAGAACGCCGTTGTCCATTTGGGTGCCAGCAGGCGCAATCAGGGCGACCGAAACGGCATAGTGCGGGATGCCGTGCAAGAAATTGGTGGTGCCATCGAGCGGGTCGATATACCAGGTGGGGCGGCCTGTATTCACACCGCCGCTTTCTTCGGCCACGATATCAATGTCTGGAGTGCGTTCCATCAACACACTGATGCAGGCCTGTTCGGCTTCGTGATCGGCTTGTGACACCAGATCGTTGTGCATTTTGTTGCTGATCACCAGAGAGCTACGGTCCGACGCATAGGCTTGTAAAATAGCGGCGGCGGCATGGGCTGCAGTAACAGCAGCGTCCAGGCAGGCGCTGAGCGGTAAACGTGACAATGGCATGGCAATCCGGTTTTAAAAAGAAGAGTCTGAAAGAAAGACCTTTGATTGTACGTGTTTGTTGGTGTCAGTTTGATTAAGGCCAGTTTAAGGGGTTAGAGCGTGTGTGAGTGTTGTGATGGGCAGGAAAATTAATGGCTGCCTTTGCGTTTGAGCCTTTGGTCCCGGCCGATTTGGAATTCAATGAGCACGACGTGCCTGTCAGTGCTCTGTATCAGGATAGCTATCACCCGGCAGATGGCCCCTTGGGCCAAGCCCGGCGGGTTTTTCTGCAAGGCAATGGGTTGCCCGAGCGTTGGCGGGGGCGATCTCAATTCACGATTTGTGAAACCGGCTTTGGACTGGGAGCCAGCTTTCTGGCGACCTGGCAGGCTTGGCGTCAGGATCCGCAACGCAGCCAGAGGCTGCATTTCGTCTCGGTAGAGGCTCACCCCTTTCGCCAGGCCGATTTGGCGACTCTGTATGCTCGCTTGCCCGAGCAGTTGCAGGCTCAAGCCCAGCAGTTGCTGGCAGCCTGGCCCATACTGGTGCCGGGTATACACAGGCTGGAGCTGGATGAGGGGCGGGTCACGCTGACCCTGGCCTTTGGGCAAGCTGAAACCATGATGCGCGAGCTGCAATGCCATGCCGACGCGTTTTACCTGGATGGTTTTGCTCCCCGTGGCAATCCTGCCATGTGGTCGCGTTCGGTTCTGGGGCAACTGGTGCGTCTGGCTGCGCCAGGGGCGACAGCGGCTTCCTGGTGCTGTGCAGGGCAGGTGCGACGTGATCTGGCCTCGGTAGGGTTTGAAGTGGAAAAAGTCCCCGGTGCCGGGGGCAAGTGGTGCACTATTCGCGCTCGCTTGCGTCCCCATCTGGGACGACGCGGCAGCTTGCCGCCGCAACAGGGGCGGGTGGTAGTGATCGGTGCTGGTTTGGCGGGGGCGGCGTGTGCCTGGGAACTGGCGCGTAAAGGTGTGCCTGTTCTGGTTTGTGATCCGGCCTTGAGCCGGGGCCTGGATGCCACGCATCAAGGTCACCGTCTGGCTGCCATCTCTCCGGTATTCGCTCTGGATGATGCTCCCTTGGCCCGGTTGAGCCGCAATGCTGTGCTGCATGCCTGGCAAGGCTGGAAAGGCTTGCCAGAGGCGGCACGCCCGCGCCGAGTCGGGACGCTGGTATTTGGTCAGGCGGGCAATAGCGATGCGGATATTCAGCAGGCGTTGGCGCGTTTGGCTTTGGATCAGGACTGGGTGCAATGGCTGGATCGCGAGCAGGGCTCGGCCTTGGCCGGAGTGCCTTTGCAAGGCGGTGGCCTGTATTTCCCGCAAGGCATGGTGGTGGATCCCAGTGCACTGGTCGCCTGTCTGCTGGATCACCCTTTGATTCAATGCCTTCCAGAGCATGTGTTCTTGCAAGCCGGCCAGGGGCCGAATGCGTGGGATGTCTGCAATCAGCGGGGACAATGCCTGGAAAGCAGCAATCGTGTCGTGATAGCGGCAGCGGCCCAAAGCCTGAGCCTGTTGCCAGACGAGCTGCTGGCGGCGCATCCCATGCCTCGCTTGGCAGCCATGCAGCGTCTGGCCGGGCAGGTGACGTATTTATCTGTTGAGCAGGCGTTGACGCAAGGTGGAGTGACTTTAAGTGGCCAGGGCTATATCCTGCCTGTTGACCCGCAGGGGCAAGTCATCGGTAGCACCTACGAGCGTTTTGGTGAATCTGCCCAGGTCAGCCACCAGGGACATCAGCAAAATATCGAAAAAGTTTCTGCCATGCTGGCCAATCCTGCTGTGAGGGGGGAGATACCCGAACAGGGTTGGGCCGGTTGGCGTTGTGCCTTAAGTGACCATTTGCCCGTGATGGGTTTTGTGCCGGGCCAGCCCGGTTTGTTTATGGCTGCGGCTTACGGCTCACGTGGTTTGAGCTGGAGCCTGCTGGCAGCCAGTTTGTTTGCCGCTTATTGTCTGGAGGAACCTATTCCTTTGGAGCGGCGTTTGGAGCAAGCTTTAATACCTCGCTAAGGCCCGTTTTTCGAATTATTTCGGCGAAATTTGAAGCAACATTTTCCTTTGTAGCGCAAATACGTCAAAATAGTGGCCTTGTTAAGTAATCTTGAGCGTGACCCTGCGATCAGCATCGTGCCGTTCGCTCCACTCTGACGACGTGACACAATTGTTTAATCATCTGAGTTTGTTGACGACGAAACCGGCCTTGGCCGATTTCGCTTTTGTCGAAACCGATTTTGCGCTGCGCATCGAAGCTCATGCGCCGGGTGTTTTTCGTTTCCGCTGTATGCCGCTTGCCCGGCTCGATAACGAAAAGCTCAGTACCCGTGCCAAAGCTTTGGGCGATATGCTGCTGGCCCGCCATGAGGCGGTCAGCGAATTTCAACTGGAAACAGCCGATTCCGGCTGGCGGATTGAGCAGGGCGAAGTCGCCTTGCATATTCAGTCCAATCCCTGGCGCTTCGAGGTCCGGCGCGGCGATCAACTGCTCTTGAGCAGTGCGGCGCAACCGCTGACACTGGTGCAAGAGCCCAGCCGCTGTTGGCAGCTGGATCTGGCCCTGGCCGAGGAAGATGCCTTGTATGGTCTGGGCGAAACCTTGGGCGAGCTGGACCGCCGCGAGGAAATGATCGATACCGATCGTCCGGATGATCGCAGCCTGCCTTTGCTCTGGAGCACGCAAGGCTGGGGGCTGTACATCAATACCTTCGAGCGGGTGGAACACGATCTGGGCCAGCAGGATTTGGATGCGTACCGCGCTCGCGTACACGCTGCCGAACTGGATTTTTTCCTGTTCCTGGGCGATCCCAGCGAAATCATCAACCAGTACTCCGCATTGACGGGCCGTGCGGGTCAACCCGGTGTCACGCCTATGGGCTTGTGGCTGGATGGCGCTCAAGCGCAAGACGTAACGTCCTTGCGTGAGTTGGCCAATCAGTGCCGCGAGCAGGGTATTGCACTGGATGTGGCCGTCTTGCCGCCTCCTGAGCCGTACGATTTCCAGCAGGACAAACCGACGCTGGAGTGGGACGCCGCCCGCATGGCTGATCCCCGCGAGGCGTTCTCTGCCTTGCATAATGATCAGTTGCAACTGGCTGCCTGGACGCGTCCCTGCGTACAGGCGGGCACCAGCTTGTTTGAGGAGTGGGAAGATCGCGGCTGGTTGCTCATCAATGATGATGACGGCTGCGCCTATGTATTCCCGGGCGACGCGCTTAGCGGTGGCCGCGATTACGGCTTGCTGGACCTGACTCACAAAGACGTATTTCGCATGTGGACCGAGCGTCAGCGTCAGATGGTCGACGATGGCCTGGGGGCCGTGCTGTGCAATGCCCGCTTTGACATTCCTGATGCCGTTACCAGCCGGGGAGGCGAGTCTGGCGCTTTGTTGCGTGCGATTTATCCTGTGCTGGCACGTCAAGCCTTGTTCGACGCGGTTGCTGGTCACAAGACGCCGCAAGAAGGGGTGGTCGCCAGCCGCGACCTGAGTCCATCTTGTCAGCGCTTTGCCTGGCAATTGGGTCCTCAGGTCGAAAATACCTGGGCGGGTCTGACGGAATCCTTGAAGTCAGCCCTGGCCACCGGCAATAGTGGCGTGCCTATCCAGATTCATGGTTGGGGCAATGCGGCAGCATCGACCAGCGAAATGACGCCAGAGTTGTACCTGCGGTGGCTGGCCATGTCGGTTTTCTCGGCGAATTTCAGCCTGCAAGGTATTCCTGCTTTGCGGCCTGATGCGTTTGACGAAGAAACGCAGGCTCAGGTTGCCCATTGGTTGGAGTGGCGTTTTCGTCTGGTGCCTTATGTATTGGGCATTATTGAGGACGCTGTGCGTACCGGCTTGCCTGTACAGCGCTCTATGGCTCAAAGCTTCCCGGCAGATGCTCAGGCGCGTTTGTGGGACACCCAGTATTTATTGGGCCCTGCCTTGCTGGTGGCTCCTGTCTTGCAGCCGGGGCAGGATGTTGAGGTCTATCTGCCTGAAGGCGATGCCTGGTGGGATCTGAGTACCGGTTGGCGCTACGAGGGTGGCACGACCGTGAAAATGACAGTGGGTCTGGATCGTTTGCCGGTCTTTGGTCGCGAAGGACATATGCTGTGTCTGGGACCGGTGGTCAAGCACACCTCTGAATTTAACTCGGCCCGCTTGCTTGATGAGGTCTGGATGTTTGGCATGCCCGAGCACAGCCCGGTTGTGATGCGCAACAAGATCCGCGTCATGCAGATGCAAGGCTCCAGCTACATCAAAGGTCTGGAGGGATTGAAGATCCTGCCGTCCGAAGGGCTGGAGGTCAAACGCCGTGGTGCCGAGGTTCGTATTTCTCGTGCCCGTTAAGTCTTAGACGAACCTGATTGTCTTTGAATGCCTTCCGGCAGTGGGGTTAGCCCCCGTGTCGGGAGGCATTTTCTATTTTCAGCAGTCAATGCCTTTGGGCAGATGTTCAGATTTTGTTTCTGAAACCGGGAAAAGGGCTGGGGCAGGCCCGTCTCAAGGCCCTGTTTTCATCTTTTTTGAAGAAACATGCTTTTTTTCTGATTATTTTGCATTTAGTGCTTGACGAGTCCTTGGAATCGGGTCATAATTTCATCTTTCAGTAGGGGGTCGTTAGCTCAGTTGGTAGAGCAGCGGACTTTTAATCCGTTGGTCGCGCGTTCGAGTCGCGCACGACCCACCACTACACTGAAACGTAGAAACAAGGCCGCGCTTAGCGGCCTTTTTCTTTGGGCGCTTGCCTTGCACAGCCAAGGTCACGTCCGCGCATTAGCCGGTCGGAAATCTTGCTATACAGTGCAGCCCTCAGTATGGTTTCAATATTTCCAAGGGTTATATCTATCTGGTCATTGTCAAATTTGCTTTATGGTAAATTTCGCTTACAGCTCAGGCTTTTATAACTCGACTGACTAACTAGGCTGAGTTCATTTTGATTCGTCTTGAACACATCTCAAAAACCTATTCTTTGGCAGGCAGGACCGTTCATGCTTTGAACGACGTTTCCTTGCAGATTCACCAAGGAGAGGTCTTCGGTATTATTGGTCGCTCGGGTGCTGGGAAAAGTACGCTGATCCGCATGCTCAATCTGCTTGAGCAACCCAGTTCAGGCCAGGTCTGGGTACAGGATCAGGACATCACACGTTTTTCGGGCGCGCAGTTGCGCGCTTTCCGACAAGGCGTGGGCATGGTGTTCCAGCATTTTAATTTGCTTCACTCCCGCACGGTTCTGGATAATGTCTGCTTTCCTCTGCGCTTGGCAGGGGTAGGTCGTGTTCAACGCCACGCTCGTGCTCTGGAAGTGTTGGAGCTAGTGGGCTTGAAGGATCATGCCAACAAGTATCCCCGTCAGTTATCGGGCGGACAGCAGCAGCGTGTCGGTATTGCGCGTGCCCTGGCTAATCGACCGCAGCTTTTGCTCTGTGACGAAGCCACCTCGGCGCTGGATCCAGAAACTACCCAGTCCATCTTGCGCTTGCTGCGCGAGATCAATCAGGAACTGGGGCTGACGATTGTCTTGATTACCCACGGTATGGATGTCATTCGCTCCGTCTGTGACCGGGTGGCGGTGATTGACGCCGGCCAGATTGTAGAGTGTGGCGAAGTGCTGGATGTGTTTCTGCATCCGCATCATCCCACCACGCAGTCCCTGCTCAGCGAAAGTGGCGTGAACGCTGACGACTGGCATGCATTGGCAGAGGGTGTGCCCGGTAGTGTCATGCGCCTGAGTGTGCGTGGTGTGGCCACGACCGAGCCTTTGATTAGCCGCATTACCAGCCAACTGGGGCTGAATGTGAGCATATTGCAGGGGGCCATTGGTCGCATCAAAACCGAGCCTTACGGCCAACTGGTTGTGGCCGTACAAGGGGATGCGCAGGCTAAGGCAGGGCTGGATGCCTTGCTGACTGAATTGAATGTCCAATTTGAGGTATTGCGGCCATGAACTTTAGCAACTTGGATTGGGCGCTGATTGGTGAGGCCACGATTGATACCTTGTTGATGACAGGTATTTCGCTGGGCTTTACCGCAATTATTGGTTTGCCATTAGGCGTGCTGCTGTTTCTGACCAGCCGCAAGCAGATGTTGGACAATGCCTGGATCTACCAGAGCTTGTCCCTGATCGTGAACATTTTGCGTTCCGTGCCGTTCCTGATTCTCTTGATCGTCATTATTCCCTTGACGCGCATTTTGGCCGGTACGTCTTTGGGAGTGCAGGGCGCGATTCCGCCTTTGGTCTTGAGTGCGGCGCCGTTTTTTGCCCGCTTGGTAGAAAATGTTTTGCGTGAACTGGATCCTGGTGTGAATGAGGCCTGCCGTGCCATGGGAGCCAACTCTCGTCAGACGGTTTTACTGGCTTTATTGCCCGAAGCGACGACCGGCATTGTGGCAGCCCTGATTGTGACTGCGATTGCACTGGTGGGCTATTCAGCCATGTCCGGGGTGATTGGCGGTGGTGGTCTGGGTGACCTGGCCCTGCGCTTTGGTTATCAACGATATCAAACGGATGTCATGGTGGTTACCGTGACTATTCTGGTGGTGCTGGTGCAACTCCTGCAGGTGTTTGGAGACGCCATGGTGGCTCGTTTGAGCCGAAAATAAGTTCTGGCAGCTATCGTGATAGTCTTGCCTTTCTGAAACTGGAGTCGCTCATGTCTTTGAAGAAATTTGTTCCCGTTCTGGCCTTGTCCGTGTCGGCTCTGCTGGCCAGTGTGGCCCAAGCCGCCGAGACCTTGTCGGTTGCTGCTACCCCTGTGCCACACGCCGAGCTGCTGGAGTTTGTCAAGCCTGCTTTGGCCAAGGAAGGCGTGAACCTGGATATCAAGGTGTTCACCGATTACGTGCAGCCCAACCAGCAAGTGGCTGACGGCCATATCGATGCCAACTTCTTCCAGCACAAGCCTTACCTGGATACCTTCAACAAAGAACACAAAACCGATCTGGTGTCGGTGGCCGTGGTTCACGTTGAGCCCTTTGGTGCTTACTCCACCAAGATCAAGAGCCTGGACGAGCTGAAAGAAGGCGCACTGGTGGCAATCCCTAACGATCCGTCCAATGGCGCTCGTGCTTTGCTGTTGCTGCAAAAAGCAGGTGTTCTGACCCTGAAGGATCCTTCCAATATTCTGGCGACCTCGCGTGATGTGGACCAGAACCCCAAGAAGCTGAAGTTCAAGGAACTGGAAGCTGCTACCTTGCCGCGCGTACTGGCTGATGTGGATATCGCTCTGATCAACACCAACTACGCGCTGGAAGCGGGTCTGAACCCCACCAAGGATGCTTTGGCTATTGAAGGTGCAGACTCTCCTTACGCCAATTTGATCGCGGTGGCTGCCAAGTCCAAGGACGACCCACGTGTAGCCAAGCTGATCCAGGCTTTGCATAGCGAAGATGTGAAGAAATTCATTGCAGACAAATACAAGGGGGCCATTGTTCCTGCGTTCTGAATGTGAGTTTTGATACGGCTCATTGTCTGAAAAACCTCGGGATTTCCCGAGGTTTTTCTTTTTTTAAAACTATTAAATACGAAGAGTTGGGCTGCTTCGGGTAGCATAGATCAACGCTGGGCCAGGTCATGAGCCTGTACCAGACTTGGGTAAACATCGAACTGGCTGATTGTGGGTCAGTCCCTACAGAGGAGTAACGGATGTTCAATAAGAAAATGAAAACCCTGATGGCCGGCTTGGCCCTGGCTTTGGCTTTGCCCGCTGGGCAGGCCTTGGCGCAACAAGGCAAAGAGCTGGTGGTCGCAACCGATACGGCGTTTGTGCCTTTTGAGTTCAAGCAGAACGGTAAGTACACAGGCTTTGATATCGACTTGTGGGATGCGGTCGCAAAAAAAGCCAATCTGAATTACCGCTTCCAGCCCATGGATTTCAACGGCATTATTCCAGGTTTGCAAACGCGCAATCTGGATGCCGCGCTGGCCGGGATCACCATCCGTGATGACCGCAAGCAAGTGATTGATTTCTCCGATCCTTACTACGAAAGCGGTCTGGCTATTTTGGTCAACACCGATAACTCCGCCATCAAGACCGCCGCCGACCTGGAAGGCAAGACGGTGGCTGTGAAGATCGGTACGGCCACTGTGGACTTCATGCAGCGTTCGGTGCCCACTGCCAAGCTCAAGCTGTTTCCCAATATCGACAACGCCTTCCTGGAGCTGGCAACAGGCCGTGTGGATGCCGTGGTGCACGATACCCCCAATGTGCAGTATTACGCCCAGACCGGCGGCAAGGACCGTGTGAAGGTCACTGGCGCTGTGAAAAGTGGTGACTTCTACGGTATTGGCTTTCCCAAGAACAGCGAACTGGTTCCGGTTGTGAACCAGGCTCTGAAAGACATTCGTGCTGACGGCACTTACGACAAAATCTACCAAAAATGGTTTGGCAAGCAGCCTGATTAAACAGCGCGGAGCCAAGCGCATGCCAGGCGGTGATCGCGTGTCGTAACGGGATCACCGCTTTTATTTTTTGACGCTCTGTTGCGAGCGTTTATTCAAAGACAAAGGTAGCACTGTGACTTTTGAATGGGACGCTATCTGGGGGGCTTTACCCAGCCTTCTGGAAGGTACAAAAATGACGCTGCTCATTACCCTGTCGGGTTTGATGGGTGGCGCTGTATTGGGTTTTCTGACCGGGGTGATTACCACCTATGTTCGGGTGCCGGTCACTTGGCGCCGGGCAGCATGGTTCATCCTGGGGCTGTTTGTGCTCGGTTTTGTGATCAAGGGCCTGTCCTGGCTGACAGGTAATTGGTTGAGCTTTGTGCCGGCCTGGATCTGGAGTTCGCTGCAGGCATTGATGGCCCTGTTCTTGCTGGCTTTTTTCAGGCGCTATCTGCTGCTGGTTCTGTCCTTTCTGTGCCAGGTCTATGTGCTGCTTATCCGCGGCACGCCGATTGTCGTGCAGGTAATGTTTATCTACTTTGCGCTGCCCCTGCTGGCCAACATCCGCATTGATGGACTGACTGCCGCCATTTTTACCTTGATGATCAATTCCGGAGCCTATATTTCCGAGATCGTACGTGGTGCCTTGCAATCGGTGCCCAAGGGGCTGAAAGAGGCAGGCGAGGCGATGGGCTTGCCGTTTTACAAGATTTTGCGGCACATCATTGGGCCCGTGGCATTTCGCCGCATGATTCCGGCCATGGGTAACCAGTGCATTATCAGCCTGAAGGATTCATCGCTGTTTATTGTGATCGGTGTGGCCGAACTGACTCGCCAGGGTCAGGAGATTATTGCGAATAACTTTCGTTCGGTGGAGATTTGGGGGGCGGTTGCCGTGATCTATCTGATCCTGACTGGCCTGATTGCCCTGACTCTGAAGTTGATTGAACACCGTATGAGGATTGTATGAGTATTGTCGAGTTCAAGCAGGTAACCAAGCGCTTTGGAGACAATATCGTGCTCGACGATATCAGTCTGACGATTGATAAGGGCGAAGTGGTTGTGGTGGTCGGCCCCTCGGGTTCGGGGAAGTCGACTTTTTTACGGTGCATCAACAAGCTGGAAGACATTCAGGCGGGCGACATTGTGGTCAATGGCTTGAGCGTGAATGGTACGCCAGCCCAAGTGCGGGAGCTGCGCCGGGAAGCTGGCATGGTGTTTCAGCAGTTCAATCTGTTTCCGCAGATGAGTGCGTTGGAAAATGTCATGTTCGGGCCCGTGCATACGCGGGGCATGGATCGCGCCCAGGCGCGTAAGGAAGCGATGGAGCTGCTAGCCAAGGTGGGCTTGGCCGAGCGCGTCAATCATTACCCGAATGAGTTGTCCGGTGGTCAGCAGCAGCGAGTGGCTATCGCCCGTGCATTGGCGATCAAGCCTAAGTTGATGCTGTTTGATGAGCCAACCTCTGCGCTGGACCCGGAGCTGCGCCAGGAGGTGCTCAAGGTCATGCAATTGCTGGCAGAGGAAGGCATGACTATGGTGGTGGTAACCCACGAGATGGATTTTGCGCGTCGTGTGGGCAGCCGTCTGATTTTTATTGATCAGGGCCGGGTAGCGCATGATGGGCCGCCTGCCGAGCTGCTCAGTGATCCTCCTAGCCAACGCCTTAAAGACTTTTTGCAGCATGTAGCTTAAAGCGTCTGTCGGGATCGTTGGGCATAAAAAAGCCCTTCAGGGTTTTGGCGATGGAGCCAAGGACCTGAAGGGCTTTTTTGTCATTGCCTGCCTGTACGTGACAGACGGGCAAGGGTTGTTATTTCGATGGAGTGACGTAGATGGTACGTGTGGCCACGACGCGGTTCGAGCCATCTGGCTTGATGCGTATCGTGACCTGGCGCGGCGTAAAGCCGGCGGGCAGTTCGGCGGAGCCATTGATGTAGGCATAACGGCCTACGCTGACGGTCTGGCCAGGCAGGTCCACATTGCCAGAGCGGCCATTGCTGTAACGACCCGCTGCAACCAGTTCCATCGTGCCGCTAAATTCGGTTTCTTTGCCCTTGTCTTGCATCAGCAGCACAAAGTGATTCAGTTGGCCTTCCTTGATGGTGAATTCGGCAGCGCGAATGCCGGGCGAGGTCCCGCGCGGGTCTGGCGGCATGGCATCAGCAAACAGGGCAATGTCTTTTTCCAGTTTGGTGACCATGGCCTGCAGGTCGCTGGTCTGTTTGCCAAGTTTGTCCTCGTTTTGGCTGACGTCTTCCAGCTCGCGGCTGGTCTGGTTCAACTGAGTTTGCAAACGTTGCTTCTCGGCGTTGGCACTGTTCAGATCATAGTGCAACTGTTCGGACTGCTCTACGGTCAGGCGCGTGGGGCCATAACTTTGTTGCAAGAACAGCAGACCGCCCGCACCCAGGGCAATGCCTGTCAACAGCAGGACAAACCAGCGTGGAATACGGCGTTTTCGACGGCTGGAGCCGTAGGCGGTGGGCTTGAATACGGTGCGTTTGGAGGAACCAAGCATGAGAACAGACGTTCCTGTCAGACAAGGGACTTGAGACAAATCAAGTCCTGATTACAAAACCCATTAGCATAGACGTCATTGGGGCTAAGGAGGCGGGACTGGTTGGCTTTGTTGCCCTTTGTTGTGCTTGGAAACGTCTGCCAACCAGACTGCGAATGATCAGTTTACTGTGAGGGTGCTAACGATTCCAAGTGTTGGTTTAGCTGGTTTAATCGTTCGGGGGTGCCCACATCCATCCAGAAACCTGGATGCAGGCTGCCTAGTACTTGATGGCGATCAATGGCGGCGTGTAACAAAGGAGCGGCTTTGGCTGGCTGATCTTTAGGCAGGTGCGCAAAGAGTTCGGGCTTGTAGACTCCTATGCCGCTCAAGGTGGCGCTACGGGCTCCCGCACAGGCTTTGGCGCATAGATGCAATTGTCCTTCCTGCATGCCAAAGTCGCCTTCGGGGTGGTGGGGTGGGTTGGGGGTCAGGATCAACCAGGCCTGCTCCGGGCCTGCTTGCAGGCGCTCGGCCATGGCAAAGGCCTGTGCCGGATCCCAATCACACCAGATATCGCCATTCATTAACAAGAAAGGCTGGTCTTGGAAAAAATCCAGTGCCCTGGCAATGCCACCGGCCGTTTCCAGGGCGGTTTCTTCTGGTGAGTAACTCAGGCGCAGCCCCCATTGGCTGCCGTCCCCCAGGGTAGATTCAATCTGCTCGCCCAACCAGGCGTGGTTGATGATGACGTCACGAAAGCCCGCTTTGGCCAGCGCACGCAAATGCCAGACGATCAGTGGCTGGCCGCCGGCCGGAATCAGAGGTTTGGGGCAGGTGTCGGTTAAGGGACGCATGCGCTCGCCTCGACCCGCCGCCAGAATCATGGCGCGCATCAGACCGTCATGCCTAAAACAGTTTGGCGGCCTTCCAGACGGTTCAAGAGGCGCAGCAAACCGTTGAAGCTTTCGTAGCGGCTGGCCACTTGGTGTACATACCCGAGCAGGCGGGGCATGTGATCCAGGTAATGGTGTTTGCCGTCACGCAGAGAAAGGCGGGCAAAGACACCCAGAATACGCAGATTGCGTTGCAGGCCCATCCATTCGTATTGCTGGTGGAAGACGGCGAAGTCGGCGGGGACATCCAGACCGGCCTCCATGGCGGCTTGCCAATAGCGAATTGCCCAGTCCAGTTGCTGCTCCTCCGTCCAGGTTACGCGCGCGTCCATGACTAAAGAGGCAATGTCATAAGTGATGGGGCCGGCCAAGGCATCCTGATAGTCAATGACGCCAGGCTCTGTCTGTCCGGGCAGGGGCATCATCAAATTAGGGCTGTGGAAATCCCGGTGCACGAGTACAGTAGCGCTTTGCACATTGCCCTGAACCAGTTCGGCAAAGGTCTTGCGCAACATGGCCTGATCTTTTTCATTCAGCTCAAACTGGCGGTGCTTCTGTATGTACCATTCGGGGAATACTTGCAGCTCTTCTAGCAGGCGCTGTTCGTTGTACTCAGGCAAGCCCGTGGTGTCCGCTTGTTGCAATTTCACCAGGGTCAGCAGCGTACTGCGGTACAGTTTGTCCAGCTCGCTTTGTGGCAAGGGGTTTTTCAGGGCGGTCTGGAAATTGTCCTGGCCCAGGTCGCTCAATAGCAAGAAACCTTGCTCGGTATCAGCCGCCAGGATCTCGGGCACATGAATACCAGTAGGTGCCAGCAGTTCGGTAACGTGTATAAAGGGTTTGCAGTCTTCAGTGGCGGGGGGGGCATCCATCAAAACGACGCTGCGGTCCTGGGCCTGAAGGCGAAAGTAACGGCGAAAGCTGGCGTCGCTGGAGGCCATTTGCAGGCTGTCGATATCCAGCCCAAAGCGGGATTTCAGGGTGTTCAGCCAAGAGATTGCTTGCTGCAAACGAGGGTCGGTAGCGGCAGAAATAGAAGCAGACATAAATAAAGGAAGCAGAAGATCGTAACGGATTAGTGTTTAGCAGTGCCGCTAAACGGCAGGCTTAACTATAATACCGGGTCGCCAGGGTTTTTCATCTGGTGCGAACAAATGGCAGGACACAACTGGAGGCGCAGTCTTAGTGCGAGTTGCGGCGTGGTATATCGTGTTGATGATGACAGGCATGGGGGTCGCCCAGGCTGAGTCGTCCGTGCGTCCGTCTTTAAAGACGTCCCCCGGTTTGCAAGTGCGCAAACTCCAGGAAGAGGACATGGCCGTCTATTTAATAGGCGATCAGATGAAAACGCTACAGGACGGTACGTTGCGTCTGGAAGGCGGTGCTCAGGTTCGGCGCATTGACTCTGTGGTCAAAGGCGATCGGATCGACTATCAGGAAAAAACCGGCCAGGTGCAAGTCCGTGGCAATGGCTTGATCATGCGTGACGGCGCTTTGGTGCGCAGCCAGGAGTTTGATTACAACCTGGATGCCGATACCGGGCGCATGTCATCGCCGGAGTTCTGGCTGGGTGCAACGGGTGGCAGGGGAACGGCGACGCAGGCTGACATTCTCAGCTCTAATCATATGCGTTTGTCTGACGTGAATTATTCGGGTTGCCCATGTCCTGAGCCGTCCTGGTATATCCAGTCGTCCAAAGTAGACCTGTATTCCAAGGAAAATGAAGGGGTGGCGCGTAATGGCGTCCTGTATTTCAAGGGGGTCCCCCTGTTGTACTCCCCCTACTTGACCTTCCCGTTGCGTAAAGAGCGCAAGTCGGGTTTTCTGTTGCCTACTTACGGCATGACTACGCGCGGTGGTTTGGACCTGAGCGTGCCGTATTACTTGAATCTGGCGCCGAATTACGATGCTACCCTGACGCCGCGCCTCATGAGCAAGCGCGGTGCCATGCTGGGCGGTGAATTCCGTTACTTGGGTGACAGCTTCTCCGGAGAGCTGACGGGTAACTACCTGCCTGATGACAACGAGCTGGGTTATAAACGTTGGCTGTTCATGGGGCAGTATCGCCAGAGTCTGCCAGCCAGCTTTTATCTGAATGCCGATATTCGCCGGGTGTCGGATGACGATTACTTTCGTGATTTCAGCAGTTTTGGCCTGAATGATTCGACTATTCAGGATCTGGCCAGCACAGTGACGCTGGGGTGGGGCGGTTCCAAGTATTTTCGCTCCCACGTCAGTGCAACGCGTTATCAGACCTTACAGGACTCCAGTACCGGTTACCGCCAACCACAATACGACAAATTGCCTGAATGGTATTTGGGAGCATCCCGTTATAACTGGGGTGGCTTTGATGTGGTCAGCGATAACTACGCAACCCGTTTCCGCTTGCCGTTTTACAGCGGTAACCTGAGCGAGTTCGACAATATGCGCAGCACCCGTCTGGCTCCAGATGGTACGCGTTTCTCGTCCTATACGACGGTGGCTTACCCTGTCGTTCGCCCAGGCTGGTATATCACGCCGAAAGCGGGCTTGCACATGAGTCAATACCAGACGGACTGGTATGTGGGTGACCCCAATATGGCCAGGTTCGCAGACCGCTCCCGTACGCAAAGTCGCGTGCTGCCCATTCTGTCTCTTGATTCGGGCATGACTTTCGAGCGCGACACCACCTTGTTTGGCAATGACTCCATCCAGACCCTAGAGCCGCGTGTGTACTATTTATATGTGCCTTATCGCGACCAGTCTACGCTGCCCTTGTACGACACCAGTCTGGCCAGTTTCAACTTTGCCCAGGCCTTTAGCGAAAACATCTTCTCGGGTGGTTGGGACCGTATTTCCAATGCGAACCAGGTGACGGTGGGTTTGACTTCCCGTTGGTTGGATGCCGACACCGGCTACGAGCGTCTGGTTCTGCAGGCTGCTCAGCGTTTGTATTTTGATAAGCAAACTGTCACCTTGGGCGATGAAAAGGCGCGTACCAGCACCCGTTCGGACTACCTGGTCGGTGCCAGTGCCGCCTTGACCAATACGTTCTCGGTCAATTTCGATGCACAATTTAACCCTGACGAAAAACGCCGCAACCGCCTGGCTTCCGGTATTCGTTGGCGTCCCAAACGTCTGGCCACACTGGGTGTGAACTATCGTTATGAACGTGACCCGCGTCAGGTTGTGGATCCTTTTTTTACGCCTACCGAGGAAGATCATCGTGGCAAGGAATACGTCTCCATGACGGGCCAATGGCCCTTGAGCAACAAGCTGTATGCGGTGGGGCGTTACGATTACTCCATTCAGGAAAGCCGTGGTACACAGACGGTGTTGGGCTTGGAGTACAAAGGTGATTGCTGCTGGGCGGCGCGAGTGGTTCTGCAACGCTATGCGGTTTCGGCCAGGGAAACCAATAAAGCCATGTTCTTCCAGCTGGAGCTGTCCGGTTTGGGCGGCATTGGCAACGACCCTATCAAAATGTTGCGTGATCGCGTGATCGGCTATGAACCCATCTCGGACCCCGTACAGGAAAAAATGATTCATGAGAGGTATGAATAATATGCGTTTCAGCTTGAAAAACCGCAGCCTGTCATTGGCTTTGATGGCCGTCATGGGGCTGGGTACGGCTCACATGGCTCAGGCGCAATCCAAGCCCGCTGCAAACAAGGCAGCACCGGCTGCCGCCTCCCAGTTTGTGGACGGCATTGCTGCCGTGGTCAATGACGAGGTTATTACCTTGCGTCAAGTTGATCTGGAAGCGGCTCAAGTGCTGGAACAGCTCAAACGCCAAAAAATCCCGACTCCTGAGCAAGACGTTTTGCGTAAACAGGTTTTACAACGTCTGATCAACGAGCGTCTGGAGCAGCAGGAAGCGCGTGCCATGGGCATTTCTGTCGGCCCTCAGCAGGTGGATGAAGGCATACGCATGATTTCCTCGCGCAACAATATGACTGAAGCCCAGTTGCGTGCCGAGATTGAAAAAAATGGCATTACTTGGGAACAGTATCGTGCCAATCTGAAGCAGGAAATTCTGCTGGATCAGTTGCGTATGCGTGCGGTCGACAGCAGCATCAATATTACGGATGCCGATATCGATATTTATCTGCGCTCTCAAGGTGGTGCGGGTTTGGGTAATTTGGGGCAGTCCGCTGCACAAAGCCAGAATGCGCCCGTTGCTCTGGCGCAGATTCTGGTGCGGGTGCCTGAAGGCGCCAACGCGAGTGAAGAAGCCCGTTTGCGTACCAAAGCTGAAGGTCTGTTGGCCCAAGCTCGTTCGGGGGCAGACTTTGCGGGTTTGGCTGCGTCCAACTCGGACGGTCAGGAAGCCCTGAATGGCGGTGTGATGGGAAGCCGTTCACTGTCCGACTGGCCTGATTTGTTCGCACAAGCTGTTCATAACCTGGCTCCCGGCCAGGTTTCCAACCTGATCCGCAGTGGTCAAGGTTTTCACATTCTGAAGGTGCTGGAGCGTGGCGGCGCTGCGCCAAGCAATACCTCGCCTGTGGCCAGTGCGACATCGGCCCAATCGGGTCCCATGATGGTGACTCAGACGCATGCTCGCCACATTCTGGTCAAGCTCTCCAAGGTCATGACCTCCGAGCAGGCCCGTCAACGTATTGAGCAATTGCAAGTGCGTTTACGCAACGGTGAGTCCTTCCAGGATCTGGCCAAGCGTTACTCGGAAGACAGCAGTGCGCCACAAGGTGGTGATTTGGGTTGGCTCTCGCCCGGTGAGACAGTACCTCCGTTCGAGCAAGCCATGGACAAGTTGCAGCCTGGCAACGATACCGCCGTGGTCGAGTCCCAGTTTGGCTGGCACTTGATCCAGGTTATCGAGCGCCGTACCCGCAATATGGAAAACGAGTACAAGCGTATGCAGGCTCGTCAGGCCCTGTTCCAGCAGCGCGCCGAGCCTGCTTTTGAGGACTGGCTGAACAGCTTGCGTGGCCGTGCTTACATTGATAACCGTTTGGACCCCGAGTCCAGCACCCGCCGTCGCTAAGGACAGGTATGGCCCAGCATCAGGCGCGCAAGCGCTTTGGACAGAACTTTCTGGAAGATGAGGCCATCATCGACCAGATCATCCGTGCGATTGGCCCTCGGCCTGTCGATAATATGGTGGAAATTGGTCCGGGCCTGTCGGCCCTGACCCGACCATTGACGCAGGCGCTGGAGCGCTTGCGCGTGGTCGAGATTGACCGCGATCTGGCGGCTCGCCTGCGTCATCATTATTCGCCCAACAAGCTGGAAATCATTGAGGCTGATGCCTTGAGCGTGGATTTCGGTGCCTTGGGCCCGAATCTGCGTATTGTGGGCAACCTGCCTTACAACATTTCCAGTCCTTTGCTGTTTCATTTGCTGGACTATGCCGATGCCGTGCTGGACCAGCATTTCATGCTGCAACGGGAAGTGATCGACCGCATGGTCGCCAAACCCGGCTCCTCGGATTACAGCCGATTGTCGGTGATGTTGCAGGCACGCTATCGCATGACCAAGCTCTTTGAAGTGCCGCCCGAGGCTTTCAACCCACCGCCGCGAGTGGTGTCCGCCGTGGTGCGCATGGTGCCTTTGCCCGCTGACCGTGCCCAGGCCCGTGATGCAAAGGTGTTCAGCCAGGTTGTGGCCCGCGCGTTTGCACAAAAGCGCAAGATGTTGCGAGGTGGTCTGGGTGACTGGACACCCCATATTGATTGGGAGGCCTTGGAAATTGCGCCGACCAGTCGTCCTGCTGATTTGTCCTTGGAAAAGTACATTGCGCTGGCCGATCACCTGATGGATAAGGGCGTTCTATAAGCCGCCAGATGCACAACACTCCCTAATGAATGACACCCCAAAAATTGGACCTTGATCCTGTTTTGGGGTGTTTTTCATGGTGGGCCCTGTTAAGGCCACACCTTACTGCGATAATCAATCCTTCTTGGCTGAGTCTGCTGGGGCGATGCTTCTGACTCTCACGCTGAGCCTTGGCTCCTAGCCGAAGAACCAATAACAAACGGCGATGGCGGCCAGTACGCCGGCCAGATCGGCAATCAAGGCGCAGGAAACGGCGTGGCGAGCACGTTGTATGCCTACCGCACCAAAATACACGGCCAGCACATAGAACGTGGTTTCGGTACTGCCTTGCACCGTTGCGCCCAGTAGTGCGGGAAAGCTGTCTACACCGTGATGCTGCATGGTTTCGATCAGCAAGGCGCGAGCGGCACCGGCCGAGAAGGGTTTGACCAAGGCGGTAGGCAGGGCATCAATAAAGCGTGTATCCAGCCCGATCAGGTTGACCAGCCAGCGGATCATGTCCAGCACGATATCCAGGGCGCCAGAGCTACGCAGCACGCCTACTGCACACAACATGGCAACCAGATAAGGCAGTAGGTCCTTGGCGACGCCAAAGCCCTCTTTGGCGCCTTCTACAAAGGTTTCATAGAGCGGCACCTTGCAGCGCCATCCGATAAGCAGAAACAGCCAGATAATGGACAGCAGGGTCAGGTTACCCAGCAAGGAAGAAAGCGATTGGATAGCCGCAGCGCTAAGTGTGGCTAGCAAGGCCATGAAAGAGCCCAGGATCAGCGCAAATACCCCAAACCACAACATCAGCACCGGATCAAACAGACGCAGGCGCTGCACCAGGGCCACGCTAAGCAATCCGGCCAGCGAGGAGGCGGTGGTGGCCAGCAGAATGGGCAGAAACACCATCGTGGGGTCCGGTGCGCCTTGTTGGGCCCGGTACATGAAAATGCTGATGGGAATCAGCGTCAGTGACGAGGCATTCAGCACCAGAAACAGGATCTGAGCGTTGGTGGCGGTGTCCGGATGCGGGTTCAGTGTTTGCAGCGACTTCATGGCCCGCAAACCTATGGGCGTGGCGGCATTGTCCAGGCCCAGGCCATTGGCGGCGAAGTTCAGGGTGATCAAGCCCAAAGCGGGGTGACCTGCAGGCACGCCAGGCATCAGGCGGCTGAACAGTGGTCCCAGCCAGCGAGCCAAGGTGTCGATCAGCCCGGCTTTCTCGGCAATTTTCAAGAAACCCAACCACAGGGTGAGCGTGCCAAAAAGCAGCAGCATCAGTTGCACGGACAGGGCGGCCATATCGAACAAGCTGCGCACCATCTGCGCGAAAATTTCGCTATTGCCCCCGACCAGCCACTGGTAAAAACCGCTGACGGCGGCGATCAGGAAGAAAAGCAGCCAAAGAGTATTGAGCATAGTGTTGGCAGTAAACAGGGCAGGGACAAGCCAAGCTAGATTGTCGCAGAATCCAGGCGGGTTTTAGCGGCTACGCTATGTAAGGGTGTTGGCACAAATAGTCGCAAAATAGGATTCGAGTCGCTTGGCTCTGATTTTGAACTTGAAACCACCTGATCGGGAAGCGATCAACCTTGTTTTGGACCTAGTTTGATCGCTGGGGATTAGCCGTCTTCAAATGTGAACAGCAGGTGGAGCGAAGAAGGCCTTGCGATGACTGTAGTATCTGGCTGCCCTAGAGCGTAGTAAGTACAAGCAGTCGTAGGGAGGCAATCATCAGTCGTAGAGTGTCCAGGGGCGCCATAAAAAAACCGGCCTGCTACGGCCGGTTCTGTTTTTTAATCCACGCGCCCTTTGGCCTGGATCAGTTCAATCTTGTAGCCGTCCGGGTCTTCCACAAACGCAATCACGGTGGTGCCGTGCTTCATGGGACCGGCCTCGCGTACGACCTTGCCGCCGCGCGCCTTGATGTCCTCACAGGCCTTGTAGGCATCAGGCACTTCCAGGGCGATGTGGCCATAGCCATTACCCAGATCGTAGGAAGGGGTGTCCCAGTTGTGGGTCAGCTCCAGTACGGCGGCTTCGGACTCGTCCTGATAGCCCACAAAAGCCAGGGTGAAGCGGCCGTCCGGGTAGTCGGACTGGCGCAGCAATTTCATGCCCAGTACTTCGGTGTAAAAGGCCAAAGAACGGTCCAGATTGCCGACACGCAGCATGGTGTGCAGGATACGCATAAGGTAGAGCTCCTAGAGTTCAGCCTGCCTTAGGGCCTGTTGACATTAAAAGGAGGCCCCACACTGGCCGGTATTCAGGCAGCAGGCTAGGCGCACAGGCCGCCGCGTGGTGGTTCCACGCAAGGCATGGGCAACAACGTATGCTGTCTGAATACCGGCCAGCCCGAAAGGGTGAATATGCAAACGGGCGCCTGCCTGCGTTGCGAATGCTCGCCGTAGTCCCGCTACGGCTGTGCTTCGCGTCTTGCCATGCGCGTGTTTGCATATTCATGTGAGGCTCCTTTTAATGTCAACAGGCCCTAAAGCAGGGGCAGGGTGACTGGATCATATTGTCGTAACTGATTGCGCGCATTGACAAAATCAGGGTAGAGCGATTCGACTAAAGCCCAGAAACGTGGGCCGTGATTCATCTCTTGCAGATGCGCGACCTCGTGAGCGACGACGTAATCAATGATGGATGGGTGAAAGTGTATCAGGCGCCAGTTCAGCATGATCGTGCCGTCACTGTTGCAGGATCCCCAGCGTTTGGCGGGGGCGGCCAGACGCAGTTTTCTGGCGCTCAGGCCTGACAATTCCAGATAATGCGCCAGACGCTGCTCAAACCAGAGCCGGGCCTGTTTTTGCAGCCAGGCTTGGGTCAGCTCCTGAACGCGCTGGGCCTCGGCATCGACGGGTAAGGGCAGGGACAAGCGCTGGCCGTGTTGGGCTTGGCTGATCAGGCCTTCAAACTGAACTTGTTGAATCTGTGGGTTCAGGCTAAGGCGAATGGGTACGCCCATAAAGGGCAGGGTATCGCCATCAACCCATTGCAGGCTTTGCAAGGCCAATTGTTCGCGACGCTGTTGGTATTCGCGCAGCTTGCGCAGTATCCAGGCGCTTTTGCTGTGCAGGACTTGTTCGGCCTGGCTGAGCTTTACCCAGGAAGGCATGGCAACGGTCAGGCCACTGTCGTTAATGGTCAGACCCAGGGTGCGACGTCGAGAGCGTTTGAGTTGATAGCCAATGGTGTGGCCATCCAGTTCGACTTGTTGCCACTGAACGCCTTCGGGCAAGGTGTCAGGCCGGATGGTCAAGACCTGGTTGGGCGGCAAAGCAGAACCAGCGGGCGGCTTTTCTTGCCGCTGCGCCGGGTGGGGAAAGGCCGTGTCAGGAAACAGAGCCAGTTGCGGGGGGACCGTCATAGCGTTCCGGGTTCAAGACGCGCATTTCGGTTTCAATCCATGTCTGTACGCGTTGGTTGACTTCTTCAGGGCTCAGCCCGGTGGGATCAATGGGAGGCCCAAAAGAGATAGTAACCAAGCCCGGCGTCTTGATAAAGGCATTGCGACGCCAGCATTCGCCCGCATTGTGGGCGACGGGGATGACCGGTGTGCCGGTACGGGTGGCCAGCAAGGCTCCCCCCATTTTGTAGCGGCCTGTTGTGCCAGGGGCGGTGCGAGTCCCTTCCGGGAACAAGAGGGGCCAGCGGCCCTCGTCAATGCGCTGCTGCCCGACCTTGATGACTTGTTCAAAGGCATCCCGGCCTTTGGCGCGATCAATCGGGATCATGCGCAACAAGGCCAATCCCCAACCGAAGAAGGGGACTTTGTGTAGCTCGCGCTTGTAAACAAAACACACCTGTCGCGGCATGTAGGACGGAAAGAACAATGTTTCCCAGGCTGATTGGTGCTTAGACAGGATGATGGCCTTGCCATCGGGCAGGTTTTCCCAGCCCTTGGTCTGCCAGCGTATGCCCAAAATCGTGCGGGCACCCCAGACCGCCAGACGCGGCCAGCCGGTGGTTACGCGGTAGCGTATATCCAGTGGCAGCGGTGCCATCAGCAGGCTGACAAAGGCATAGGGGATGACGGTAATCAACAAAAAGAGTTGATAGAGTGAAGCGCGGATAATGCCCATATCAGTTTCCGTGGAGCCATTTGTCGACAACAGCGGCCAGATCGGCCTCGACGCGCGTGCCGTCGGGCAAGCCGCCTTTCTCTAGAGTACGCATGCCTTTGCCAGTCTGAACCAACCAGGGAGCACAACCGGCTTGGCTGGCCGCCTGCAGATCGCGCAAGGAATCGCCCACCGAGGGTACGGTTTTCAGGTTCACTTCATAGCGGTGTGCGATATCGTGAAACATGCCAGGGGCTGGTTTGCGACAGGTGCAGCCATCATCAGGGCCGTGCGGGCAAATAAAGATGGCGTCGATAAAACCACCCAGCAAGGCCAGTTCGCGGCGCATCTTGGCATGGATGGCGTTTAGCGTGGTCATGGAGAACAAACCACGCGCCAGACCGGACTGGTTGGTGGCAATGACCACCTTCCAGCCGTTTTCGGTCAGGCGTGCCAAGGCCTCCAGACTGCCTGGAATGGCTTCCCACTCTTGTGGGCTTTTGATAAAGGCATCGCTGTCATGGTTGATGACACCGTCCCGATCAATGATGGCAAGTTTCACTAGTTAGCTAGCCTGGAAAGATCAGCAACCTGGTTCATCAGTGCGTGCAGCTTGGCCAGCAAGGCCAGACGGTTGGCACGGACGGCTGGATCTTCTGCCATGACCATGACGTCCTGGAAGAAGGTATCCACAGCACCACGGGCCTGAGCCAGGGTGGCCAGGGACGCGTCAAACTCGCCGGCTTCAAATTGGGCCTGAGCAACAGGCTGCAATTGCTCAATCTTGGCAGCCAGCTCGCGCTCGGCAGGTTCGACCAGCAGTTTGTCGTCCAGCGTGGCCAGTTCACCTTCGGCTTTCTTGAGCAGATTGCTGACACGCTTGTTGGCGGCAGCCAGACTCTCGGCTTCAGGGCGTTGGGCGAAGGAGGCGCAAGCTTGGATACGGGCGTGAACCTGTTCCAGCGGTGGGCGCAGGGCCAGCACGGCATCTACCACGCTGCGCTCGTAATCGTTGCTGAGCTGGTTACGGTAGCGTTCGTAAATGAAGGTTTGAACCGCGTCTACCGTGTCAGCAGCCAGGGCACCGTCCTTGAAGAAGGATGCCGTGGTGTTCAGCAGCGTATCCAGATTCAGGCTATTGGCCTTCAACTGGGCACCGGCTTGTAGCTGTTCGTAGGCGCTGATCAGGCCCAGAGCCGCGCGGCGCAGGGCGTAGGGGTCGCGTTCACCTGTAGGAGCCAGACCAATGCCCCAGATACCGACCAGAACCTCGGCGCGCTCGGCCAGGAACAGAATGGCCTGGGTCAGGCTGGCTTCTGTGACTGGCTGGTCCAGACGGTGACGGTATTGCTCACGAATCGCCAGCACGATGTCCTCGGGCTCGCCATCGCCTTGGGCGTAGTAAGCACCCATCACACCTTGCAGTTCGGGGAATTCGCCCACCATATTGGAGTTCAAGTCCGCCTTGGCCAGAAGCGCGGCACGACGGGCGTGCTCTTCATTGGCACCCAACTGCTTGGCGATGTAGCCAGCGACGGACTGCAAGCGTTCGATACGGTCCAGTTGTGAACCCAGCTTGTTGTGGTACACGCTGCCAGCCAGTGTAGGAACACGCTCGGCCAGAGTCTGTTTGCGATCAGTTTCAAAGAAGAACTGGGCGTCCGCCAGACGGGGGCGAACCACGCGCTCGTTACCTTCAATGATGTTGCTGGGATCGTCCACCTTCATATTGCTGACGATCAAAAAGCGATTGGTCAGTTTTTGGGTGGCGGGGTCAAACAGTGGGAAATACTTTTGATTCAGACGCATGGTCAGAATCAGGCACTCGGAAGGCACTTGCAGGAATTGCTCGTCGAACTGGCCCACGTACACGGTGGGGTATTCGACCAGAGCGGTGACTTCGTTCAGCAACGCTTCCACTTCGGGATCGTCGCCCAAGGTGGAGTTCAGGCGTTTGGCTTCAGCTTCCAGGTCGGTGCGAATCTGTTCGCGGCGTGTCTCGAAGGACGGAACGACCCAGCCTTGTTCCTGGACTTGGGTGGCCCAGCTATCGGCATCACGGATGTCGAAGGGGGCATCGCACATGAAGCGGTGGCCGTGTGTTTGACGACCGGCTTGCAGACCCAGGGCGCTGACGGGAACGATGTCCGAACCCCACAGGGCGACCAGACCGTGGGCAGGGCGCACAAAGCGCACGCTGCTGACACCATCGGCCAACTGGTAGCGCATCACTTTAGGGATGGGCAGGTGGGTAATGGACCATTCCAGGGCTTCTTGCAGGCCGTCTTTCAGCGCCGCGCCGGTGGCTATGCCGCTGGCGTACAGGTAATCCTGCTTGCCATCGGATTCGCGCAGCAGGTCGCTGGCTTTCAGATGTTCCAGACCTTTGGCAGCCAGGCGTTTGGCCAGAGCCGGGGCGATCTCGCCGTTGGCATCCAGGCCAATATGGGCGGGCATCAGTTTTTCGGTGTAAGGCTGGTCTTCAGCTTGCTGGTAAGCAGCGCTGAACCAGGCAGCCAAGCGGCGTGGCGTCGCGTAGGCACGCACTTCACAGTTCGGTGCCAGCAGGGCTTGCTCGCCCAATACTTTTTGCAGACCTTCACTAAAGGCCTGACCTAGCTGTTGCAGCGCTTTGGGGGGCAGTTCTTCGGTGAACAGTTCAATCAGCAAAGGCTGTGTCGTGGAGGCGTTCATTACTTGGCCTCCGAGGATGTGTTGCTCAGCATGGGGAAACCTAGGCGTTCGCGGGAGTCGTAGTAAGCCTGTGCGACAGCGCGGGACAGATTGCGGATACGGCCAATATAGGCAGCGCGCTCAGTCACACTGATGGCGCCGCGTGCATCGAGCATATTGAAGGTATGGGCCGCTTTCAGCGTTTGCTCGTAAGCGGGCAGGGCCAGCGGCACGTCAATGATGCGCTTGGCTTCGGCTTCGTAGTCGTTGAAATGCGCAAACAGCACATCGGTGCTGGCGTGCTCGAAGTTGTAGGTGGATTGCTCGACTTCGTTCTGGTGGAACACGTCGCGGTAGTAAATGCGCTGGCCGTTGTGACCTTCGGTCCAGACCAGATCGTAGACGCTTTCTACGCCTTGCAAGTACATGGCCAGACGCTCCAGACCGTAGGTGATCTCGCCCGTGGTTGGCGTGCAATCCAGACCGCCTACTTGTTGGAAGTAGGTGAACTGGGTGACTTCCATACCATTGAGCCAGACTTCCCAGCCCAGACCCCAGGCGCCCAGTGTCGGGTTTTCCCAGTCGTCTTCAACAAAACGGATGTCGTGCGCTTTGGGGTTGATGCCCAAGGCTTCCAGCGAGCCGATATACAAGTCCAGAATGTTTTCAGGTGCGGGCTTGAGCACGACCTGAAACTGGTAATAGTGTTGCAGGCGGTTGGGGTTGTCCCCGTAGCGCCCGTCTTTGGGGCGGCGCGAAGGCTGCACATAGGCAGCGCGCCAGGGTTCGGGACCAATGGCCCGCAAAAAGGTTGCCGTATGAGAGGTTCCGGCACCGACTTCCATGTCGTAGGGCTGAAGCAGAGCGCATCCGTGCTTGTCCCAGTATTGCTGGAGCGTAAGTATGATTTGCTGAAAGGTGAGCATGAGCAATGGCCAGTAAAGCGAGAAGCTGCAAAATTTTTCTATTTTAGCGTGAACTGCGCCCTTGCAGCAGAAAAGCGCCCGCAATGGGCTATTTTGGCCGTCCGGGCCATGGGCAAGGCCGCTGTGTACCGGGCGGTCAAGTTGTTTTTAGACGTATCATATGCGTTTGTCCAAATACGGCTTATTTGCTGACCCGATCTTGAAACACAATCCCGGGCAGCAGTCTATAGGAGGCTAGGTCCATGAGTGAACTTGTCACGCTTGAACGTATCGGCAAGGTGTTGTTGATTACCTTGAACCGTCCCGAGGCACGCAATGCCATCAACCTGGAAACGGCGCAGGCGCTGGCTCAGGCTCTGGATGAGTTTGATGCCGACCCCAGCATTGCCGTAGGCGTGCTGACCGGCGCTAACAATACGTTCTGCGCCGGTATGGATCTGAAAGCCTTTGCCAAGACGGGGCAGCGCCCTTATGTAGGCGACCGCGGCTTTGCCGGTATTTGCGAGCGCCCGCCTGCCAAGCCATTGATTGCCGCTGTGGAAGGCTACTGCCTGGCCGGTGGTTTTGAAATTGCCTTGTCCTGCGACCTGATTGTTGCGGCCGACAGCGCCAACTTTGGTCTGCCTGAAGTGAAACGCGGCATCGTTCCTGGATCGGGCGGCATGGTGCGTTTGCCAAGCCGCGTTCCTTACCATATGGCCATGGAAATGGTGTTGACCGGCGGGATGTACCCCGCGGCCCGTATGGCAGAACTTGGGTTGGTCAGCCGTCTGGCCGAGCCAGGCAAAGCCACTGAGCAGGCCCTGGCACTGGCCGAGCAGATTGCTGCCAATGGTCCTTTGGCTGTGCAAACTGCCAAGAGCATTATTTCCCAGTCGCGCGACTGGCGTCAGTCGGATCTGTTTGATCTGCAACGCCCTCGTATCGCTGCCATCTTCACCTCTGCAGACGCCAAGGAAGGCGCGACGGCCTTCGCTGAAAAGCGCGAGCCTGTCTGGCAGGGCAAATAGTTTCCCCTTGTTTATTCCGTTTTTTATATAGACGCCACCATGACCACGATCAAAGAAGACGATCTGATTCAGTCCATCGCTGATGCGGTGCAGTTCATCAGTTACTACCATCCCACCGACTATCTGGAGCATCTGGCCCGCGCCTACGAGCGCGAACAGAACCCGGCGGCCAAAGATGCCATCGCCCAGATCCTGACCAACTCGCGCATGTGTGCCGAGGGCCACCGCCCCATCTGTCAGGACACCGGGGTGGTGAACGTATTCCTGAAAGTGGGCATGGGTGTGCGCTTTGATACCAAGCGCTCCTTGCAGGAGCTCTGTGACGAGGGGGTACGTCGCGGTTATCTGAATCCGGATAATCCGCTGCGGGCCTCCATCCTGAACGACCCCTTGTTCACGCGCAAGAACACGCGCGACAACACGCCCTGTATTGTGAATGTCGAACTGATCGCTGGGGATCAGGTCGACATTCAAGTGGCAGCCAAGGGTGGTGGTTCAGAAAACAAGAGCAAGTTCGTGATGCTCAACCCCAGCGATTCTCTGGTTGATTGGGTACTCAAGACCGTTCCTACGATGGGCGCTGGCTGGTGTCCTCCGGGCATGCTGGGTATTGGCGTTGGCGGCACAGCCGAAAAAGCCATGCTGATGGCCAAAGAAGCCCTGATGGAAGACATCGATATGTACGAGCTGCTGCAACGCGGCCCGCAAAGCAAGCTGGAAGAGCTGCGTATCGAGCTTTACGAGAAGGTCAATGCCTTGGGTATTGGCGCTCAAGGTCTGGGTGGTTTGACGACTGTGCTGGATGTGAAGATCAACACCTTCCCGACCCACGCCGCTTCCAAGCCTGTGGCCATGATCCCCAACTGTGCGGCAACCCGCCACGTGCATTTCTCGCTGGATGGCAATGGCCCAGCCGAGCTGGCACCTCCACCGCTGTCGGCCTGGCCTGACATTCACTGGGCACCGGACTACAACAAGTCCCGCCAGGTGAATCTGGATGAGCTGACCCCTGAAGAAGTGGCTTCCTGGACGCCAGGTCAGACCTTGCTGCTGTCGGGCAAGATGTTGACGGGCCGTGACGCCGCTCACAAGCGTATTCAGGACATGCTGGAAAAGGGCGAGTCCCTGCCAGTGGACTTCACCAACCGCGTGATTTACTACGTGGGCCCGGTTGATCCTGTGCGTGACGAAGCCGTGGGTCCAGCAGGCCCAACCACCGCCACTCGCATGGACAAGTTCACCGAGATGATGCTGGCCAAAACCGGCCTGATCTCCATGATCGGCAAGGCCGAGCGTGGCCCAACCGCGATTGAAGCCATTCGTGCTCACAAGTCGGCTTACCTGATGGCCGTGGGTGGTTCTGCGTACCTGGTATCCAAGGCCATTCGCAATGCGAAAGTGGTGGCTTTTGAAGACCTGGGCATGGAAGCCATTTACGAGTTCGAGGTTCAGGATATGCCTGTGACCGTAGCCGTGGATTCGCAAGGCGTGTCCGTGCACAACACTGGCCCGGCCGAGTGGCGCAAGCGTATTGCAGAGATCTCTTTGGTCGCTGTGTAAGACGTGAAGTGGGAAGCTTGGGCTTCCCGGCTTTGTCGATGAAAAACCCGCATGAGTGTTTCTGGTCTGCTTGTAAAAGCAGTGTCAGCACAACATTCAATGCGGGTTTTTTTTATGGCTGGCGTTTATGTGGCCTTTACTTGCTTGCCAGGACGTTTCGGCTTTTGGGACGGCTCATCATCGCCGCAAAAGCCAGGACCGTATATTTCTCGCCGCTCAAGAAGTCGCGTAAAACAGAATTCGATTTGTTGATCTGCCTGTCGCTAGAAGCAGATACTCCCAGGCCTGCTCTTTGCCGGGACTCTGGCTGCTTTGAGCATCACCCGTTCAGGACTTGATCAGCAAGCCGCGCAGCAACAAATCCAGTGCTGCCAGCCCCTTCACCAAGCGGGCATCGCCATCCTCTCCCTGGGCAATCCAGAATGCGGCTTCAGCCAGACTGCCGTAAATCAGGGAAGCCAGGGCGTGGGGATCGGCCTGTTCAATCCGGTCTTGATCCATCAGTGCCTGAATCAGGCTTTCCATGGAACCGACACAATATTGATGTGATTCGGGTGAGGCGCCACCCAGTACGGCTTTGGCATCACACAAGACAATGCGCTGCATTTCCGGCTCCAGTGCCATTTCCAGATAGGCATGGCAGCGGCGTACAAACCCGTCCCAGGCATCCTCGGCATTGTTTGAAATAGCCTGCAGGCGTTCATCCATTTCTGCATCGATCTGATCGACCACCGCCGCCAGCAAACCTTTTTTGTCGCCGAAGTGATGGTAGAGCGCGCCGCGTGTCAGACCTGCTTGGGCCGTCAATTCGTCCATGGATGTGTCGGCATAACCACGCTCTGCAAAGAAAGTGCGGGCGGTGGCCAGCAGGGTGGCGCGGGTTTCTTCCATCTCGGCGCGGGTACGGCGTGCCATAGTTTCTCCTTACATACGGACTGAATGTATATTTACATGCGCGGCGTATGTATATATCATTTTAAACATACGCCTTGTATGTATTGTCGACGCATCACCGTGTCGTGGCAAGCGGGCGTCCACGGAGAATGTAATGGCTCAGCCTTATCGAGAACTTTTTGCCGCGCCCGGCACACGGGGTTTTGCCCTGGCCGGGCTGCTGGCCCGGATTCCGCTGCCCATGATAGGGATAGGAATCATCACCATGCTGTCGCAATTGCGGGGCAGCTATGCCTTGGCGGGGGCGGTGTCCGCCACTTTTGTCCTGACCTATGCGCTGGTGTCGCCGCAGGTGTCCCGTTGGGTGGACCAGCGTGGGCAAAGTCGTGTCCTGCCGCTGGCAACAGCCATCAGTGTGCTGGGCCTGCTGCTCTTGTTGGGGGCGAGCTGGTGGCAAGCGCCTGATTGGATCTTGTTTGCAGGCGCGGTGCTGGCCGGTTTCATGCCCAGCATGTCGGCCATGGTACGTGCCCGCTGGACGGCGATTTATCGCGGCCAGGATCGCTTGCAAACGGCTTATTCGTTGGAAACCGTGCTGGATGAGGTCACCTTTATTGCCGGGCCGCCTTTGTCGGTGGGCTTGGCGGTTCTGGTGTTTCCGCAAGCGGGTGTGCTGGCTGCTGCGCTATTACTGATTGCGGGTGTGTTGGCTCTGCTGCTCCAAAAGGGGACTGAGCCACCGATTCAAGTGCAGGAGCAGGGCAGTCGCCCTTCGGTCCTGCGTCTGAATAGTGTGCGTCTATTGGCCCTGTTGATGGTCGCCATGGGGGTGATCGTGGGCACCGTGGATATTGTCAGCGTGGCTTTTGCCGAGCAGATGGGGCAGCCGGGGGCGGCCAGTCTGGTGCTATCGGCTTATGCCTTGGGTTCTTGCGTGGCGGGTCTGGTGTTTGGTGGTTTGAAGCTGAATATTCCTTTGCATCGTCTGCTTTTAGTAGGTGGTTTGGCTACCGCTGCCACGACCTTGCCTTTATGGCTGGTGGCCAGCGTGGCTCAGTTGGCAGGGGCGGTCTTGCTGGCTGGTCTGTTTTTCGCTCCCACCATGATTGTTGCCATGTCGCTGGTTGAGCGTGTGGTGCCGGAGCAGCAATTAACCGAGGGCATGACCTGGTTGCTGGCTGGTCTGAATATTGGTGTGGCCATGGGGGCTGCCGCTTCGGGACAGATGGTGGATCAGGGCGGAGCTAGTTCTGGTTTTATGGTCGCGCTCTATGCCGCTGCCTTGATCGTCTTGCTTGCCTTGTTCAGCCATCAACGTTTGCGCAAACCTGTAACGGCTCGTTCCTGCGCTGTTTAGCCTTCTTTCCTTGAATATTTAGCGATGAATACCCCTTCTCTATCCATGGCCGGGCAGCCCGGCAAGCGGCAGTCCTGGTTGGCGGTTGGCGCTGTTGGCTTGGCCACCTTTTCAGTGGTCACCACAGAAATGTTGCCCGTAGGTTTGTTGACCCCCATTGCAGACAGCTTGCAGACCTCTACGGGGACGGCTGGTTTGTTGATTTCCTTACCTGCCTTATTGGCCGCTTTGTTTGCGCCGCTGGTGGTGTTGGTTTCTGGTGGCGTGGATAGGCGACGCATCCTGTGCGGTTTGCTGGCCTTGTTGGTGGTGGCCAATATTGCGTCTGCCCTGGCTCCCAGCATTGTCTGGATGCTGGCTGCCCTTGTACTGGTCGGCTTTTGCATGGGAGGGATCTGGGCCATTGCGGGGGGGTTGGCCTCTCGTCTGGTTCCGGCTCAGTCTGTGGGGTTGGCAACCTCGATCATCTTCGGTGGGGTCGCCGCGGCTTCTGTATTGGGCGTGCCCTTAGGCGCCTTGATGGGCGATCTGCTTGGGTGGCGCTGGGCCTTTGGCGGCATGGCGCTACTGAGCGCTTCGGTGCTGATCTTCCATCTGGCCGTGATTCCTCCTCTGTCCGTGTCGTGCTCGACCACATGGCGTCAGTTCGTCGAGCAATTTGGCAATCGGCGGTTATGGTTTGGCTTGCTGCTGACCTTGATGCTGGTTGCGGGGCATTTCAGCGCGTTTACCTTTGTGCGTCCTCTTTTGCTGTCTGTTTCCGGCATAGGCTCTGAATGGATAGGGGGCTTGTTGTTCGCTTATGGTGTGGCCGGGATTGTGGGCAATTTCCTGATCGGGATTTCGGCGGCGCAACGCACTGAAGCCAGCTTGATGGCGATAGCGTTGGGTATAAGCATCACTGCTTTGCTTTTCTTGACAGTGGGTGGTTCACCGCTGAGTGGAGGTGTGATTTTGCTGCTTTGGGGCCTGGCCTATGGCGGGGTGTCGGTTGGGCTGATGAGCTGGATGATGAAGGCTGCAGCCAATGCTGTTGAGGTCGCCACTGCGTTGTACGTGGCTGTCTTCAATATCGGCATAGCGCTTGGCTCCTGGCTGGGTGGGCAGTTTGTGGACGCCTATGGCTTGAGTGCAAATCTGGGGCTGGCTGGCCTGGCCTCTTTTGTTGTGTTTTTGCTGCTGTTCGGAATAATTTTGCGACATAAAAGCTGTGCGAAAAAACAGGGCCCAGACTGATTTTCCCGGTCCAGCAAGGGCGCAAGCGCGGGTTATTGCTTATTGGTGACTTGGAGCAGCACTGCGACGATGTTTGTCAGAACTCCTTGAAATATTCTGTACATTGTTATGTTGTACGGTATAGGGATGCTTTCTGGCTGACCTCCCCTTATGGGCACACAATGTCGGTATGGGTGGTCTTAATTAAGGGCCTTGTATGACGCAACTTCAGCGCTCCACAACTATTCCGCAGCTCAACCCCACTATTTGGAACACTCTTGAGCTCGTGCGCTTACGCCAAACTCCCTGGCACAAGAAACAAGCCGTTTTTGAACAATTACAGTCGCTGGGATTAGTCCAAGCCATCCCGCAAACGACGCAAACGCCTTCCCCTTTTCCCGCTCCTTTGATTGCCATGTTGACCGAAGAAGGGCGGCAACTGCTGGAAGCCCGATCCAATCATCAGGACGCGCTGATCAAGCTCTTGGACGCCTAGCGCGCAAAAAAAACGTTAATAGGCCGGTGTCGATGACAGCGGCCTGTACAGCGTTTGCAGGGAGTCTTTCTTGCTCGCTCCAAGGAGCTGGCCGGGGTGTAGTCACCCCTTATTTCAGTCACTAGCAGCCTTGTCACGCATTGATGACGCAAAAAGGTGGCAAGTTGATCCTGCGTGCAATTAGTCCAGGCGCCAGATGCCCTGGTCTTTCACCGAGTCCAGCAGGGTGCTTATGTGGCCTTGGGCCAGTTCAAGTTCAGGAGCCAGATCGGCCAGTGGAACCAGCACAAAGGCACGCTCGTGCATGCGGGGATGTGGCACGATCAACCGTTCCGTATTGATCTGCTCTTGCCCGTAAAGCAGCAAGTCCAGATCCAGGGTACGGGGTGCATTACGGTACAGGCGTGTGCGGCCGTGCTCGTGCTCGATGGCTTGCAGAAGATCCAACAAGGCCTCGGGCGCCAGGGTGCAGGTGAAGCGGACGACAGTATTGACGTAATCCGGGCCACTGGAATCGACGGGAGCCGTGCTGTAGAAATGGGCCAGCGTCAGATCCTGGATGCCAGCAGTAGCGGCCAGTTCAGCCGCTGCTGTTTCCAGAGTTTGCCGTGCCTCACCCAGATTTGCGCCCATAGCCACAAAAACGGTGGTGTTGCCTGGGATCACGACTCGTTTGCGCCTGCTGAGTTGCTGCGCTTGGCATTGGAGCGGCGACGACGTGTGCGGCGCTGACCACTGCGCGAGCCAGTGGCGGCGGTGCCAGCAGGTTTGCGCACGGCGATCATGGCGCTGCGCTCTTCATCGCCCGCATCAGCCAGATCCATCCACCATTGTGCCTGTACGCTATCGATCTCTTTGGCTTCGGCGCGTAGTTGTAAAAAGTCCACAGCGGCACGGAAACGAGGTTGTTCCGTCATGCGCCAGATGGCGCGATTGGCGATGCGTTCAAAACGGGGCTGCATGAACCAGATTTCGCGCATATCCGACTGGAAGCGCTTTTGAATCGGCATGATGCGGCTTTGTTTTTCCAGGATGAGGTCGGCGGCTTCCAGCAAGGCTTGCTGGGGATGCATGTCCTGAGCGCTGCGTCGGTCCCACTCCTGCTTGACCAGCTTCCAGAGCAGGCAGGCATAGATAAAGCTGGGGCTGACCGATTTACCGGCGCGAACGCGGGTATCGGTACGGGCCAGGGCCATATCCAGAAATTCCGAGCCACCGGGCAGGCGCTGCACCGGCTCCACCATGGGCAAGAGCTTGCTGTGCAGGCCCAAGGCTTGCAGGCGCTGGATGCAATCCATGGCGTGGCCGCAGTTCAGCAGCTTGAGGGTTTCGTCAGCCAGGCGGGACTCGGGCACGTTCTCGATCAGGCGCGACAAGGAACGAATCGGCGCGTCGGTCGTGGGTTCGATAGTGGCATCCAGCTTGGAAGCGAAGCGCACGGCGCGTAGCATGCGGACCGGGTCTTCACGATAGCGGGTTTGCGCATCACCAATAATACGTACCTGACGGTCTTTCAGATCGGCCACCCCGTTGTGGTAGTCGATGACGGTTTCGGTCAGAGGATCGTAGTAAAGCGCGTTCAGCGTGAAATCACGGCGGGCAGCATCGTCTTCGATGGTGCCGTACTCGTTGTCTCGCAGGATCCGGCCATGTTCGTCGGTCTGCTTGCCGCTATCGTCAGCCCGGAAGGTCGAGGTTTCGATAATTTCCTGGCCAAACACCACGTGAACCAGGCGGAAGCGGCGGCCAATAATGCGGGCGCGACGGAACAGGGGGCGGATTTGCTCGGGCGTGGCGTTGGTGGCCACGTCAAAGTCCTTGGGTTCCAGGCCCACCAGCAAATCGCGCACCGCGCCGCCCACGACATAGGCTTGATAGCCTTCGTGGTTCAGCACTTCGCACACTTTGATGGCATGACGTGAGACCAGACGCCGGTCTATGCCATGTTCTTCACGTGTGTAGCGGCGCGGCCCTTTGGGACGCGCGCTTTTGGCTGGTTTGAGCAGCCGGTCGACAAATGTTTTTATTGTTCGCTTGAGCATGCGTCTGATTTTACGATTTGCTGTCCATCATGTCAGCGAACAAATCGATGACGAGCCAATTACGTTCGGTCGCCACGGCGCGCAGCTTGTCGCTGGGGTTGGTCGCCACAGGGTCGGTCACCACTTCCATCAGGGGCAGATCATTGGGCGAATCGCTGTAGAACCAGCTGCGCTCGAAGTCAGCCAGAGATTTGCCCATGGTTTGGAGCCATTGCTCCACACGGGTAATCTTGCCAGCCTGAAAGCTGGGCACACCGCTGATCTTGCCGGTGTAGCGGCCATCTTTCATTTCAGGGGTAGTGGCGATCAAGTGGTCTACGTCCAGTGCAGCGGCAATGGGACGCGTCACAAATTCGTTGGTGGCCGTCACAATCGCTACCAGATGGCCCTGGTCCTGATGCTGGGCCAGCAGCTCGCGGGCAGCGGGGCTGATCGAGGGCAGGATCACGGCCTGCATGAATTCGTCTTGCCAGGCCAGCAACTCTTCCTGGCTGGCGTTGGTGAGCAGGCCCAACATGAATTCGGCCGATTCTTCGGCCGTCAATAATCCCTGGTTATAGCGTTCCATCAGGTCTTCATTCAGACGGATGGCTTCGGCGGGGTCACCGACGCGGCCAGTACGGGCCAGGAAGTCAGCCCACTGGTAATCGCTATCTAAAGGAAGCAGAGTGTGGTCCAGATCAAACAGGGCAATAAAAGAAGAAGCAGTCATGACTCAACTAGAAGATTGGGTCTGGCTGTTGGCCAGAAGTTCTTTGAGCAGGGGTAAAGTGATGGGGCGTTTCTTTACCAGTGAATAGTTGTCCAGCGCATCGATCAGTGCGCTCAAGCGGTTCATATCGCGATCGTAGTGAGTCAGTATCCAACTGAGCACTTCCGCTTGCAGTTGCAGCCCACGGGCAGCGGCCCGCTGTTGCATGGCTTCGGCCCGGTGGGCGTCCGAGAGGTATTCCAGTCTGAATACCAGGTCCCAGCCCAGTCGTGTTCGCAAGTCCTCGCGTACTGACATGGTTTTGGGTGCCCGGTCGCCGGAGACCAGCAGCGTGAAGGCGTCGGGCCGGGTGGCCGACTCGCGCCAGCGATTGTACAGTGCAAATACGGCAGCCTGTCCGTGCTTGTCAAAACGTTCGATATCGTCGATGGCCAAGAGGCTGGGAGGGGCTTTGTCATCCGTGGCGATGTCAAAGATGGGCTGGGAGGGAGTATCTGAACTAAAATAGCGGCTGTCGTCTTGACTGGCCATCGCCCGCAGCAGATGTGTTCGACCTGCGCCGGGCGGTCCCCACAGGTAAACCGCGCGTCCTGGACTGCACTGACGCAGAGCCTGCAACGCAGCCTGATTCGCTCCGGCAACAAAGTTGTCCAAAGAGGCAGGCGGTGCTGGAGATATATCCAGAATCAGTTGCTCGGTCATGTGTCGTACAATTTCGTCCAACTCGCAATTTTCACATATCCCACGGCTTTTCCCATGAAAAACACTACTTCTGTTTCCTTGACCTACCGCGATGCAGGCGTGGATATCGACGCGGGCGATGCCCTGGTCGATCGTATTAAACCACTGGCTGCCAAAACCATGCGTGCAGGCGTCATGGCTGGAATCGGAGGCTTTGGCGCTTTGTTTGAAGTGCCTACCCACCTTAAAGAGCCCGTTCTGGTGTCCGGCACCGACGGTGTTGGTACCAAACTACGCCTGGCATTTGACTGGCAGCGCCACGACACTGTGGGTATAGACCTGGTGGCCATGAGTGTCAACGACATTCTAGTCCAGGGCGCAGAACCCTTGTACTTTCTGGATTATTTTGCCTGCGGCAAGCTGTCGGTCGATACGGCGGCTCAAGTGGTGGGTGGCATTGCCAAAGGTTGTGAACTGTCCGCTTGCGCCCTGATTGGTGGCGAAACGGCAGAGATGCCCGGCATGTACCCCGAAGGCGAATACGACCTGGCCGGTTTTGCGGTGGGTGCGGTGGAAAAATCGCGCATTATCGACGGCAAGTCCATTGTCCCCGGTGACGTGGTTCTGGGCCTGGCTTCCAGCGGTGCTCACTCCAATGGTTACTCTTTGATTCGCAAGATTCTCAAGCACGCCAATGCCAAGCCTACCGACGAGCTGGATGGCCGTCCTTTGGCTGACGTGGTCATGGAGCCCACCCGCATTTACGTGAAATCCGTGCTGGCCGCCTTGGCTGCCCACGGTGCAGACATCAAGGGCCTGGCTCACATCACGGGCGGCGGCTTGCTGGAGAACGTGCCACGCATTCTGCAAAAGCACCTGACTGCCCGCCTGAAGCGCGATTCCTGGACCATGCCTGCCTTGTTCCAGTGGTTGCAAAGCAACGGTAACGTGGCCGACGAAGAAATGTACCGCGTGTTCAACTGTGGTATTGGCATGATCATCATCGTTCCTGCAGACAAGGCAGAGGCCATCAGCGCCACCTTGTCCGAGCAAGGCGAAACCGTCTACCAACTGGGCGAAATCCTGGAACGTCAGGAAGGTCAGGCGCAGACTGAAGTGGTCTGAAACCCTCGGATCTTTCCGTGAATAGAAAAGCCAGCTCAATGAGCTGGCTTTTTTTATTTCTGCGTCTGCTCCCGAAGCCCGCTGTATTAGCGCATCGAATCTGGTGTATTTGATTTTCAAATAAGGTTTATATGAAAGTAATTATGCTGTTTTTCGAGCTAATCCGAATTTAAGTATTACTCGTACATTCCATAATGTTCCCCGGCCAGCAAGGCTCCTACAGTAGCGGCAAGAGCATAGAAATATTAGCTGAAATGTTAGAAGCAATTTCTGAGGGGAAGAAAAATGGAGCATAGCGATTTATCCTTGAAAGACCCGCATCCATCCTTGCATAACGAGGATCTGGCGCCTTTGCCGCGACAAAAACGCTTGTGGGGCTGGTTCGAGATTTTCAACGTCTGGTCCAACGATATTCAAAGTCTGTTTGGCTATACCCTGGCCGCCACCTTGTTTATTTCTTATGGGCTCAATGGCTGGGCCGTGTTTGCCGGTATCTTGCTGGCCGGTTTTATTGTGATGGGCCTGGTGAACCTGAGCGGTAAACCCAGCGTGTTGTATGGCGTTCCCTATCCTGTGATCGCCCGTATCAGCATGGGGGTGAAGGGCGCCAAGTTTCCTGCCCTGGTACGCGGGATTGTGGCTATCTTCTGGTACGGCGTGCAGACCTACTTTGCCTCTACCGCCTTGGCTTTGTTGTTCAATGCCTTGCTCGGCCACCCCGGAGGTGCTCTGTTCCTGGGGCTGGATTGGGTGGGCTGGTTGTCTTACATCGTGGTCTGTGTCTTGCAACTGGGTATTTTTCTGATGGGCATGAAGTGGATTACGCGCTTCCTGAATTGGGCAGGTCCCTTGGTGTACCTGGTGATGTTCGCGCTGCTGGCGGTGATTTGGTACAAGGCAGGCAGCGGTCTGCTTGATAAAGTAGGCGAGATTTTTGCCGGTAAGGGCACTTATGAAGGCGGCCCCTTGATGGCCTTTGGTGCGGTGGTGGGGACCATGGTGGCGTACTTTGCCGCTGTCGTGATCAATTACGGTGACTTCTCGCGTTTTGTGAAAGACGAGCGCAGCATGCGTATCGGTAACTTCATGGGCTTGCCCGTCAGTCTAGCCGTGTTCTCCTTCCTGGCCTTGTTCATTACCGCTGGTACGGCTGTGCTGTTTGGTGAAACCTTGACCAACCCCACCGATATTGTGGATCGTGTCGATAGCCTGGTTCTGACGGTCATTGCGGCTTTGACCTTCTTTGCCGCCACCGTCGGTATCAACCTGGTGGCGAACTTCATTCCGCCTGCTTTTGACCTGGCCAATCTGAAGCCCGAGCTGATCTCCGCAAAGATGGGCGGCATTCTGACTGCTGTCATTGCTTTCTTTATCGGTGCTCTGTGGCTGCCGCTGATCAGCGCCATCGGGATTACCGGCTTTGTGGATACCTTGGGCGCCTTGCTGGCTCCCTTGTACGGCATCATGATTGTGGACTTTTACTTGATTCGCAGACAGCGGGTGGTGGTGTCGGATCTGTTCTCCCTGAAAGAAAGTGGTACTTACTACTTTCAGAATGGCTGGAACAAGCGCGCCATGACCGCCTTTTTCCTGGCAGCCGTGTTCTCGGTGGCGACGGTGTGGGTACCCGCACTGGCGAATATGGCCGGTTATGGTTGGTTGATTGGTGCCTTGTTGGGCGGTGCGTTCCAGTACCTGGCGATGCGCACTCAAATCCAGCCCAAGCTGAACGGCGCTTCGGTGTAAAAACGGAGTTTGGATAAAAAAAGCGGTCTTTTTGAACAGTCCCTGGCAGTTGGATACTATCCGGCTGCCAGGGACTGTTCGTAAAAACGAGGCTGTTATCTGAGTATCAAGCTGGCCAGATCTGGCGCGTCGCTTGCACAATCTGCTCGGCAGCTTGCGGGTTCTGGCAGTTGAATTGCAGACGCTCGGGTTCGGATCGCAGCCAGGTCAATTGGCGTTTGGCCAGTTGGCGAGTCGCGGCAATCGCCTGTTCAATGGCCAGGTCCAGGCTGACTTCGCCGTCCAGATATGACCACAGTTGCCGATAGCCCACACAGCGAATAGAGGGCAGGCCGGGATGCAAGTCAGGGCGCTGATAAAGCTTCTCCACTTCCTGCAGCAGCCCTTGTTTGATCATGTCTTGATAGCGAACCGCAATACGTTTATGCAGCCAGGATCGGTCTTCCGGTTCCAGGCTCAGGGTGACGTACCGATGGCTGCCTTCTTGAGGCTGGGCCTTGTCCTTGAGCCAGTCGCTCATGGTCTTGCCGCTGATATGGAAAATCTCCAGCGCACGCTGGATGCGCTGGCTATCGCGTGGAGCCAATCGGGCGGCTGTTACCGGGTCGATGCGGGTCAGTTCCGCGTGCATGCCGGGCCAGCCAATTTCCTGGGCGCGTTCATCCAGTTGCTGGCGAATGGCAGGGTCGGCCTGTGGCAAGTCGTTCAAGCCCTCACGCAAGGCTTTGTAATACAGCATGGTGCCGCCACATAGGACGGGATAATGCCCGCGTGCCTGAATCTCCTGAATCAGTCGGGTGGCATCGGTGGCGAATTCCGCCGCCGAATAACTTTCAACTGGGTCGCGAATATCCAGCAAGTGGTGGGGAATGGCCGCTTGTTCTTCGGCGCTGGGCTTGGCGGTGCCAATATCCATGTCACGATAAATCGTGGCCGAGTCCATCACAATCACTTCAATTGGCCAGTGTTGCGCCAAGGTGTGCGTGCTTGCGCTTTTGCCGCTGGCTGTCGGGCCGGCCAGGCACAGAATGGGTAAATCGTTCATTGTCCACGCATAAAAAGTTTGTCCAGCTCGCTGAGCTTCCATTGGAACCAGGTGGGGCGGCCGTGATTGCACAAGTCGGCCCGATCAGTTTGTTCCATCTTGCGAAGCAAAGCGTTCATCTCGGGAATGCTCAGGCGGCGATTGGCACGTACCGCACCATGGCAGGCCATGGTCGAGAGCAGTTCGTTGCGCTGTTCATCCAGATGGCGTGACGAGCCTACCTGGGCCAGGTCGCGCAGCACGGCACGGGCCAGGGATTCGATATCGCCTTGCGCCAGGAGGGCAGGGACGGCGCGCACGGCCATCGTGGTGGGGCCTGCCGGGCTCATGCTCAGACCCAGCTCGGCCAGGGTCTCCTGATGCTCATCCAGTAAAGCGATATCGCTTTCCGAGCAGCCAAAGACCACGGGGACCAGCAAGTCTTGGCGAGGTAGCTCACGACCATCCAGCGCCTGCTTTAACTGTTCGTAGACCACACGTTCGTGGGCGGCGTGCATGTCCACCAGAATCATGCCTTGACGGGTTTCCGACAGAATGTAGATACCGTGCAATTGGCCCAGCGCCATGCCCAAGGGAAATTCGTCGGTCGCGCTATCCGTGTCGCTTTGATAGTCGGTGACGGGGGTGTTGCTGGAAACAGGCTCAATCGGGCGGTACATGCTTTTCCAGTCCACATTGCCGCCGCCAGATGGCTCGCGCAGGCTGAAACTGGATTGCCAGCCTTGGCGAGCCGGATGGCTATATGGCATGGCGGGTTCGCCGCTGGTATAGGAGCCGCCTGCTGCGCCAGGAACGGGGGAAGGGTAGGGTGTATCTGGCGCTTGGGGCTGGGTGGCACCTTCAGGCAAAGGCATGGCGGCAATAGGCGTTTCACCGGCCATACTGCCTTGCGCCAAGGTTTGTCCTACGGATTGCAGCACAAAGCGGTACACGGCACCACTGTCACGGAAGCGGACTTCGTGCTTGGCCGGGTGTACGTTTACATCCAGTGTGGAGGGGGCAATGTCCAGAAACAGGGCATAGGCGGGTTGGCGATCCCCATGCAGCACATCGGCATACGCACTGCGTATGGCATGAGACACAGTACGATCGCGCACAAAGCGGCCATTCACAAACAGGAACTGCTTGTCTCCACTTGGGCGAGCGTGGGCAGGGTGAATCACCAGACCACGCAAGCTGATCAGGCCTTGTTCCTGGGCGACGGGCAGGCTTTGCTCAATAAACTCTTTGCCCAAGATATCCAGCAGGCGCTGCTCTAGCGTGCCACTGCGCCAGTGGCGCTGGGGTTTGTCATTGTGAAACAGGCGAAAAGCGATTTGTGGCTGTGCCAGGGCAATGCGCTCCAGCGCAGTCACGCAATGGCCGTACTCCGTGCCTTCCGTACGCAGAAACTTGCGACGGGCGGGGATCTCGTCAAAGAGCTGGCGTACATCCACATGCGTGCCGATCTGCCCAGAGGCCGGTTGAGGTTCACTTTGGCCTAGCGAGTACTCCCAGGCGTGTGGGTCGTCCTGGGTGCGCGAATTGATTGTCAGACGGGCGACCGAGGCAATCGAGGGCAGGGCCTCACCCCGAAAGCCCATGGACGCCACAGACTCCAACTCTTCGAGCGAGCGAATCTTGCTGGTGGCATGTTGCAGCAGCGCCAAGGGCAATTCTTCTTGCGTGATGCCGTGACCATCGTCGCTGACAGAGATGCGGCGGATACCGCCGCCGTCCAGACGAATTTCGATGGCACTGGCACCGGCGTCAATGGCGTTTTCCAGCAGTTCCTTCAGGACAGATGCCGGGCGCTCGATAACCTCACCGGCTGCAATTTGGCTTACAAGCAAGTCAGGGAGTGGGATAATACGGCGTCTTGATGACATAGGGCGGCTGGCCTTGTGTGTATTCAGGGTTGAACCATACACGTTCAACGGGTTTCAAACGGTAGCGGCTTATTTTAACCGCTTGATCTATGGTGTCGGTCTGGTCAGTATTGGGCTGGCTGGATTGTTATTTTGGCGTGGAACTATGCCCGATTTACTCAGCATGATCCTTCATATTGACCAATACCTGGGGGTGTGGGTCGAGCAGTATGGGGCCTGGATTTATCTTGTTCTGTTCTTGATTATATTTGGCGAGACCGGGCTTGTGGTTCTGCCTTTCCTGCCGGGCGACTCTTTGCTGTTTATTGCCGGAGCCTTCGGTGCCTCGGGCATGCTGGACCCGGTGATGCTCGGTGGCCTGCTGATCGTGGCGGCTGTGCTGGGCAATACCGTGAACTATCACGTGGGGCGGTATATAGGCCCGAAAGTCTTTACCCAGGAATCCCGATTCCTGGATCGCCGTGCGCTGGTCAAAACCCATGCTTTCTATGAAAAGCATGGTGGCAAGACCATCGTCATTTCCCGCTTCCTGCCTCTGTTCCGTACCTTCGCGCCTTTTGTGGCGGGAGTGGGGCACATGAATGCCTGGCGCTTTCAGATGTACAACATGACAGGCGCGGTTTTATGGATTTGCAGCTTGATTACGCTGGGCTACTTTTTTGGCAATGTGCCTTTCATCAAGGCGCATTTGAATACCATCGTGCTGATTGGTATTGCGGCTGCTGCGGTGCCTGTTGTAGCTGGGGCCTTGTGGAAGATCTTCAAACGTAAAAGCAAGGGTGATGCCGCTTTATAGGCTGTCGAGTCCGCTGCCTGATACGACTGGGCCGTGCGAAAACGGGACGCTAAGGCGTCCCGTTTTTCATCATGCCTTTGCTGGCGATGCTGGCGCTTCGCTAAACCGCCCCAGGCCAACGGTGGTCAAACGATTGTCACGACGCAGTAGCCAAAGCGCTTCTATGCCCATGCGTTGTGCCAAGGCCATGCCATCGCTGCCGCTGACCAGCAAGGCGGTGGCCCAGGCATCGGCCCGCATGCAGTCTGGCGCCAGAACAGTTACGGACGCGATATCGTTGCGCACAGGTGCGCGATGCCTGCTATCCATGGTGTGTGCGACTCGGATATCACCGAGCTGTAAAAAGCGCCGATAATCGCCCGAGGTGGCGATGGACAGATTATCCAGTTCAACCACGCTGTGAGTGGAGCGCCGTCCATCCTGGGGGTATTCGACCGCTACCGCCCAAGGCTGGCCTTGACACTGGCTGTTCAGGGCGCGAAGTTCTCCGTCCAGGGCCAGCAAGGCGTGATCAAGGCCGTGCTGACGCAGCACCAGGGCCATACGGTCTACCGCATAGCCTTTGGCGATCCCGCACAGGTCTAGCTGTAGGGGAGCGTGTTTAATGGCGCGGCCGGCGGCCATATCCAGTTCCAGTGTTTCGTAAGCGGGGGTAGAACCTGCTTGAGCGGCACGACGGATGGCGGCAGCATCGGGCTCATGTCGGGCGGGGCCAAAACCCCAGGCATCTACCAGGTCCCCCAGGCCAGGGTCAAAAGCGCCCTGGCTGCGACGATTGATCTCCAGGGCATAGGCTAACACCTCAAGTATTTCTGGGGGCAGGTCCAGCCATGTACCGGGAGGGGTCCGGTTGAGCCGATTTAGCTCGCTGTCGGGCAGCCACGGGGACATTTGCCGATCCACTTGGTGAACGGCCTCTGCCAGCGCTTGTTGCAGGTCTGCTACCTCCACGGCATCGGTCGTTTCCACAAGGGCGGACCAGCGCGTGCCCATGGTTGGGCCGTTCAGTGTCAGGCGTCGAACGTCAGAAGAGGTCTTCGGCATAGCGCCCGTTCTCCTTGAGCCAGGCCAGGTTCTTGCCCATATCCATCAGAATAGTGTCCAGTTCTTGTCTGATTGCCTGAGCCATGGGGCGGCTGCCACAAACACGCACAAGCGCGCCTTTTTCCAGAAGGGTGCGGATCTGTTGGGCGTCACGCTGTACGGCGTTCTGTACATAACCGCCACCATCAGGCATTCGGGAGAAGCTTGTGTGCAATTGGTGTAGATGGCCTTGGGTCTGCCAGTCTTTGAGCTCCTTCTCAAAATAATAATCCTGTTTGGAATCACGAGTACCGTAATACAGGTACATGGGACGATGTCGCCTATTGTCGCGAATGAAACCGGCCAACGGAGCCACCCCGGTGCCCGCGCCAATCAACACCACCGGGCTTCGGGAGCCGGTCAGCGTGAAGCCGGGGTTGGGCCGGATGAAGGCTTGAATCTGATCTCCGATCTGCAGGCGATGCAAATACGGAGAGCAAACACCACCGCTTGTGTATCGCACACAGATTTCCACGAACCCATCCTGTTTGCCTGAGGCCAGTGAGTAGTAGCGTGGGACTGACTGTTCGCCGGGAGGAAGAACGCCCAGCAGGTCTCCGGCTGCGAAGCGGGGCACTGGCTGGTCGGGCAGCGCAAAGCGCAGGATGACGGCGGGCTGACCCGTAGCACCGGGAAAGTCCTGGCGTGACAGCAGTGTCAGGGTTGCCATGCGCGGCAAACGAGGCTGGTAGGCAAGCGGCACAGCTTGCCCCAGCGCGTCAGAAAGGCTTCGTCCCCAGCGAGCAAACTCCTGGGGAGATTGCTGATGAATACGCTCTAGCGCCAGCAAAGGTTTCCATCCCCGCTCCCGCAAGGCGTGCTCGAGCGTGTTGGCAAATCCGCAAAAGTCAGGAAACTGTCTATCCCCAAACCCTAAAACCGCGACTTGAGCGTCAGTGGGCGGCTGGCTGGCGATCTGTTTGAGTGCTTTTTGTGCGTGGGCGGGCGGCTGGCCTTCACCGTAAGTGGCGGCCAGGATATATACCTGGCGGGCCGTTGGTGGTACTCGCCAGTTCTCCAGCGTGGTGGTATGTACCTGACGACCCATGGCTTTGAGTGCGTCGTGCAGCGCTTGCGCAAACCCCCAGGTACTGCCGCCCTCACTGGCGACAAAAATCAGACTGTCGGCCTGGGCCAGTGGGCTATTGCCTTTAAGCGTGGGACGGCTGCGGCGCACTTGCCACCACATTAGGATACCTGTGTACCAGAACAAGGGTATGCACGCTGCCGATAGGCCAAGAAAAATGGCCCACAGCCAGGCTCCATCTCCGGTATGCAAGAGCAAGATCCAGTCGTAGAGGCGTTGTGCCAGGGTCGACGGCTCCCAGGCCAAGGTCTGACCTTGGTACTGGTCCGCCCAGCCTTGGCCCTGAACAGTGAGAACGCGCCAAGTGTCTTGAGGGTCCTCATGTGTTGGTAGATTGAGCCGTTGCAGATCCTGCACACGTAAAGTCTGCAACAGGTCGATCTGGCCCGGTGGAAGCGGCGGCTGTCCGGTGGCTTGCGAGCTCACTTCGGGCTCCGTGCTCGGACTTAGCGTGATCAGCTCGAACGTGCTGGCGCTCATGTAAAGGGCCGTGGCTGAGGACAGGGCCAGGATCAATAAAATGACCCTGCCGCTCAGTACATGCAGGCGTTGGGGGAGGGTGCCACGCACGGGCCCGGTAAGTCCCCGCCAGCCACCCATTCGACGCAGCAGCAACACCAGTCCGGACACAGACAGGGTCAACATGGCCAGAGCAACCATGGCTGCTGTAATGCGTCCTGGGTCGTCCATCAAGAAAGTGCGATGCAGGTTTTTGACCCAACGCGGCAGCAGGGAGGCCTGGTAGTCTCCCAGGATTTTGCCGTCTGCCGGGTCCACACGTATGGCCCGGGCTTGTCCGTTCTCAAACGCATAGACCACGAAGATGCCTGATGGCAGATGACGAATTTCTTCTGCGCCAGGGACAGTGCTCTTTACGCGCTCCACCAGTGTGGCAAGCGGCAGGTCGGACTCGGTGGGAGCGGCCTGCAGGGCGTTGCGCAAGGGCTCAAGTGCCAACATCGTGCCTGTGATGGCCAGTACCAGCGCGAGGGTGCCTGCTACCAGTCCCAGCCATCGATGGACGAATCGCCAGATCATGTAGGTTCCTTACTGCAACTGATAGGTCAGGGATTGAATATATTGTTTGCCTGTCTGTGGCGAGCCCGCGTTGGCGGCAGTCAGGGGAACACGGATTTCCGATGGGCTATCCCGCATGTCTTCGGCGGCGGCATCGACACGGAGCTCGTAGCCGGCGTCAATCAGGGCATCCTCCAGTTCTGCTGTCACCTCCAGAGTGCGCCCGGCACCGACGCTGGCGCCGGTTACTCCTTGCAGGCGTTGGCCATCGCTGGCGGACAAGCGATTCCAGTCTGCCAGATGCTTGTAGTATTTGGCTTTGCCGCCGGCGACCCACAGTGTGCGTACATACGCGCCCTGGGCATCGGTCAGGTAGACGGCCAAATAGGCCCCGTCACCGCCGTAGTCTTTGAGGGTAGTGGAAAGTGCCACGGTACGGCCCTGCGCTAAAGAGGGCAGGGCCACGGTACAGGCTGCAGCCAGGGTGGTGAGAAGAAAACGCTTGGACATGATGGTTCTCCGGTGTGATCAAAGGGAAACAACTTCAGGGTTGAGGGCAGGAAGGACGGCGGCCAAGTGCAGGCTTCAGTGATTCCTTTCGCGCTCACGTTCGCGCTCCGGCTTGTCGTGACCCTCGCGCACTTTCATTTTCACGATGCGTAGCGTTTGCGGGTCAAGCTTGGCTTTGAACGAACGGCCTTGAGCATCCCGGCCGCGAATTTCATAGCAGCCGTCGTCAATTTTCAGGCGTTGCACCTGCCAGCCCAGACGAGCGGCATGCTCCAGGGCCGCATCCCGGCTTTGCCATTGCTGTACTGGGACATCGCAGTCGTCATCAGCACGGGCTGGCCCGGCTATCAGGGACAGGCATAGGTACACAATAAGCAGGCAGGGGGGGGATTTCATGATTTTTTCCTTGTCGTTTGAAGCCAATGCAAGAACGCTCGGAGGACATGGCAGGGTGTGTGTGCCTGGTCGTTGAGCCGACCAGCACATGGCTGCAGGGTGAGCCGATCAGGGAGGTGATTCGCGACAGGCGCGCGGACTACCCTGGCCTGGGATGAAGGGCAGGGGAGACGGGTAAGGAGCCGGACTGTACAGGCACAATGAGGCTTTGTTGGAACGGCGAAAGAAAGTGGATAGAGCCCTTGTTTGTCTCATCGACTATCTCTTGGAAATGAGTACTGGTTAACCTGTTTTCACGTAACGGCGCCGTAAAAAGAAATACGGCTAGTGTAGCGACTACGGGGCCTGATGAAATGAGTTTACGCTGGTGGGCATTGCCAAAGATCAAAAAAAGCGCAGCAGAAATCTGGTGCGCTTTTTGTGTGGGGCTTTACGGTTCAACTGCGGCTGGCCAATGCCGGGAATTCGGCAAAATAGCCTCGAATGCCCGTCAAAATAGCCTGGGCGATCTTGTCCTGATGCGAGGAACTACGCAGCAGACGTTCTTCTTCCGGATTACTGATAAATGCCGTTTCAATCAGAATTGAAGGAATATCGGGGGCTTTCAACACAGCAAAACCGGCGCGCTCGACACGACGTTTATGCAGGCGGTTGATCTTGCCGATCTCGCCCAGTAGACGCGAGCCCACTTTTACCGAATCGTTGATCTGGGCAGCCGTAGACAGGTCCAGCAAAATTTGCGCGACCTGCCGGTTATGGGAACCCAGGTTCAGACCGCCGATCAAGTCGGCATCATTCTCTTTTTTTGCCAGCCAACGGGCCGCCGAGCTGGTTGCCCCGTTTTGAGACAAAGCGTACACGGACGAGCCACGCGCGCTAGGTTTGATCCAGGCATCTGCGTGAATACTGATAAACAGATCCGCCTTTACCCGTCGAGCTTTTTGCACACGTACTTGCAGCGGGACGAAAAAGTCTGAATCCCGCGTCAAATACGTACGCATATTGGGCTGCGCATCAATCAGGCGCTTCAAACGTCGAGCGATGTTTAGCACCACATCTTTCTCGCGCGTACCACCCGGACCAATGGCACCGGGATCCTCTCCGCCATGACCGGGGTCCAGTGCAATCAACAAAGGACGATTGGGTGTGCCAGGTGTTGCCGCCGGCGAAGGAGCGCGGGGCGGGGTGCTGACGGGTGGGGGAGTCCGTGCCACAGCGGGTGGCAGGGATTGCCCTCGGACAGTTGGCACTGGAGCGTCAGGCGAATTTTGAGCCAGGCTTTCCAGCACGGAAGCCAAGGGGTCATCGTCGTCCTGAATTTGCAGGGCCAGTAGCGGGTCCTGGGCCACGCGCGGGTACAAGTCCAGAACCAGACGGTACTTGTATTCACCAACGGGCTTGAGTGTAAAGATCTGGGGGGCGATGGGCTGTTTCAGATCCAATACCAGACGCACGACGTCGGGCCGGTTCTGGCCCACACGCACCGAGCGAATATAGGGATCGTTAGGACGGACTTTGGAAACCAGCTCCTCGATAGTGCGGTTCATGGTCAGTCCCTGGATGTCCACCACCATGCGATGGGGATTTTCCAGCGTGAAGTGCTCGGCCTTGAGCTCGCTATCCATTTCAAGGGTGACGCGGGTGTATTCGTCAGCCGGCCAGGTACGGACGGCCACGATGGTGCTGGCGTTCGCCAGTCGCGGGATGACAGGAAGCAGGAACAGGGTAGTGGCCGTGGCGACGAATCGGCGACGGGCCTTGCCGGCGGGGGCTACTTCTGCAGGCTGGGGGCGAGTGTCGTAATCCATAGCGTTCCTTTGGCGCTGTGTGCATCCAGAGTGGCCAAACGACCGTCACCGCAATAATCCAGGTGTAAATCCAGATCGGGCTCGGGCAATAAATCCCCTGCTTTTTCGGGCCATTCGATCAGCACAACGGCATTGTCTTGCAAAATATCGCGAAAACCTGCATCGACCCATTCTCGTGGATCGCTAAATCTATAGAAATCAAGATGATAGAAGTATAAGCTAGAAACTTTATAACTTTCAAGTAAAGCGTAGCTGGGGCTTTTGATACGACCGGTAACACCGCAGGCTCGTAACAGGGCGCGAACGAAGTGGGTTTTACCGGCGCCCAGATCACCATGAAGGTGAATTCGGCCCCCCAGGGGTACGCCAGGCACCTGACCGCTAAGCAAGGGAGCAAGTCGCTCGGCCAAGGCGGTGGTGGCGTCCTCGTCAGGCAAGGACAGGGTCAACGCATGCGGATTCATAGGCGAGGATCAGGTAGCAAGGGATAACCACAGCGGAATGGTCAAGCCCGCTAGTATAGTGCCGATCGACATGGTTAGCGCGACCATGCGGCTATCGGCCCCCATACGGGCAGCCAGGACGTGGGCAGAAGAGGCCGTAGGCAGAGCGGCAAACACCAGTAACATCTGGCGCTCCAGTGGGCTCATATCCAACACCCAGGCAGTTGCCAAGGCAGCCAGGGGCAAAGCCAGCAGTTTGATGGCCGTGATCCAGCTGATCAGTGCGCCCGCCCGGCGCGAGCCTTGCAGCGATAGGGCGGCACCGACACACAGTAAACCAATCCCCAAGGCGCAGGCCCCCAAGCGGCTAAAGGCCAATTGAACCGGGCCTGGTACGGACAAACCAGCCAGATTCCAGGCCAATGCCGCTACGGTAGACAGGATCAGGGGATTTTTAAGCAGTTCGATTGCGATGCGGCCTTGTTGCCCACGCGCCAGCACGGTGACGGCCACCATATTGGCCATGGGAACCGAAAAACCTACCAGCAAGGCCATGACCGCCACTCCCGGTGGGCCAGCAATCGCGCTGGCCAGGGACATCCCTAAATAGGTATTGAAGCGAAATGCACATTGGGTCAGGGCCGCATGCTGCAAAAGTTCGGGTTTCAAAATAGGCAGGGCCAGCCAGGCCAGTAAGGTGCCGACAGAAATTAAAACAGCGGCAGCCACTAATAGAGGCCACGTGTCAGCCAAATTGAGGGGGATACGGGTAATGGAATCAAACAGCAGTGCAGGAAACAGCACGTAATAGACTAGTTTTTCGGCACCCTGGAAAAAATCCCGACCGAAATGGAAGCGGCGCAGCAACAAAGCCCCCAGTGCAATCAACAGAAAATCGGGCAGGATCAGCGGAAAAATGGTGGTCATAATGACGGTCGTTAAAGGCAGATATAGGTATATCCCCTGTAAGTATCTGCTTTCACAATTAACAATGGTTGGGGATTAGCTGCGCTATTATTGTTTGGTTCCCCTTACCCAGGGGATGGATCTACAAAAAGACGAAAGAGGAGATGTTCCCATGATAGAGAAGTTTCCCAAGAAATTTGCACTGCTATCCCTTTGTGCAAGTTTGTCCATGATCGGCACGGCCAATGTCGCGCACGCTCAAGCGGATTACCCTAATCAGGCGATTCGCGTCATTGTTCCGTTTGCGCCCGGTGGCTCCACCGATATTGTGGCGCGTATTGTGACCAAGGGCATGAGCGAAGTGTTGGGTCAATCCATGGTGATAGAAAACAAGGGTGGTGCCGGTGGCGCTATTGGAGCGGCAGAGGCGGCTCGCGCTAAACCTGACGGCTACACCTTGTCGATCGCGACTGTCTCGACCTTGGCCGTGAACCCCGCCTGCCGTCCCAATGATCTGCCCTATGATCCCTTGAAAGACTTTTTGCCGGTCAGCAACTTTGCCAACCTGCCCAACGTGATCGAGGTCAATCCCAAATTTCCGGCACAAAACTTCAAAGAGTTCGTGCAGCAGTTGAAAGCGAATCCCGGTAAATATTCTTATGGCAGCTCCGGGACATGCTCGGTGTTGCACTTGTTTGGTGAAGCCTTCAAGCTGGCAACCGGCACAGACATCGTCCATGTGCCTTACCGGGGCTCCGGTCCTGCTGTGACCGATGCCGTTGGTGGCCAGATCAACGCCATGTTTGATAACTTGCCTTCCTCCATGGCTCAGATTCAGGCTGGTAATTTACGCGCCTTGGCGATTGCCTGGCCCGAACGTCTGCCTGCGCTCAAAGATGTGCCGACCCTGGCTGAGGAAGGTTACCCGCAGCTAAATAGTCCAGCCTGGTATGGTCTGCTGGCCCCTAAGGGTACGCCTCCTGAAATTGTTGCCAAGTTGCATGCAGCCGCTGTTGAGGCTTTGAAAAAGCCTGAAATTATTGCTGCCCTGGAAAAGCAGGGAGCAACACCTTCGGGTAATTCGCCTGAAGAGTTCGCCAAGGAAATCAAAGAGCAGTACGACTGGGCCCACGACGTGGTCAAGAAAGGCAATATCAAGCTGGAATAAGGTTTGAATCAGAGGTAGTAATAAAAAAACCGGCCTGTGCAGGCCGGTTTTTTATGTCAGCCCTAAGGCTTAGCCACGATTGGCTTGCAGCACGGTCAGGGCTGTCATGTTGATGATGCGGCGTACGGTCGAGCTGTAAGTCAGAATATGCACAGGAGCATTGGCACCCATCAGGAAGGGGCCAATGGCGACGTTGCTGCCGGCGGCGGTTTTGAGCAGGTTGTAGCTGATATTGCCGGCATCCACGTTCGGGCAGACCAGCAGGTTGGCAGAGCCTGTCAGCGAAGAGTTAGGCAAGGTGCGGCTACGCAGGGCCTCGTCCAGCGCGCAGTCGGCGTGCATTTCGCCTTCTACTTGCAGGTCCGGTGCCTGTTCGTGAATCAGCTTGAGCGCTTCGCGCATCTTGGGGCCGGAGGCGGCTGAATCCGAACCGAAGTTAGAGCGCGACAGCAGGGCTACCTTGGGTTCCAGACTCAGCGTGCTCAACATGCGGGCCGCTTCAATCGTGTATTCCGCAATTTCCTGCGCATTCGGGTCGTCGTTGACGTGCGTATCGGTCAGGGCAAGTGTGCGCTCGCCCAGGAGCAGGATGTTCATGGCGGCGTACACGCTGGAGTCGGGCTTGCGACCGATCATCTCGTCGATGTAGCGCAGGTGGTTGTGGTAGGAGCCGATTGTGCCGCAAATCATGCCATCGGCATCGCCCAGGTGCACCATGGTGGCGCCAATCAGCGTCAGGCGGCGACGCATTTCCACGCGAGCCATTTCCTTGCTGATCCCGCGACGGCACATTTTTTCCCAATAGGTGGTCCAGTACTGGTGGAAGCGGTCGTCTGATTCCGGATTAGTCACTTCCACATCCACGCCCAAACGCAGGCGCAGACCGAATTTCTTGATGCGGGACAGCAGTACGGCAGGGCGGCCCACCAGAATCGGGTGAGCCAATTTCTCATCCACAATCACTTGTACGGCACGCAGCACACGCTCCTCTTCGCCCTCGGTAAAGACGATGCGAGCCTTGCCGCCTTCGCGCACCAGTTGCTTGGCGATGGCAAAAACGGGCTTCATGAATGCGCCGGAGTGGTAGACAAACTGTTGCAACTTGGCAATGTAGCCTTCCAGATCGGCGATAGGGCGGGTTGCCACGCCTTCTTCCATGGCCGCCTGGGCCACGGCGGGGGCGATACGCACGATCAGACGGGGATCAAAGGGTTTGGGAATCAGGTACTCGGGGCCAAAACTCAGTCCATAACCACCGTAGGCTGCGGCTACTGCTTCGTCTTGCTCTTCTTCGGCCAGAGCAGCAATGGCGCGGGCAGCCGCTTTTTCCATGCCACGGGTAATCGTGGTGGCGCCCACATCCAGCGCACCGCGAAAGATGTAGGGGAAGCACAGCACGTTGTTGACCTGGTTCGGGAAGTCCGAACGGCCAGTTGCCATGATCACGTCGTCGCGGGCGGCTTTGGCCACTTCAGGCAGGATTTCGGGGGTGGGGTTAGCCAGCGCCATCACAAAAGGACGGTCTGCCATCTTTTGCAGCATTTCAGCTTTCAGCACACCGCCGGCGGACAGGCCCAGGAACACATCGGCGTTTTCGATGACGTCCGCCAGCTTGCGGGCCTCGGTTTCTTTGGCGAAACGAGCCAGCTCGGGCACTTGGTGGCCAGGGCGGCCTTTGTAGACCACACCATCAATGTCCGTTACCCAGACGTTTTCTTCGGGCAGACCCATGTCCACCATCAGGTCCAGGCACGCCAAAGCGGCCGCACCGGCACCGGAGGTCACGACTTTGATCTTCTTGATGTCTTTGCCGACAACTTTCAGGCCGTTCAGAAACGCTGCCGACACGCAGATGGCGGTACCGTGCTGGTCGTCGTGAAAGACAGGGATGTTCATGCGCTCGCGCAGCTTGCGCTCAACCTCAAAACACTCGGGTGCCTTGATATCTTCCAGGTTGATGCCCCCGAAGGTAGGCTCCAGGCCGGCGATGATGTCCACCAGTTTGTCGGGATCGGTTTCGTTGATTTCGATATCAAAGACATCCAGGCCAGCAAACTTCTTGAATAAAACGGCCTTGCCTTCCATCACGGGCTTGGAGGCCAAGGCACCGATATTGCCCAGGCCCAGCACGGCAGTACCGTTGGAGATCACGCCCACCAGGTTGCCACGGCCGGTGTAGCGGAAGGCATTTTGTGGGTCAACCACGATTTCTTCGCAGGCGGCAGCAACACCTGGGGAATAGGCCAGGCCCAGGTCACGCTGGCTGACCAAAGGTTTGGTCGCGGCAATAGTGACTTTGCCGGGAATGGGGAACTCGTGGTAATCCAGGGCGGCTTGTCGATCTACAGGTGAACTCATTGCGTGTCCTTTTGTTCAGGCGCCAAACAGGGGTTTGGTGAAATCCAGGGAAGGCGTGGCGAATAGTGCGTCACTGCCGGTTTTCAACAAGTGTAGATAATTAAACAGGCCCGGGTATTAGGGCTTATTATTACCCTATTAGTAAATGCTTATGGATAGAGGTAAGGGCTTGGAATCAAACGAAATCGCGCATCGCTTGGTGCAACGACTCAAGCTGCGCCACTTGGCCTTGCTGATCGAGATCGAACGCTTGGGTTCGCTGACCAAAGTGGCGGATTTAATGGCGATGAGCCAGCCTGCGGTGACCCAGGCCCTGGCCGAGGTGGAACAAGTTTTTGGCACGCCGCTGTTTTTGCGCTCCTCCCGTGGCATGGAGGCAACACCCCAAGGTCAGATCGTGATTTCACGCGCTCGGGCGATGGTCCAGGACATGGAATTGTTGAGTCTGGATTTGCAGGCGCACAGCATGGGGCGGCAAGCGCATTTGCGTCTGGGTGTGATTCCTTTTGTGTCCGGCAAACTGGTTTCTACGGCCTTGCGGGCGACCCGCCCTCAGGGACAGGTGGTTTCTGTCAGCATTACCGAAGGTTTGACGGAAACCCTGCTGGAACAACTGCGTGATCATGCCCTGGATGCCGTGGTGGCGCGCAGCTCTGCGGATCTGAATATGAAAGGGCTGCGCCATGAGGCCTTGTACGCGCAGCAACCGCGTCTGATTGCCAGTCGGGAACTGGCAGGCCGACTGGGACGTCGCAAGCTGGACTGGTCGCAGTTGCAGGATCTGGACTGGATTCTGGGGCCGCGCAGTACGCCCATGCGGCGGCAGGTGGCCAACCTGTTTTTACGCGCGGGCTTGCCCGAGCCTGTGCCCAGCGTGGAAACGTCTTCACCCAAGCTGATCGGTGAGTTGATCGTGAATCACTCCCGGGCCGTCTCCGTGGTTCCCACTGAAATTGCCGAGGAACTGGTACGGGTATCCGGGGTGGCCATCGTGCCGTATTCCTTTGAATGGGGGCTGTCACCGATCGCGCTTTTTACACGGGTGGCCGGTCAGCAGCGTCCGGTGGACAAGTTGTTCGCGCAGGAGCTGAAACGGGTGTGTACCGACAAGACTGTGCCTTTGGAGCGGGGGGCTTTTTTCTACTAGTGTTGTTTTGCCCGCTGCGGGCTGATGGCCAGTGTTACATCGTGAACACCCTATGCCGAGCGGGCCGGGCGAGACCTGGAAGCAGGATGTCATACCGGCTCAAGAAGCCGGATCCGCTCACGGACAAGAACCGCCCCCTGCTTTCATGTCCAGAAGTTTGGGGGGGCGGTGTACAGCGGCCTGCTTATTGCTGCCTGAGCCGCGCAAGGAGCGGATTACTGATTCACATACCAGATCGCCTTGGTTTGCTGGTACTGATCCAGGGCTTCCATTCCCTTGTCCTTGCCGCCAAAACCGGACAGTTTGAAGCCACCAAAGGGCGCGGTGATATCCCCTTCGGAAAAACCATTGACCGACACGGTGCCTGCTTTGATCTTGCGCGAGACACGTTGTGCGCGCCGTACATCCAGTGTGTAGATGGAGGCGGCCAGGCCGTATTGGGTGTCATTCGCCAAGGCGATGGCTTGTTCCTCTGTCTCGAAGGTCGTGACGGCCAGGATGGGGCCGAACACTTCCTCCTGGAACAGGCGGTCTTGCGGGGTGATGTGATCGAAGATGGTGGGTTCGATATACCAGCCACTGCCCAAGTCACTGTGGACACGCCCACCATGGACCAGTTGGGCGTTTTTACCGGGGTTCTGCAGAAAGCTGGCCACTTTTTCAAAGTGCGCTTTTTCGACCATCGGTCCGATAGACACATCCGGGTCGGTAGGCAAGCCCACTTTCCAGGAGTCCAAGCCCTGCTTGAGCTTGTGTAGCAGTGTGTCTTTCAGGCTGCTGTGTACGATCAGGCGGGAGCCGCAACTGCAGTTCTCGCTCATGTTCCAGAAGGCGGCGGCCAAGATGGAGGGAACCGCTTCGTCCAGCAGGGCGTCCTCAAAAACGACCTGAGGGCTTTTACCGCCGCATTCCAGCACGACTTCTTTCAGATTGCTTTCCGCAGAGTATTTCAGGAACAGGCGTCCCACTTCGGTGGAGCCGGTAAACGACACGATGTCCACGTCCTCGTGTCGTCCCAACGGTTCTCCTACTTTTTCTCCTGTGCCTGTGATCAGAATGAGCGCCCCCTCCGGGATGCCTGCCTGATGCGCCAGTTGTGTCATGCGATAGGCACTGAGGCTGGTCAGCTCGGATGGTTTCACAATCACCGAGTTGCCGCATACTAGGGCTGGGGCCACTTTCCAGGCGTACATCTGGGCCGGGAAGTTCCAGGGCAATACGGCGGCCACCACACCAATGGGTTCTTTGGTGATCAAACCCAGTGCTTCTGTGCCAGTGGGGGAGATTCGGCCAAAGCATTTATCAGCTGCTTCCGCATACCAACTGAAGGTGTCGATGGTGGCCGGCATATCGGTGTTCAGGCATTCGGTAATGGGTTTGCCTGCATCCACACAATCGAGCGCAGCCAGTTCCTCGGCGTGTTGCTCCAACAAGGCCACCCACTTGAGCATGATCTTCTTACGGTCAGCCGGAGACAGCTCGGACCATTGCCCGGATTCAAAACTTGCGCGTGCGGCAGTGACCGCCGCTTGCACATCCGAGGCTTGGCCAGCGGCGATTTTGCCAATCACGGTCAGGTCAATAGGGCTGATGTTATCGAGCAAGCCCGCAGCCGTGGTTGGGTGGCCAGGAATCAAATGGGAAGCGTGCAGCTTGCCGGCGCGGGCCAACTCAAAGACCGTCTCTTTCTGTGTAGACATTCAAGCCTCCTGTTCGACTTGGTAAGCGTTGATTTGTGCCAGGAAGTCATCCCGTTCCTGCGCGTCGACGGGTAGCAGGGGCAGGCGTACCGAACCGACATCAATGCCGTGACGCACGCAACCCAGTTTGGCTTTTTGGTTGTAGTTACCCGATTCCATGGCGGCAATGGCGGGCAGCATGGCGGCCATCATGCGGCGCACGCTGTCCCAGTCTCCTTGTTCTGCCGCTTTGAGCATTTGAACCTGCTCGGCCGGAAACACATTGGCCCCGCCACTGATCCAGCTACGGACGCCCCAGAACAGGAAGTCTGCGGCTTGGTCATCACAACCACACACCACCTGAAAATCGGGCAGATTGGCATTGACCATGGCCACTACCCGGCTGAAGTTACCGCTGCTCTCCTTGATACCCACAATGTTCTTGACCTTGGCCAGTTCGTAAACGGACTCAAGCTCGATCTGGATGCCGATGCGTGCCGGGAAGTTGTACATGACGATAGGCAGTTCGGTGGCGGCGGCGACTTCTTTGAAATACGCCACCACTTCATTTTGGCCCGGCAGGCTGTAAGGAGTGGGGGAGAGCATCAGCGCTTCGTAACCCAACTCCTCGGCTTCGCGGATTCGGCTGATGGCTTCGGCAGGTGACATGGAGTTCACGCCGGCAATCAGTGTTGTACGGCCACGGCCGGTGTTGGCAACAATCTCCAGCACGCGGCGGCGCTCTTGTGCGCTCAGTGCGTAGTATTCGCCCGTGGTGCCACAAGCCACGATGCCACCCACGCCGGCTTCAATAAAGCACTCGACCAGGCGCTCCAGAGCAGCTTCATTTAGTTGGTTGTTGGCGTCAAACGGGGTAACGATGGGAACGAGAATTCCGTTCAGATTCATGATGTCTCCAGATTATTAGTCGTTGGTCTATCGGTTTACTCAATGACCTTGCGGGTGAAGGCGCTAAGGTAGGCCATTAGCGTTTCAGAGCCTTGCAAGGCCAAGTCGGGGTTTCCAGCCTGGATGCCTTCAGCCAGTGTGAAATGAGCTTGGGCGCCGGCTTCCAGGTCGCCTTCGTATTGATAGGCGTACCAGAATCGTCTGCACTGAACGATCATGGGCGTGACCGCTTGCACAGCAAAGGTGTTGCGACAGGCCTGGTGGATGACTTCGTCCAAATGCTGATCGGCCAGCATATAGGCGTCGATATCCTTGGCGTTGGCGGCATCGACCATGGCCTGGGCGTGGCCGAGCAAGGCGCTGCGCTGCGCCGGGCTTGCCCAGCGGGCAGCGCCCTGCACAATCAGGCGCTCCAGAACCCGGCGCGTTTCAATCAGGGTCAAGTGTTCAGCCACACGGATTTCACTGACACGCAGACCACGGCGGGGCTGCTGCTCGATCAATCCCAGGGCGACCATGCGCATCAGGGCTTCACGCAAGGGGGTGCGCCCCAAACCTGTCATTTCCACCAGATCACTTTCCACAATGGCCTGACCAGGCTCCAGTTTGAGTGTGGCAATTAACTGCTCAATCGCTTGGTAAGCGGTTTCAGCGGCACGAGAAGAAGGGGCAGGGGCGCTACTCACAGAGACTCCAATACAAAAAATGACGTTAAAAGCCGGAGACTTGCTGGGGTAACCAGGTTGCAATCGCGGGAAACAGCGCCACGATCAGCAAGGTCAGTAACTGAGCAAGAACAAACGGCATTACACCTCGACAAACTTGTCCGTATGTCATGTCTTTGGGGGCAATGGACAAGAGGTAGAAAATGGATGAGGCCAGGGGCGGTGTCAGATAGCTGGTTTGAATAACGACAATCACCATCACGCCAAACCACAAGGGGTCCAGTCCTGTTGCCACAATAAAGGGCAGGAACAGCGGCACGCAAATCAGGACGTTGGCAGTCCAGTCCAGCACAAAGCCCAGCAAAAATACGATACCCAGAAACAGAATGATCGTACCGGTGCTGCCCAGGCCCAGATCACTGGTCAGCATGTGTACCAGCTTGGCGCCGCCATTGGCAGCGAAGGCGCCGGTAAACATGGTGCCCCCGGCCACAATCAGCATGATCATCGCGGTAATGCGTACCGTAATCCGTAATGCGCCACTGAAAACGTCCCAGTTGAACTGACGGTAGAAAATGCACAGGACAGCGGCGGCTGCCGCGCCCAGGGCAGCGGCCTCGGTGGGCGATGCAATCCCTTTCATCAAGGAGCCCAGAACGGCGATGATCAGCAGCATCATGGGAACCAGACCACGCATCGTAATACTGATTTTTTCACCCAATGGTCGGCGCATATCCTCGTCGTCCGCCCGAGGCCCCAGCTCCGGTTTGAGCGTGGTGGCGATCAGGATGTAGCCCACAAACAGCGTGGTCATCAACAGGCCCGGAAAGAGCATGGCAGCAAATAACTCTCCCACCGGAACCTGTGCCAGGGAGGCGTAGACGACTGCGACCACCGACGGAGGGATCATGGTGCCCAGCGACCCGCCGGCGCAGATCGTGCCGGCGATCAGGGAGTTGTTGTAGCGAAAGCGTTTCATGGCCGGGATGGCCATCAGCCCCACCATGATCTCTACCGCCCCCACCACACCGGCTGCGGCGGCAAAGGTGGCGGCCATGGCGATAGTGGCAATGGCCAGCCCGCCTGGCAGACCACCTAGCCATAATTGCATGGTGCGAAACAGGCGGGCAGCAATACCTGAACGCTCCAGCAGCGCCCCCATCAGCACAAACATGGGAATCGCTGACAGGATATGGTTGGTGGCCGCTCCATACAGAGCACCGTACATCTGATCAAAGACCATGGGGCCAAAGGCGTACCAACCCGCCAGAAAAGCCGGCAGGATCAGTGCAAACGCCACGGGCATGCCCTGAAAAACCAGCAGAAACAGAGCGGGAAACATCAGTCCGGCAATCCATAAGTTCATGGGTTCACCTCGACCTCAGTATGGCTTTGCCCGTTGACCGCGCAGCGCAAGCCATGCGCCAGCAGTTGCAAGGTGAAGGCGACCAGACCAATGGCAATGCAGGCGTAGAACGGCCACATCATGGGGGCCCAGGGGCTGACCATTTCAACTTCGTTCAGCTTCCAGGCCATCCAGGCTTTGTTGATGCCAACTTTGCTCAATACGGCAAACAGGGGAAACAGCACCAGCAAGTACAGGACTACATCTGAAATACGGGCAAAGGACTTGGGTAAGTGCTTGCGAACCACATCAATGCTGATGTGTTCGTTCTGACGCATGACCCAGGCCATGCCCAGCAGAAAAATGGCTCCGTTCATCATGTACGCGATATCGAAGGCCCAGACTGTTGGCGCATGCAGCACGTAGCGGGCAAAGACTTCCCACACCATGGCCGTGACCAGGATGGCTGCAGCCAACTGCGCCAACCTGGCACTGACAAGGGCAACAAAGTCGATCAGTTTTGAAATAGGCTGCAGCATGGCAGCTCTCCTTCAGAAAGTAGGACTTAGTCGCGGATCAGGTAATTGCTCTCGCTGCGCCAACGAGTCAGAAAACCATCGTAGTCCGCCAGCAGATTTTTCATGTAGTCGTTGCCGGACTGCGCCTGGGCCTCGGCTTTCTTGTGTACCCAGTCATTGCCAGCCTCGGCCAATTGTTTGATGAAGGCCGGATCCAGGGTGATGACTTCGTTGCGTCCCTGGCGATACTTCTCCATGGCCTTGATGTCGGCGTTATAGAAGTAGTCCAGCGATTGATGCGTGGTCAGCTCAGCGGCGGCCTCAATGAGTGGCTGCAGATCGGCGGGCACCTTGTCCCAGGTTTCCTGCTTGAGGACGACTTCCCACATAAAAGTAGGCTGGTGCACACCCGGTACGACGATGTATTTGGCCGCCTGATGAAAACCTTCTGGGGTATTGGAAGAAGGAGTTGCCCATTCCACGGCATCGACCCCTTTGCGTTGCAGCAAGGTGTAGGTATCACCAGGAGGCACAACCGTGGGTACCGCAGCGAAATAGTCTTTCATCACATCGGCCCAGGCGCCGGAGGTTCGGTACTTCAGCCCTTTCAGGTCTTCAGCGGTTCGGATTGGGGTATTGGAGTGCGCCAGCACTTCGGTGGAGCCCAGCCCCACAATCATGGTTTTCAGGCCATTTTTGGAACGTAGTTCCTGCAGCTTTTCCTTGCCGCCGCCTTCATAGAGCCAGACGCGATAGGCATCGGGCCCCATGCCGCCGGGATACCCTGCAAAAATGGCATTGGCTGGGTCCTGGTTGACCAGATAGCTGGAGGTGGAGTGGCCCGCTTCTACCACGCCTGTTTCTACCGCTTCAAAGACTTTAAGGGCGGGAACGATTACTCCGGCTCCAAAGGGCTGAATCTCGACACGGTCCCCCGTCATGAGTTTCACGTTCTTTGCAAAACGCTCCAGAAAATTCTGATAAAACGGGGAGCCTTCGGGAACCGAAGTCGGGACGCGCCAGCTAATTTCGGCTGCCTGTGTCGAGGCTATGCCGCTTAGTAAAAACAGGCCAGCCAAGGTGGATGCAACAAGTTTGGAATTCATGTTTGTCTCCAGTGGTTTTTTTATAGTCCAGCTCTGTCAGAGGCCGACGGCCAGGGGCAGAGTATGGGATCGATCTTAATATTTTATAAATATATTAACAACATATTTAGATTGGGGTTTGTCCTAAAAAGGGCTGAAAATGGCGTTGTGGGCGGGGCTTGGGTTTTTTCAGTAAGCGGCAAGGCAGGGAAAACCTTTCCAGACTGGGGGCTGAGGCGGTTTTTGGACTACGGAGTCATTCGTGGTCTGGATGCTTTTAGGCTTGTCTGGCGTATCTTGGGGCCGCTTTGTGAAGCTGTTTCAAACCTTTCACCTCTGCGGTCTAGCTGGTACACTTTGCGGCTGCTTTTCTGACAAGCGCACAGAGGCAGGACAGGTAGGTTGAACCGCCTTTTTGCTGTAGCACTTTCAGTAGCAGCAGGCAGGAAAACACCCGGTTTTTTGCAGACAAGAAAAGGCGTCGGATCTGCCCTTATATGTTGTAAAGCCTGAATTCCTGCCGTGTATGTGGCGTCTGGCCTGCTTGGGCCCACTCCACAGAAAGCCCGCCGGGCCCATAGTTAAATGGATATAACTTTCCCCTCCTAAGGGAAGATTGCAGGTTCGATTCCTGCTGGGCCCGCCATCGTATTTTTAATCGCACTGTTCTCTTGGCTCCTTGATCTTGGGGCTGAGGGGCGTGCGCATAAGCAGCTTAGCCATGACACTCCAAGGTTGGAAACGCCGCGCTTTTTACGTGGGTTTGTTTGAGTTTTTTGCCATTGTTTTTTCTTCTTTCCTGCTGGCGTATTTTGCCGGTGGAAAGGCCTCTGAATCTGCACCTATTGCCGTCGCGATCTCGGTGATTGCGATTGTTTGGAACTACGTGTTCAACACCGCTTTTGAGTATTGGGAGTCTCGCCAAACGGTCAAAGGCCGCAGCCTGTTGCGCCGTAGCGTGCATGCCGTCAGTTTTGAGGCTGGCCTGGTGATTGCCATCGTGCCTTTGTATATGTGGTGGTATCAGGTTGGCTTGATGGAAGCGCTGCGGATGGAAGTGGCCATTCTGGTGTTCTTCTTGATCTACTCCTTTATCTTTAGCTGGACCTTTGACCGGGTGTTTGGCTTGCCAGCCAGTGCGGCTTGAGGCCTTGGCTCCCGTAGATAGAAAAAGCCGCGTAATGCGGCTTTTTTGTTGTCGACCTGGGGCTGACAAGGCGTCGTCCCCTCCGGCTTAGGTTTAGGGCGGGCACTGGCATTCGGGGCAGGGTAGGACCGTTCGTTCAGGCCTTGCTTGCAAACGGGGTTGGTGAATACAGGAGGTGGGGCGTAATGCGCCGCCGGGTGCATCCGGCTACTGTTAACCCGATTTGGATTCCCGGCGTGCCTGACAGATACGCGCATGATGAGTGTCTGCCCACTTCACCAGTTCCCGCATGGGCACCAGAAAGGACTGCCCCAGTTCGGTCAGTGTGTATTCCACGCGTGGCGGCACTTCTGCGTACAAGGTTCGTTGTACAAACCCATCCGTTTCCAGGCGCTTGAGTGTGCGCGAGAGCATCTGACGGGAAATATCGCCGATTTCCCGACTTAGTTCGTTAAAGCGCAGCGTGCCCGGTGCCAGGGACTCCAGGATCAGCAGACTCCATTGATCGCCAATTCGGTCCAGCACATCCCGGATGGGGCAGGGTTGCTCGAACTCTTCCTGTATCAGGCTGAAAGCCTGTGTAGTGGCGCTTGATGAGGACATGGCGACTTGCTCTCCTGTGTTCAATAGTCACTTCCGTGTGACCTAGTATGGCCGGCGTGACTTCTTGTGGACTGTCAAAAAACTGTCTAGCATCACACTTAATGGTCTACTTTATAGACCAGGTCTTTATTTGAGCACACAAGGAGCGGTTATGTCTCGTATTGCATTGATAGGTGCTTCTGGCGAAGTCGGTTCGCGCCTTTTGAAAGAACTCTCTGATCGTGGTCATACAGTGACAGCGATTGCTCGCCATCCTGAAAAAATTGCCAGCCTGCCCAATGTCACGTCGGTTCAGGGTGATGTCAATGATCTGGACGGTTTGATTGCGTTGTTGAAAGGGCACGATGTGGCGATTAGCGCCGTTCGTTTCGCCTCGTCGGATCCTTCCAAGCTGATCACGGCAGTTCGCGCGGCTGGTGTGCCGCGTTATCTGGTGGTGGGTGGTGCGGCCAGTCTTGAAGTGGCTCCCGGTCAGCGATTGATTGATCAGCCCGCATTTCCGGATGCGTATCGTACCGAAGCCTTGGGGGGGATTGCCTTTCTGGATCAGCTACGTCAGGAAAAAGAGCTGAATTGGACTTTCTTGTCGCCCTCGGCTGAATTCGGCCCAGGTCAGCGCACGGGCAAATTCCGTGTGGGCCAAGACAGTCTTTTGGTCTCCGACCAAGGCAGCAAGATTTCTTATGAGGATTACGCCATCGCTTTGGTGGACGAGATTGAACATCCTGCCCATTCGCGCCAGCGCTTTACCGTAGGTTATTGATCAAGGAGTGGGGCTGATGAAAGGTGCAATCCGATGGGTATCTCCAGTTTTATTGGCGGGCTCTTTCTTGTTGAGCACAAATGCAGCGTTGGCTGCCAATTCGCCGACTCGTGATGTGGTTCAGGAAGAAAGCAATCGCACGCTAGTGGTCAATTTTTACGATAGCTTCTTTAACAAGCATCAGGTGCAGGAAGCGGCGACAGTGGTGGCCGAGGACTATATCCAGCACAACCCGGAAGTGCCGGACGGGAAGGCACCTTTTGTGGGCTACTTTAGTGGCTATTTCAAAGAGAACCCGCAGTCTCGTGCGCGGATTGTGCGCAGTGCCACAGACGGGGATCTGGTCTATCTGCATGTGCATTCGACCAATGGCAAGGCCGATCGCGGACAGGCCGTGATTGATATTTTCCGGGTGCAAGACGGCAAGATCGTGGAGCACTGGGATGTGATTCAGGCCGTGCCGGAGCAGGCTGCCAATAGCAACACCATGTTCTAAGAACTCTGTTGTGGGGCGACGTATTGCTCCGGTGCAAAGAGGACGTATGTGTACGCCAATAAAAGACCCGCCAATGATGGCGGGTCTTTTTGATGAAGGGGCCGTTAAAAAGCGTTCTTTTTGGGACTGCAGTTTTTGCTGGGGTTTAGCAGGGTTTTAATCTTGAGTCGCCTAAGCCGTCTGCATCTTGATCTTGGCTTCGCGTATCGGCAGATTGACAATGGCAGCCAGTACGGCCAGCACAATATCGGCCCACCACATCCAGCTGTAGTCGCCAAAACGAGTCAAGGCAATACCGCCCAGCCACGCTCCCAAAAAGCCGCCGATCTGGTGCGAGAACAAGGCCAAGCCAAACAGGGTGGCCAGATAACGTGTGCCAAACAGCTTGGCGACGATATTGGCAGTAGGCGGCACGGTCGCCAGCCAGGTCAGACCCAGGCCGATGGCAAAGATGTAAAACACCAGATCGGTTTTAGGCATCATCAAGTACCACAGGATCAGCACGGCGCGCGAGGCATACATTAGTGCCAGCACATATTTGCTGCGCCAGCGGGCAATGCAGGAACCGGCGGCGATACTGCCAAAGATATTGGCCAGGCCGATCAGGGCCAGCGACCAGCTTGCTACCGAAGGTGGCAGCCCGCACAGGTCGATTTCCCCCGGCAAGTGGGTGACTAGAAAGGCAATGTGAAAACCGCAGGTGAAAAAGCCCAGGCTCAGCAGCAAGTAGCTGCGATCTGTCATGGCGTTTTTCAATGTCTCGGCCAGTCCCGGACCGCTGCTAACAGGAGCGGGGCGGGGGGCGGCGGCTGTCTTTTGGGCCTTGCTGCCAGGACTTAGTTTGCGGATCAGGGGCAGGGTTAGCAGGGCGGTCAGAGCCAGAACCCAAAAGGTCGACATCCAGCCCACCCAACCGATCAGCTTTTGCACGACGGGAGCAAAGACGAACTGTCCGAAGGAGCCGCCGGCATTGATCAGGCCAGAGGCCTGGCCGCGTGCGTGCTCAGGAATTCGTTGGGCGGCCGCGCCAATCAAGGTAGAGAAGCTGGCCGCACCCGAGCCAACGCTGGCCAGTAGGCCCAAGGTCAAGGTCAGTCCCAGGCCTGTGCCTATAAAGGGAGTCACCGCACAGCCCAATGCCAGAATCAGCAGGCCCGCGATCAGAACCCGGTCCGGGCCCCAGCGGTCGGAGCAGGCACCGGCAATAGGCTGGATCGCCCCCCAGGTAAGCTGGCCCACGGCCATGGCAAAGCTGATGGACATAATGCCCATGCCGCTTGCCTTATCAATCGGGCCGACGAACAGGCCAAAGGATTGGCGTATCCCCATGGTAACCATCAGGATGCCAGCCGCTGCCAAAGTCACCGTCATTACGGCGGGCTGGCGCAAGGATTGAAACATGGGGTCCCCTCTTACTATTCAGATTTGAATTATCTGGCGAAATGTCAAAGCGGTGCAATCACCTTGTCTGGTGAAAAGCGACTGGGCGGACAGTGTTGCAGTGCGCGGCTATCCAGTTCCAGTTCCAGCTCCAGTTCCAGTTGCGGGAGGAGGAGGAGGAGGTGGTGGTGGTGGTGGTGGTGGTGGTGGTGGTGGTGGTGGTGGCCGTGCGTGGCAGGAAGTGCAGGGAGCAGAACTAGGCTGTTTATTGCGGCGTTTGATGGTTCAAGCAAGCGCGGAATATAAAAAAAGACGGGCTGACAGCGCCGTCTTTTTTATACCTGCTGCTAAGTGGGGTCAGCCTTTTTCCAGGCCGGCCTGTACCGGGCGTGCGCCTAGCTTGTCGATCAGAACCTGGGGATTGATACCCAGCAAATAACCGCGTCGGCCACCATTGATGTAAATCGTGTCGAACTCCAGCAGTTCTTCTTCCAGCCACACAGGCATGGCTTTGCGGGTGGCAAAAGGCGAGGTGCCACCGACCATATAGCCCGAATGGCGTTGGGCCACCTCTGGCTTGCAGGGGGCGATTTTCTTTGCGCCCGTTTGACGAGCCAGATTCTTGGTAGAGACTTCTCGGTCGCCGTGCATCACGATGACCAAGGGCTTGGCGCTTTCATCTTCCATGATCAGGGTCTTGGCCACCCGGTGCAGGTCCAGACCTAGTTGGGCTGCTGCTTCCATGGCTCCGCCATGATCGACATAGTTGTAGCTATGTTCGGTAAAGGAAATGCCATTTTTACGTAGCCACTGCGTGGCCGGTGTTTCGCTGACGTGTTTTTCTTTAGCCATATCTTGGTAGTGCGCTCAGGCGCGTGGATGATGGGCTGCGTGCAAGGCTTTCAAGCGCTCACGTGCCACATGAGTATAAATCTGGGTTGTGGAAATGTCGGCGTGGCCCAAAAGCATCTGTACCACGCGCAGGTCGGCCCCGTGATTGAGCAAATGGGTGGCGAAAGCGTGACGTAAAACGTGCGGGGACAAGGGGGCCAGAATTCCGGCTTGCAGCGCATATTTCTTGACGATCAACCAAAAGGACTGGCGGCTCATGCAGGTGCCGCGCCCGGTAATAAATACAAAATCGCTGCGACGCTGGCCCAGCAAGGCAGGGCGGGATTGCTGCATATAGCGTTCAATCCAGTGCAAGGCTTCCTGCCCCAGAGGCACCAGCCTGTCTTTGCCACCCTTGCCTTGGTCTATGCGTAGCACGCCATCGCTCAGGCTCAGATTTTGCAAAGGCAACTCGGTCAGTTCGGTGACGCGTAAACCGCTGGCATACAGGGTTTCCAGCATGCAGCGGTCACGCAGCCCCAAGGGATTATGTATGTCCGGTGCGGCCAGCAGGCGCTCTACCTGTTCTTCAGACAAGGTATGCGGGACACGCGGGGCTTGTCGGGCGCTGCTCAGTTCCAGGCAGGGGTCGTCCTGCCGCATGCCTTCTTGCACCGTCCAATCGTAAAAGCGACGCAAGGTGGCCAGCCTGCGGTTGGCCGTGCTGGCCTTGCTTTGACCGGCCTGGCTGGCCATCCATTCGCGCAAATCGCTGGCTTGCAGTTGCTCCAGCGCTTTGCCTTCGCGCTCTTGCTGAGCCCACTCCTTCAGGCGCTCCAGATCTTGCCGATACGCTTGCTGCGTGTTGGCGGACAAGCCGTCCTGCAACCAGAGCATGGTGATGAAATCGGAAATCAGACTGGCTTGCGTCATGGGGATGAAAAATTCGGAAAGCGTGGCTGTCAGCGAGCCTTTGGGAGCCGGAATGAAGCAGGAAAGCCATCATGCTATCACTCCGGGGTGATGAGCTTCATTCAGCAGATGGGTAGATATACGCTATATACCTATATATATTTCCTGATTATACTCATTCGTTACACCCGTCCTGGAGGAGAAAACAATGTTCAAACGAGTCGTATCGGTCGCTGCCTTATCCCTGTTTTTGCAAGGCACTGCGCAAGCCGATGAATTGGTGGTGGCCGCCGCTGCCAGCCTGACCAATGCCTTCAAGGAACTGGCTGGCCAGTTTGAGGCAGAGCATCCCGGCACCAAAGTGCTGACCAGTTTCGCTGCATCGGATGTCGTGCTGCAGCAAATCGTCAACGGCGCTCCTGTCGATGTGTTTGCCTCGGCAGACCAAAAGGCCATGAACAAGGCGGAAGAAGCCCAGGTCGTGGACCCCGCTACCCGCAAGAATTTTGTGCAGAATCAGGTGGTACTGATTGTGCCAAGCGACAACCCTGCCAATGTGACAAACGTGGGTGATCTGGACAAAGCAGATGTCAAACGCGTGGCTTTGGGTAACCCGGCCGTGGTGCCGGTGGGCCGCTATACCCAGGCTGCCCTGGAAAAAGCGGGTCAGTGGGATGCCGTGAAACAGCGAGAAATCCTGGGCCAGAATGTACGCCAGGTGCTCGATTACGTCGCCCGTGGTGAGGTGGAAGCCGGTTTTGTGTTTGCGACTGACGCGGCCATCATGAAAGACAAGGTGCACGTGCTGGAGGTGCTCAAGACGACTGAACCTGTCACTTACCCCATCGCTCTGGTGCAGCGTGAAGGCCGTAGTGACAAGGCTCAGGCCTTTCAAGATTTCGTCATGTCTGAATCCGGGCAGCAAGTGCTGGCAAAATACGGTTTTGCCAAGCCTTGATAGGATGTTGATCGCCGGATGACTTCATTTTGGATTCCCCTCGGCTTATCGCTCAAGGTCGCCGGCTGGGCGACCTTGTTCGCTTGTGTATTGGGCATAGGCATTGCCTATGCACTGTCGCGCTGGCAGTCGCGTTGGTGTGACCTGCTTGATTCCATCCTGACCTTGCCCATGGTCTTGCCGCCTACGGTTATCGGCTATTACCTGCTGGTTCTATTGGGTCGGCGTAGTGCCGTAGGGCAATGGCTCTCCAGTATGGGGATAGAGCTGATCTTTACTTGGCAGGGTGCGGTGATTGCCGCCACAGTCGTGGCCTTTCCCATGATATTGAAGGCAGCGCGTGCGGCTTTTGAAGATGTGGACCCACGATTAGAAGATGCCGCCAGTGTGTTGGGTTTAAGGCCCTTGGCCATCTTCTTTCGTGTCAGCCTGCCTTTGGCGGCGCGTGGCATTATGGCCGGGGTTTTGCTGGCGTTTGCCCGTGCCTTGGGCGAGTTCGGTGCAACCTTGATGATTGCGGGCAGCATACCGGGGCGTACCCAAACCATGTCCATCGCCATTTACGAGGCGGTGCAGGCAGGGGAAGATCAGCAGGCTTTAGTGCTGGTTGCTATTATTTCGATTACCTGTGTGCTGGTTTTGTGGAGTACCCGTGCTTTGTCACCCCGTCACGTACGCCGTAAAAGAGGGATGCAATGAGCCTGAAGGTACAGATTCAACGCACCGTAGTTAGCGAGGCTCGTCATTTTGAATTGAACATTCAGATTCAAACCGAGGCTCGTCATATTGCGTTGTATGGGCCATCAGGCTCGGGCAAGTCCTTGACGGTGCAAAGCGTGGCGGGCTTGCTGCGGCCCGATCATGGCCGCATTCAGATTGGCGATCAGGTCTACTTTGATTCTGCAAAAGGCATCAACCTGAAGCCGCGCGAGCGTCGGGTGGCGTACCTGTTTCAGGACTACGGCCTATTCCCACATCTGACCGCCGCACAGAATATTTGCTTTGGTCTGAACAGGGGCTTGTTCAACCGCTCCGTGCGGGCCATGCCTGCGGCTGCCCAGCGTTGGGTAGACGCGTTTGAATTGGAGTCGGTATTAAGTAGCTACCCCGCCCAGTTGTCGGGCGGGCAAAAGCAACGCTGTGCTTTGGCGCGAGCCTTGGCGATTGAGCCTCAGTTGCTCTTGTTGGATGAGCCTTTGGCGGCTCTGGATCAGGATTTGCGTGTTCGTTTGCGGGCTGAACTGGCCCAGTTGCAAAGCCAGATCGATATTCCCACGATCTTGATTACGCACGATCCTGAAGATGCCAGAGTCCTGGCCCAAGAGGTCTATCGCATTCGCGACGGACGCGTCTTGGAGTGTTGTCGCAGCGCGGATCTGGAAGCCCTTAAAGCGTAGCAATCATTACGCTGGATGCCTTGAACAGAGCATAGGCGGATTGGCCCGCTTCCAGATGCAAACGCTGGGTGCTGTCCAGGGTGATGCTGGCGGTCACTGTCAGGCCTTGTGGCAGCTCCAGACGGACTTCTGCATTGACGGCACCGGTGATGACATCGGTAATCGTGCCGGGTAATTGATTGCGTGCGGACAGCGAATTGCGGGTGTCGCCCGTGCCAATCATGATTGACGATGCTTTCAGAAAGGCCAGAACTTTTTGCCCTTCACGCAGGCCCAGGTTTTCCGTGCTTTCCCGCGTAATGGAGGCAACAACGGTTTGGCCCTGGCCAATATCCACATGAATTTCGTCGTTGACGGCACCGGTCTTGATCGTGGTAACGATACCGGGCAATTGGTTGCGAGCCGAAGTTTGCATGATCATGGTTTGGAGTAACTCCATCTGAGTAGCCACGGAAGGCATTAAACGACCAATACGGCTCATGAAGCGTTGATGTAGCCGGTCGTAGGTTTGGTACAGCTCTAGCAGTTCGATGGCCTTGGGCGTCAGAGTGGCGCCGCCACCACGATGGCCGCCGGTGCTACGCAGCACCAGAGGCTCGCCCGCCATATTGTTCATGATGTCGATGGCGTCCCAGGCCGCTTTGTAGCTGATGCCAATATGGCGGGCGGCGGCAGAGATCGACCCCTGCTCGGCGATCGCCGCCAGCAAGGCCATACGGCGGGCGCTACCCCAGGTATGCTCGCCAGTACGCAGCGACAGGCTGCCGGTTAATTCGGTATTGGGGGTGTTTGAACTAGACATGGCGATAAGTGTAAGGGCGTGAACAATCTAGGGATAGAGCGCCGGTACAATGGCCGGATCAGCGTTGCTGGCCATTCTGTTTCCTTGCAACCTTAACTGGTTTTCTCTATGTACGACACCCCTGCTGTTTCCATGGCTCAATTGCAGGAGCTTAATAGTGCCGAAACGGTTGTGTTAACCGTGAACAAGCGCTACGCGCGCCGCCTGCTGGGACATTTGTCGGCCCGTCTGGCTGGAGCGGGCGGGACGGTCGCCGTGCCGGAAATCGTGCCCTTGGGGGCGTGGCTGGCACAGGCCAGCGATCAGCTCTGCTTTTCCGAGCAATGGCAACCGGCTGCGCACCAGATGGATCGCTTCGCCGCCTTGCAGCGCTGGGAACACAGCATCGAGCAGTGCGAGGAAGAGGGCTACTTCCTGGATGTCGGCCAGGCAGCGCGTCTGGCCTGTGAAGCCGATACCCTGCTGGATGAATGGAATATTGAGCTCAAACCCGGCGAGGCCAGCATAGATTTTGAACGCTTCATGCAATGGCGCTCTCACTACCGGCAAAGCCTGGAGCAGGCGGATCTGGATGACGCGAATCTGGCTGCCGAGCGCGTGCTGAAAGCGGTGCAGGCCGGCGCCTTGCACATGCGTCATCGCTATATGGTGCTGCATGGTTTTCATGAATACTCGCCGCGTCTGCAAAGCCTTTTAATGGGTTTGCAGAATATGGGAGTGGAGATTCTGCAGTTGCAGCACGAAGAGGCGCAGGCCACGGAAGTTCATCGGGTGCAGGCGCAGGATGCGGATACGGAATGGCGCCTGGCGGTGCAATGGGCGCGTCGTCAATTGGATGAGGACCCGGATCGCACGGTAGCCATTGTGGCGGCGCAGTTGGAAACGCAACTGCCGCTGGTGCATCGCCTCTTGCGGCAAGCCATGCACACGGATCAAGGCGCCTTGCCCTATAACGTGGCAGCGGCCCGATCCTTGGCCGAGTGGCCCGTGGTTGAAGCAGCCCTGGCCTGGTTGAAAGCCCTGTTTACCCTGGCGACCAAGGGGCAGGCCGAGCCGGCCATGCTGGGCCAAGCCCTGCGTTTGGGAGCGTGTCAGGCGGAACAGTCTGAAGCGGGCGGCCGTGCCCGCATTGACAAGGCCTGGCGCGACAACCGCATCACGCAAGTGAGCCGTAAAAAATTTGCCGACATGCTCAGTTTTCATACGCCCGAACTGGCCCTGGCCTGGGCCAAGGCGGTGGAGCGCTTCGAGTCCGTGTCGGCCGGCGCTCAAGGGGTGGATACCTGGGCTTCAGTGATGCGTCAATGCCTGGAGGCTTTGGGTTTTCCCGGAACCAATCGTTTGGATAGCGCCCAGTTTCAAACCTTGGAAGCTTTGGAGGCCCTGCTGCTGCAACTGGCGCAGCAAGCCCCTGTCTTGGGCCGTATCAGTGCCTTGAAGGCGCAAAGTGCTCTGGCGCGCATGGCCCGTGAAAATCTGTTCCAGCCACAGCGTGATCCGCGCTCCCGTCTGGATGTGCTGGGCTTTCTGGAGGCGGAAGGCGGGCGTTGGGATGCCGTATGGGTGCTGGGCCTGACCGATGATATTTTGCCCGCTGCCGTCAAACCGAATCCCCTGATCCCCGCCCAAGTGCTGCGCCGGGTGCAAGCCCCGCGCAGTACGCCAGAGCGGGAGCTGGAGTGGGCGCGCTGGATGTTGAGCGCCTTGCTGCGCTGTGGCAACCAGGTCTTGCTCAGTGCGCCTTTGAATCAGGGGGAGCAAGAGCTCAGACCCAGCCCCTTGATTGCTCATTGGCCTGTGCTTGAAATGCCTTGGGCGGTGCAGGCAGAGCAGGCCGTCGCACAGGAAGCCTTGCTGGACGAGCAAGGCCCCAGTTTGAAGCTGGAAGAGCGCATACGCGGCGGAATCAGCGTGCTGGATACGCAGGCCCGCAATCCTTTGTGGGCTTTTGTGAAGTTTCGTTTGCATGGTCAGGCCTTGCCTGATTACGCCCGTGTAGGTGATATGAATACACGCGGGGTGTTTCTGCACCGCGCCGTCGAACTGTTCTGGCTGCGTGTGAAGGATCAGGACAGCTTGCACGAACTGATTGGCGAGGACTCGCTGTTGGACGTGGTGCAAGTGTGTATTGATCAGGCCGCTCAGGAAGAGCTGGCCGATTACGGCCCGGTGCTGCGCAGCCTGGAAATGGAGCGGGGTCTGGCTGTTTTGAGCCAATACGCGCATCAGGAAGCCCAGCGTCCGCCGTTTGCCTTGGGCGCGACGGAACAGGAGTTGAGCTGGAGCCGTGGCTTGCTGCGTTTGAGCCTGCGTCTGGATCGTCTGGATGATCTGGCCGATGGTGAACAGTTGCTGATGGACTACAAAACTGGCATAGGCGAACTCAGACCCGATAAAGATTGGCTGCGGCCCAGACCTGTGAATCTGCAATTGCCGTTTTATGCCGCGGCCTTGCAGGATGAAGGTCGAACCGTCAGTGGCTTGGCTTTTGTGCGCTTGCATGCTCGTCAGGTGGGCTTAAGTGGTTTGGCCGCGCCCGGCATGGATATTGAGGGCCTGACCGAATTGGAAAGTGCCCAGCAGTGGACCGCACAAATCGCGCAGTGGAAACAGGCGGTGGAAGGTCTGGCGGATGAGTTCCTGCAAGGGCAGGCCGCCAACCAGATCTGGAACCGCAACGATTTGCTGTACTGCGATGTTTTGCCCTTTTTACGTTTGTTCCAGGAAGACCTCCAAGACAATGGAGGAGAGGTGTCATGCTGACTGTCCCTAGCGATAGCCCCGCCCGTGCACGGGCACTGGACCCCGAGTCCTCCTTTCTGGTCCAAGCCCCTGCCGGTTCAGGCAAGACAGAGCTGCTGACCGACCGAATTCTGGCTTTGCTGGCTCGCGTGCAGCGGCCAGAAGAAATTGTGGCCATTACCTTCACCCGTAAAGCTGCGGCTGAAATGCATGCGCGAGTGCTGGAGAAGCTGGCCGCTGCCAATCAGGAACGGCCTGCCGAGTCCTATCGCGTACGCAGTTGGGAGCTGGCGCGCGCGGCCATGCAGCGCAATCAGGAACAGCAGTGGGATTTGCTGGCCTATCCGGCACGCTTGAGTATCCGTACCATTGACTCCTTGTGTGCGCACCTGGTGCGTGCCATGCCCTGGATTACGGGGCTGGGCGGGGTGCCGGCCATTACTGATAAGGCACAGGAGCATTACGAAGCGGCGGCCTGGGCCACGCTGGAAATGGCGGAAAGCGTCCCTAGCGTGGCGCGCTTTCTGGAGCATATGGATGTCAACTTGCTGCAGGCGCAAGCCCTGTTGGCCGGTATGTTGGCCAGCCGCGATCAGTGGCTGCCAGCCGTGGGGCAGGGCGGTGATGTGGCGCTGTTACAAGACAGCTTGCGCGAGGTGGTGGAGCAGCAACTGCAGCAGCTAAGCGATTCACTGCCACCCGGTTGGGCGCGGACTTTGGCTCCCCTGGCCTGCTTTGCGGCCTCGAATCTGGAAAGCGGCGATGTACTGGCCCTGGCCGATTGGCAAGGCGACAATCTGGCCCCGGTTATGGACGATTTGCCGCGCTGGCGTGGTCTGGCAGCCTTGTTGCTGACGGATAAAGGCGATCTGCGCAAAAGCCTGACCGTGCGTAACGGCTTTCCGCCAAAAACAGCGCAAAAAGAAATTCTGACTGAATGGTTGAGCAATTGTCTGGGGGCAGAGCCCTGGATTGCTCGCCTGGCCAGTGCCCGCCTTCTGCCCGAACAATACTCCGCCCAGCAGCAAGAAGTTCTGTCCAATCTGATTCAGGTCTTGTGGCTGGCTGCGGCGCAATTGAAACTGCGCTTTGCCGAGAAAGCCGAGGTCGATTTCACCGAGATTGCTCAACGTGCCCTGCAAGCCTTGGGCGATGCCGATGAGCCGGGCGAACTGCTGTTGCGTATGGATAGGTCCATACGTCATTTGCTGGTGGACGAATTTCAGGACACCAGCCAATCCCAGGTGCAATTGCTGGAGCGCCTGACCAGTGGCTGGGAGCCGGGTGATGGGCGTAGCCTGTTTCTGGTGGGCGACCCCATGCAGTCCATTTACCGTTTCCGCAAGGCGGAAGTGGGTTTGTTTCTGCAGGTCTGGCAAGCGCGACGTTTAGGTGAAGTGGAGCTGGAGCCGCTCAATCTCAGCAATAACTTCCGCTCGCACCCGCGTTTGGTGGAGTGGGTGAATAGGGTGGGGGCGCAACTGTTTCCGGCTCGACCTGATCCGGATCTGGGCATGGTCACGTATGAACACTCGACTGCCTTCAAACCTGATATTCCCGAGTGGGCGGTGCAGTTTCATCCGTCCTGGCATTTCCGGGTGGCACGTGGAGAGGATGCCGTGCCGTCGCAGCAAGCGGCTCAGGAACGTGCGGTGCAAGAGGCGGTGCAATGCGCGGCTCAAGCTCTGGAACGTTATCAGGACAGTGAGCATCCGGTGGCAATTCTAGTGCGAGCACGTTCGCACTTGCAGGGTTTGGTGCGCAAGCTGGGCGAGCAGGGCATACCGTGCCGAGCGGTAGAGCTGGAGCCCTTGCAGCAGCGCCCTGTGGTGGCGGATTTGGTGCAATTGGTCCGTGCCTTGGCTCACCCGGCAGATCGACTGGCTTGGCTGTCCGTGTTGCGCTCGCCATTGATCGGCCTGCGTTTGGAGAGTCTGCATCGTTTGTGCGCTTTGCATCCCACGCAGACCCTGGCCGAGCTGACCACGAGCCTGAGAGCGAACCTCGCCGTTGACGGCGAGGTCAAGCGAGGCAAGATGACTATGGCGCCACAGGCGCCCCCGGATGGTGGCGGAGAAGCTCCGGCCGCCAGGCTGGAGTTCTTCACACACAATCAGGATTTTGAAGATTGGGATGCGAATGAGCGCGACCGGCTGCTGTTCGCTTGCCAGATCTTGCTGGATAAAGGTAATCGCAGCGGCTTGATGCCTTTTGCAGCCTGGGTGCAGGAATGCTGGACGCGCTTGGGCGGGCCGCAAGTCTATCCAGGCTTGGCAGATCAGGCGGATGCAGAGCAAGTCTTGCGTCTGCTCGAAGAGCTGTGCCCTTATGGGCCGCCCGATCAGCAGCAATTGCAGGCCCGCGTGGAGTCTTTGTATGCCACCCCGCAAGGGACGGGCAAGGCCGTGGAGGTGATGACGATTCACAAGTCCAAGGGCCTGGAGTTTGAAACTGTTATCTTGTTTGGCTTGCACAAGCAGTCGGCAGCCGATTCCGAGCCCTTGATTCGTCTGGAACACAGCGCCGAGCGCCTGATTCTGGGGCCGATCAGCCATAAGGGCAGCGAGCAACGCGATCCGGTGTCGCAGTTTCTGGCAGCGCGGGAACGTATCCGAGCCGAGCAGGAAAGCCACCGTCTTTTATACGTGGCCCTGACGCGTGCCCGTCAGGAGTTGCACTTGTTTGCGGAGCTGAGCATCACCCAGGACAAGGGTCTGCGCGAGCCGGATGGCCGCTCCTTGTTAAGCCGTGTCTGGCCTGTCCTGGAGCAGCCACAGGCGCCGGTTTGGCAAGCCGAGCAGGGCAGGCAGCAAGAGGAGTCGGGGCAAGGTTCTGCGGCATTGTTGCAGCGCGTGGTGAGCTTGCCTGCTGCGCCACCCGAGCAATTGCAGACCGCCAGCCCACAGTATCAAAGCTGGCAGTGGTCCCTGGATACGACTCATGAAAAAGCCATTGGGACGGTTGCCCACGACTGGCTGGAAAAGCTGGGTCGTGAAGGTTTGGACCAGTGGCCGGTAGAGCGTTTGCAGCAAGGTCGCGTCGTCATGCGTCGCCAGTTGCTGAGGGCCGGGGTGCCTGCCGCCTACCTGGATGAGGCTGCCCAGTCCTTGTTTGAGGCCATTGCCGCAACCGTGCAGACCGAGCGTGGTCGCTGGTTGCTGGGTGTCAGCCGCGCCTACCGGGAGTGGTCCTTGCTGGATGTCAGTGGTCGGGTATCGATTATCGACTTGGCGATTTCCCAGGAAGATCACTGGCTGGTGGTGGATTACAAGACGGGGCGGCCCGCCGAGCATGAAAGTCAGGATGATTTTGCAGCGCGTATGTTGGAGCGCTACGCACCGCAATTGCAGCGGTATTGTGAGCAGGTGCAGGCTCTGGATGGGCGACCGGCGCGGGCGGCGCTTTATTTCCCGAGAGCCGATCTTTGGCTGCCGTATTAATGCTACACTACTTGTCGGCGGGCCCCTCCGCATGGTTCGGCGGTGAATCTGGTCAGGTCGGGAACGAAGCAGCCACAGCCGTGCAGAATCAGTGCCGGAGTCAGGCTCGCCACTTCATTTGCTTATCGGGTTATGCGCGCCCGGTCTATCTGCTTCCCTTCAGCACCGAATCCGGTACACTTTTCCTTTCGCTTATTTGTATTGATGGTTCACGCCGTCCGGAATTCGCATGACCTATCTCGTTCTGGCCCGCAAGTGGCGCCCTCGCTCCTTTGACACCCTGGTTGGTCAGGATCACGTGGTGCGCGCTCTGACGCACGCCCTGGATACCCAGCGCCTGCACCATGCCTGGTTGTTTACGGGCACACGCGGCGTGGGCAAGACCACCTTGTCGCGTATTCTGGCCAAGTCGCTGAACTGCGAAACCGGCATCACCTCCAAGCCCTGTGGCGTTTGCCGCGCGTGTACCGAGATTGATGCTGGCCGCTTTATTGATTATGTAGAGCTGGACGCCGCCTCCAACCGGGGTGTGGAAGAGATGACCCAGCTGCTGGAACAGGCGGTCTACGCCCCCAGCTCGGGCCGCTATAAGGTCTACATGATTGACGAAGTTCACATGCTGACCGGGCACGCCTTCAACGCCATGCTCAAGACGCTGGAAGAACCGCCAGCGCACGTCAAATTCATTCTGGCGACCACAGACCCACAAAAAATTCCGGTCACCGTTTTGTCGCGCTGTCTGCAATTCAATTTGAAGCAGATGACCGTGCCTGCGATTGTGGGCCACCTGCAGGACATTCTGACCCAGGAAGAAATGCAGTTCGAGTTGCCTGCCTTGCGTCTGCTGGCGCAGGCAGCCGATGGCTCCATGCGAGATGCCTTGTCGCTTAGCGATCAGGCCATTGCTTATAGCGCGGGTGATCTCAGCGCCCAGGCTGTGCAAGCCATGCTGGGCACCATTGATCAACGCCACCTGGCGCAATTGCTGCAAGCGCTGGTCGCTTACGATGCGCAGGCCATTATGGGTGTGGCCGATGATCTGGCCATGCGTGGCCTGTCTTATTCGGGTGCTCTGGCGGATTTGGCAACCTTGTTGTCCCGTATCGCTATCGAGCAGCGTATCCCTGGCACGATTTCAGATGATGATCCGTTGGCAGAGGCGGTGCGGCAATTGGCACCCACACTCTCGCCTGATCATGTGCAGTTGTTTTATTCGGTCGCGGTGCACAGTCGTCAGGAGCTGTCTTTGGCTCCGGATGAGTACGCCGGTTTTGTGATGGCGTGCTTGCGCATGCTGGCCTTGCTGCCCGAGCCCGTCTCGGCGTATGTGCCACCGCCAGCAGGGCCTTCGGGGTCTGATACTGCTGGTGCCGCTCAGGCTGCTCCCGCTCCTGCGAAAGCTCCCGCTGCTTCAGAGGCTGCGTCGGTACCGGCTGCTTCTGCAACCCCTGTTGATGCCGCCGCTTCTGCTGCGTCTACACAGCAAGTTGAGCAGGGGGCGCAAACAGAACAGAGAAGGCAAACGGCACAAGCAGTACAGGCAACACAAACCCCCCAGCCTGCGATTGATCCACAGGCCGCATCTGAGCAGGCACAGGCCTCTGCCACCGCAGCCGCCCCGGCCGTTGATGTTGCCGCAGCTCAAGCGGCGCCTGTCGCAGAATCCATCCCTGTTGACGACGATTTTGTTCCGGCCTGGGAAGATGCTCCCGAGCCTGCCGGCGCAGGGGTCAGCTATGACACTTCAGAATCTGCCCCAGCGGACGCAAGCGTTGAAGCCGGTTCCGCGACCAGTTCGCCTCAAGAAGCGGCGACCGCAGTTGCTGACAGTAGCGCTGTTCAAGCCGCCCAAGTGCCATCAACGCCATCCGCTCCGCCCGCCGTTGAGTCCACTTCCGCAGACCAGGCAGACTCCTCTGCCGATCCCGCTGCAGAACCCTCCAAAGCCCAGGGCAAGAGCAGTGCTCAGCCCCTGATGTCGTCTCAAGCCCAGGCTGCCGCCCGAGTAGACCCGGTGGCAGAAGAAGCGCCGCCAGCCGCCTCTACCCAGGACGGCCCGGAGGAGCCCGCCTGGTTGTCCGAGGGCATGGACGAAGAATTCGAGAATTACCAGCCTTTGGATATGGACGCGGCTCGTGCCGAAGAAGACGGCGATGTACCGTCTGTGTCCATGTCTGATCGCTTCATGCCCGACACCGAACTGGGCCTGCCCGTGCCGCAGAGCGGTTCGGACAACCCGCGCACCGTGCGACTGGGCGGCATGAAACCGGAAACCTGGCCCGACGTGGCAACCAGCTTGCCCTTAAGCGGCTGGGCCGCCGAACTGGCCCGCCAGAGCGAATGGCTGGGCGTGAAAGGCCAGGAAATCCACCTGCGTGCCAAAATCAAGGCTACTGAAGGCAGTCAGGGCAAAGCGCGCTTGCGCACTGTTCTATCGGAATATTTTGCCCAGTCCATTCAGTTGGTGATCGAATACGGGGATACAGGCGATGCTACCGCGCATGCCGTGGAGCAGGCCAAGCTGGCCGAGCGTCAGCGACAGGCCGAAGAGCAGGTTGCCCAGGATCCCTTTGTCTTGAGCCTGATCCAGGACTTTGACGGCAGCGTCAAAGCCGGGTCAATCAAGGCCACTCCTTTGGTTCGGGCCGCCTGAATGGCCCATTGTCAATTTCTATCAATCAGGAAAACCAAACCATGATGAAAGGTCAGATTGCCGGCTTGATGCGCCAGGCGCAGCAAATGCAGGAAAACATGAAAAAGGCCCAGGAAGCCTTGGCCGATATCGAGGTCGAGGGCGTTTCCGGTGGTGGTCTGGTCAAGGTCATCATGAACTGCCGCCACGATGTGCGCCGTGTCTCTATCGACCCCAGCCTGCTGGAAGACGAAAAAGAGATGCTGGAAGATTTGATTGCTGCTGCTTTTAACGATGCACAGCGCAAAGCCGAGGCCACTTCGCAGGAAAAAATGGCGGGTGTCACCGCTGGCCTGCCACTGCCTCCCGGTATGAAGCTTCCGTTCTAATGAACGAACCGCAGATCGCAGAGCCCGAACCGCTTCGGGCTCTGATCCAGGCTCTGCGTCGGCTGCCCGGTGTGGGTGAGCGTAGCGCTCGCCGCATGGCCTACCATTTGTTGCAACATGACTTGGTAGGTGCCGACCAATTAAGCCGGGCTCTTGAACATGCCACGACGGCACTGCAGCACTGTCAGCGCTGCAATGGTTTTACAGTCCAAGCTATTTGTGAAACCTGTGCCAATCCCCGCCGTGATCCGGCGTTGTTGTGTGTGGTGGAAACACCTGCCGATCAAAACATGATCGAGGCTACGCATGGCTATCGAGGCCTTTACTATGTGCTGATGGGGCGTTTGACGCCACTGGAAGGCATAGGGCCGGATGCCTTGCAATTTGACCGCTTGCTAGAGCGAGCCAGTGATGGCCAAGTGCAGGAAGTGATTCTAGCGACCAATTTCACCGCAGAGGGCGAAACCACCGCCCATCATCTGGCGGAAATGCTCACTAGCCAAGGTTTGAAAGTGACTCGACTGGCCCGCGGTGTGCCAGCCGGCAGCGAGCTGGAGTACGTAGACCCCAGCACCATTGCCTGGGCCTTGATGGAGCGTCGCGCCACGTAATCGGGTTTGACCGCTTGGTGGACAAGGGGGGGATACCCCCCTTTTGTTTTTTAGTATAAGTATCAAACCTAAATAATTAATGACCAACAACAAGAAGGGGATTGCCATGAAACTGACTCGTCGTCATGCGCTCAAACTGGTTGGAGCATCGGGTTTGGCGCTGTCATTGCCATCGCTGGGCCGTGCGCAAGAAATCGAGAAAAAAAATCTGACCATTGCCGTCGGTGGCAAGGCGCTGATCTACTATCTGCCATTGTCCATTGCCGAGATCAATGGTTATTTTGAAGACGAAGGTCTCAAGGTCAAAGTGGCGGACTTTGCTGGTGGCTCCAAAGCTTTGCAAGCCGTCGTCGGCGGTAGTGCCGATGTGGTGTCGGGCGCCTTTGAACACACCATCAACCTGCAGTCCAAAGGGCAGATGTACCGCGCTTTTGTGCAGCAGGGGCGTGCGCCGGCTATTGTGTTGGCGGTGTCCAACAAGACGATGGCTGACTATACGTCGCCAGCCGATCTGAAAGGCAAGAAAATTGGTGTGACCGCACCGGGTTCCTCGACCAATATGATGGTCAACTTTTATCTGGAGCAAAACGGTCTGAAACCGTCGGATGTGGCCTTTATCGGTGTAGGCGCGGGCGCCGGTGCCGTCACTGCCATGCGTACGGGCCAGATTGATGCCATGGCCAATCTGGATCCGGTGATCGGCACCTTGCTTAAAGAAAACGAAGTGCGTGTTATTGCTGACACTCGTACCCTTGCCGATACCAAGGCTATTTTTGGTGGCAATATGCCTTCGGCCTGCTTGTACGCTTCTGAAGATTTCATCACCCAGAACCCGAACACGGCCCAGGCTCTGGCCAACGCCATCGTGCGCGCCGACAAATGGATTCAGGCCAATGATGCCGAAACCATTGCCAAGACCGTGCCCGCAACCTATCTGCTCGGTGACGTGGAACTGTACAAGCAATGTCTGGATGCCAACAAAGAAGCACTCTCGCCCAACGGCTTGGTAGATGCTGATGGTCCTGCTACCGCCTTGAATGCACTGGCCGCTTTTGTGCCGAATCTGGACGCATCCAAGATTGATATCAGCAAAATCTACACCAATGAATTTGCTGACAATGCCAACAAGAAGTACCCCAATGTCTGAGGCAGCACTTTCTTTAGATAACATCAGCTGTGTTTTTGCCTCCCGGGATGGCAAAGGTACGTACACAGCGGTTCGTGACGCCAGCCTGAGTATTGCCCCAGGCGAGTTTGTGTCGGTTGTAGGCCCAACGGGCTGCGGCAAGTCCACGCTCCTGAATGTAGGGGCGGGCTTGCTGAGCCCTTCGTCGGGCGAAGTCCGAGTGTTTGGCAAACCCCTGCAAGGGGTGAACGAGCGTGCTGGCTACATGTTCCAGGGCGAAGCACTGATGCCCTGGCGCAGTGCCGAATCCAACGTGATGGCCGGTCTGGAGTTTGCCGGTGTCCCGCAGGATCAGGCTCGCGCCCGTGCCCAGGAGTGGCTCAAGCGAGTTGGGCTGGGTGGTTTCGAGGATCGTTATCCGCATCAAATGTCGGGTGGCATGCGCAAACGCGTCATGCTGGCCCAGACCCTGATTCGTGATCCCGACATCATTCTGATGGACGAGCCGTTCTCGGCGCTGGACATTCAGACCCGTCAATTGATGGAAAATGAAGTGCTGGAGATCTGGATGGCACAGCGTAAAGCCGTGCTGTTCATTACTCACGACCTGGACGAAGCCATTGCCATGAGCGATCGGGTGGTGGTTTTGTCGGCTGGGCCGGGCACGCATCCCATCGGCGAATTTCATGTCGATCTTCCACGCCCTCGTGACGTGGCCGAAGTGCGCAACGACCCCCGTTTTGTCGAATTGCATGCGGCAATCTGGGCCGTCTTGCGTGATGAGGTCCTGAAGGGTTATGCCCAGCAAAAGCGTGCCTGATATGTCTAAATCTATTACTCAATCCAAGCTGGCCCTGCGCGGCTGGCAAATCTCGCTGCTCATCGTCATTCTGGCCGCCTGGCATTTCTTCACGCTGGACCCCAAAGTGGCCTTCTTCTTTGGGCAGCCACTGGAAGTGGTCAAGGTGATCTGGGCCTGGTTTGTCACCAACGGTGATATTTACCTGCACCTGGGCGTGACCTTGAGCGAAACCCTGCTGGCTTTTGCCATTGGTACGATTGCTGGTCTGGCTTGCGGTCTGTGGCTGGGGCTCTCGCCCCGTGCGGCGGCCTTGCTGGACCCGTATCTGACCGCTGCCAACTCCATGCCGCGCGTCATTCTGGCGCCGATTTTCGGCATGTGGTTCGGTCTGGGTATCTGGTCCAAAGTAGCTCTGGCGGTGACGCTGGTGTTCTTTATCGTGTTCTTCAACGTGTACCAAGGTGTGCGTGAAGTCAGCACCACACTGCTGGACAATGCCCGCATGCTGGGTGCCAGCCGTCGTCAACTGCTGCGCCATGTCTACATTCCTTCGGCCACTAGCTGGGTATTTTCCAGCTTGCACACCTCGGTCGGTCTGGCCTTTGTGGGGGCCGTGGTGGGTGAATACCTGGGCTCAGCCAGTGGGGTCGGTTATCTGATCCTGCAGGCAGAGGGCACGCTGGATGTGAATACGGTGTTCGCCGGTATTGTGGTGCTGACCGTCTTTGCGCTGATCCTGGACGGTCTGGTCAGTGTGTTTGAAGACCGCCTGCTGGCTTGGCGGCCACAAGGTGGCGGTACGGAAAAGCTCTGATTGCTGCTTGGCTCAAGTATTAAGAAAACCGGCTCCTGAAACAGGAGCCGGTTTTTTTTGTCCGTTCATTCCCAGCAAAGAGAAGGCCAGCAAACGATTAGATGCTTAATAGGTAGTAAAACAGGCCGCAAGATAGGCGGCCTGTTTTACTGAATCGGACCTGGCGGCTTGTCAGGCCTGCTGGCGCGCCTGTTGAATCAGGGCATCCAGTTTGATACCGTCCGCGGTGAACTGACGGATGCCTTCGGCCAGCTTTTCAGTGGCCATCGCGTCCTGGTTCAGGTCGGTGCGGAAGGTGATTTCGTTGCTGGCACGCCATTCAGGGGCAACCGCCTTGGCACGCGCCACATCCAGCATGGCCGGGACCTCGCCTTGGGCTGCATCCAACTGGCCCAGCAGTTCGGGGCTGATGGTCAGTAGATCGCAACCGGCCAGCGCCTTGATCTGGCCGACATTGCGAAAGCTGGCACCCATGATCTCTGTGGGGATGTCATAGGTTTTGTAGTATTCGTAAATGCTGCGTACCGAGCGCACACCGGGGTCGTTCTCGCCCTGGTTGGCGCTCTCGTCCCATTCCTGGCCGGCAGTTTTCTTGAACCAGTCGTAGATGCGGCCCACAAAGGGCGAGATCAGGGTGACTTTGGCCTGGGCGCAGGCAATGGCTTGCGGCAGGCAGAACAAGAGGGTCAGGTTGCAGTTGATGCCTTCGGCCTGCAATGTACGGGCAGCTTGGATGCCTTCCCAGGTGCTGGCTAGTTTGATCAGCACGCGTTCGCGGGCGATACCGGCTTTTTCGTAATGCTGGATGATATGGCGGGCGCGCTCGACGCTGGCCAGGGCATCAAAGGACAGGCGGGCATCGACTTCGGTAGAGACGCGGCCCGGCACAATATCCAGAATTTGTCGACCAAAGGCGACCAGCAGCAGATCGCTGGTTTCAGCCAGGCTGGCATGAGGGTGGTCGGTGATGACACGGTCAAGCAAAGGCCGATAGGCCGCCTGCTGGACAGCCTTTAAAATCAGGGAAGGATTGGTTGTTGCATCGGTAGGGCGATACGCGCGCATCGCTTCAAAATCGCCTGTGTCGGCCACTACGGTTGTGCACTGGCGCAGAGAGTCAAGCTGAGTAGTCATGTCTGTTACTAGTCCATCGCAAAGCCATCAAACCAATCGATTACTGTAGTCGATTTTCCAAGTTTTCGTGCCTGGTTTCAGTGTTACTACCGATAAACTACCGGAAAAACCTCGTTTGAGCATATAATTAGAAGGTTTAATATTAATTTCAGAATCCGGGGTTTTTAACGTGCTGCCGTCTTTATTTCCTGAGGAGTCCCGCACTATCACTAGTGCCGTCCTAGCCCTGGCGGATGGAACCCTATTCAAAGGGGTATCAATCGGTGCCGAGGGGCACTGTGTTGCTGAGATCGTTTTCAATACAGCCATGACGGGCTATCAGGAAATCCTGACAGACCCAAGCTACAGCGGTCAAATTGTTACGCTTACCTATCCGCACATCGGTAATACCGGTGTCAATCCAGAGGACTCCGAATCCAACAAGGCCCACGCTGCCGGGCTTGTCATTCGCGATTGTCCCGCCCGCCTGTCCAACTTCCGCTCCACCCAGTCCTTGCCCGACTACCTGAAAGATCAGGGCGTTGTGGCTATCTCCGGTATCGACACCCGCAAGCTGACTCGCATTTTGCGTGAGAAAGGCTCCATGGGTGCTTGCATTCTGGTGGGTGATGATGCCGAACGAGCACTGGAACTGGCCCGCTCTTTCCCTGGCCTGAAAGGTCAGGATCTGGCCAAAGTGGTTACTACCGACCAAACCTACAATTGGACCGAAGGTTCGTGGGAACTGGGCCAAGGCTTTGGGAAGCCTGCAACAGACCGCTTCCACGTGGTGGCCTACGACTTTGGCGTAAAAGCCAACATCTTGCGTTTGATGGCAGACCGTGGCTGCAAAGTGACCGTCGTGCCGGCGCAAACGCCACTGGTCGATGTACTGGCTTACGAGCCCGATGGTGTGTTCCTGTCCAACGGCCCTGGCGATCCAGAGCCTTGCGATTACGCCATCGAAGCCTGCAAGGGCTTGCTGGAACGCAAGCTGCCTGTGTTTGGTATTTGCCTGGGTCATCAGATCATGGGCCTGGCCGTTGGTGCACAGACCTTGAAGATGAAAAACGGTCACCACGGTGCCAACCATCCTGTGCAGGAACTGGCTAGTGGCCGCGTGTTCATCACCAGCCAGAATCACGGCTTTGCGGTCGATGCCGCCACCTTGCCAGCCAATGCCAAGGTCACGCACATTTCTTTGTTCGACCAGAGCCTGCAAGGCTTCGAGTTGACAGATCGCCCCGCGTTTTGCTTCCAGGGTCACCCTGAAGCGACTCCCGGCCCGCGCGATATTGCCTCGCTGTTCGACAAATTCATCAGCCTGATGGCTGCTCACCAGGCCAATAAATAAACCGCACTATGCCAAAGCGTTCAGACTTAAAAAGCATTCTTATCATTGGCGCCGGCCCGATCATCATTGGTCAGGCTTGCGAATTCGACTACTCGGGAGCCCAGGCATGTAAAGCCCTGAAGGCCGAGGGTTACCGGACTGTGCTGGTCAACAGCAACCCGGCCACCATCATGACGGACCCAGATACGGCTGATGTCACCTACATCGAGCCCATCACCTGGCAAGCTGTCGAGAAGATCATTGAAAAAGAGCGTCCTGATGCGCTCTTGCCTACCATGGGCGGCCAAACGGCGCTGAACTGCGCTTTGGATCTGGCCAAGCATGGCGTGCTGGAAAAATATGGTGTTGAGCTGATCGGTGCTAATGCTGCCGCTATCGAAAAAGCTGAAGACCGCCTGAAGTTCAAAGACGCCATGACCTCCATTGGTCTGGAGTCCGCCAAGTCCGGCGTGGCTCACTCCATGGACGAGGCCTGGGCGGTTCAAAAGCGTATTGCTGAAGAAATCGGCACAGCCGGTTTCCCCGTCGTTATTCGTCCCAGCTTTACGCTGGGCGGTACGGGTGGTGGTATTGCCTACAACCCGGAAGAGTTTGAAACGATCTGCCGCCGTGGTCTGGAAGCATCGCCCACCAACGAGCTGCTGATTGAAGAATCCCTGCTGGGCTGGAAAGAGTTTGAAATGGAAGTGGTGCGTGACCGCGCCGACAACTGCATCATTGTGTGCTCCATTGAGAATCTGGACCCCATGGGTGTGCACACCGGTGACTCCATCACCGTGGCTCCTGCCCAAACCCTGACCGACCGCGAATACCAGATCATGCGTAATGCATCGATCGCCGTACTGCGCGAAATCGGTGTGGATACGGGTGGGTCGAACGTGCAGTTCGCAGTGAACCCCGATAACGGCCGCATGATCGTTATCGAAATGAACCCGCGTGTGTCCCGTTCCTCGGCACTGGCTTCCAAAGCCACCGGTTTCCCTATCGCCAAGATCGCTGCGCGTCTGGCCGTGGGTTACACCCTGGACGAGCTGCGCAATGAAATCACCGGCGGTGCGACCCCCGCTTCGTTCGAGCCCACCATCGACTACGTGGTTACCAAAGTGCCACGTTTCGCCTTCGAAAAATTCCCTCAGGCCGACTCGCGTCTGACCACCCAAATGAAGTCTGTGGGTGAAGTGATGGCGATTGGCCGCACTTTCCAGGAATCCTTCCAGAAAGCCCTGCGTGGTCTGGAAGTGGGTGTGGATGGTCTGAACCAGAAAACCACCGACCGCGAAAAACTGCAGGTCGAGTTGGGCGAGCCTGGCCCAGAGCGTATCTGGTACGTGGGTGACGCTTTCGCTCAAGGTCTGAGCCTGGACGAAGTTCACAACCTGACCAAGATTGACCCCTGGTTCCTGGCCCAGATCAAAGAGATCGTGGACATCGAACTGGCCCTGGAACAAAAGACGCTGGCCGATCTGGACCGTGACACCTTGTTCGGTCTGAAGCGCCGTGGATTTTCCGACCGCCGTCTGGCTTTCTTGCTGGATACCGTGGAATCGGAAGTGCGCAAGCTGCGTCACCAGTTGAATGTTCGCCCTGTCTACAAGCGCGTGGATACGTGCGCGGCTGAATTCTCCACCGATACGGCTTATATGTACTCGACCTACGAGGAAGAGTGCGAATCCAATCCTACGGACAAGAAGAAGATCATTGTTCTGGGTGGTGGCCCTAACCGTATTGGTCAGGGTATCGAGTTTGACTACTGCTGCGTGCACGCTGCGCTGGCATTGCGCGAAGATGGTTACGAAACCATCATGGTCAACTGCAATCCTGAAACCGTGTCGACCGACTACGACACCTCCGACCGTCTGTACTTCGAGCCTCTGACGCTGGAAGACGTCCTGGAAATCGTCCACATCGAAAAACCAGTGGGCACCATCGTTCAGTACGGTGGCCAGACGCCTTTGAAACTGGCACGTGCTCTGGAAGCCAATGGTGTACCGATCATCGGTACCAGCCCTGAGTCCATTGACGTGGCTGAAGACCGCGAGCGTTTCCAGAAACTGCTGAACAAGCTGGGCTTGCGTCAGCCGCCAAACCGTACCGCTCGCACCGAAGGTGAAGCGATCGCTCTGGCTGCCGAAATTGGCTACCCCCTGGTGGTACGCCCAAGCTACGTGCTCGGTGGCCGTGCCATGGAAATCGTGCACGAACAGCAAGACCTGGAGCGCTACATGCGCGAAGCGGTCAAGGTCAGCAATGACTCGCCTGTGCTGCTGGATCATTTCCTGAACAACGCCACGGAAGTGGACGTGGACTGCCTGGCCGATGGCGAACGCGTCTTTGTGGGCGGTGTGATGCAGCACATCGAGCAGGCAGGTGTTCACTCCGGTGACTCTGCTTGCAGCTTGCCTCCTTACTCGCTCAGCGACGAAACCGTGGTTGAAATCAAGCGTCAGACCGCACTCATGGCCAAGGCTTTGAATGTGAAGGGCTTGATGAACGTGCAGTTCGCCATTCAGGACGGCGATGTCTACGTGCTGGAGGTGAACCCACGTGCTTCGCGTACCGTGCCGTTCGTGTCCAAGGCAACCGGTTTGCAACTGGCCAAGATTGCCGCTCGTGCCATGGCAGGTCAGACTTTGGCCGAGCAGGGTATTACCGAAGAAGTCACGCCGTCTTACTACAGCGTGAAAGAGGCCGTATTCCCCTTCGTGAAGTTCCCGGGTGTGGATACGATTCTGGGACCAGAAATGAAGTCCACCGGCGAAGTCATGGGTGTGGGCACCTCGTTTGCTGAAGCCTTTGTGAAGTCGCAGATGGCTGCCAGCGTGACCCTGCCCGAAGGGGGCTTGGCCTTCATCAGTGTGCGCGCCCAGGATAAACCGCAAGCGGTGGAAGTGGCTCGCGGCCTGATCTCGCTGGGCTTCAAGGTTGTCGCCACCCGTGGTACTGCAAGCGCCATCGAACAGGCCGGTTTGGCTGTTCAAGTGGTGAACAAGGTTACCGAAGGTCGTCCGCACATTGTGGACATGATCAAGAACGGCGAGGTTTCCCTGGTCATCAATACGGTTGAAGAGCGTCGCAACGCGATCGTTGATTCGCGTACAATCCGTACACATGCGCTGGCTGCCAATCTGGCCTACTACACCACTATTGCTGGTGCGGTAGCGGCTGTACAAGGCCTGCAGTATTTGCGTCATGGTGATGGCTTGAAGGTTTACGCGCTTCAAGAGCTGCACGCTCTGCTGGCGAAACACTAAGTCGCTCCATGTCAGAAAGGCGCACCGTTAAGGTGCGCCTTTTTTTATTCGTGTATCAGACAAGGCCATGGGGCAGCACGCAGGCCAAGGCCAGCACAGCGCAGAAGTTTTCTTCTTTGGAGATCATGTCGTGAAATGGTTCATTCTTGCCTTGTTCATTGTGTGCACGGTTATTGTGCACTTCAGGGGTCGAGTCAGGCACCGCTTTTCCCGCCAGTTGCTGGACCATTCCACGTTCACGGCCCCTTTGAACGTCTTCATGTATGGTTTTTCGGCAGTGCCCAATGAGCCGTATCTGGATTTGAAACACTTTCCCGAGCTAAACAAGTTGCTCGAGCACTGCGACGAAATCCGCGCCGAGGCCGAGCAGCTATTTGGTGAAGGCCATATCAAGGCCTCTGACAAGTACAACGATGCGGGCTTTAACTCTTTTTTCAAAACCGGCTGGACGCGTTTTTACCTGAAGTGGTATGACGCCGACCACCCTTCGGCGCGTGAGCTGTGCCCGGTGACGACTCGCCTGCTCAAGGATATTCCGTCGATCAAGGCAGCGATGTTCACCTCTTTGCCGCCGGGAGCCCGTTTGCCGCGCCACCGCGACCCTTACGCGGGTTCGCTGCGCTTTCATATGGGCTTGATGACGCCCAATAGCCCGGATTGCTATATCGAAGTGGACGGCCAGAGATATCACTGGCGTGACGGTGAAGCCGTGGTGTTTGATGAAACCTTTATTCACTACGCGGAAAACAAAACGGATCAGAACCGTATTATTTTGTTTGCGGACGTAGAACGTCCCATGCGTTATCGCTGGGCACAAGCCATAAACCACGCCGTGGGTGGCTTCTTATTGCGTGCTGCTGCCGCTCCGAACCAGGAAGGCGACCGTACCGGCGGTATCAACCGTATTTTTGGTACAGTCTACGCGGTACGTCGTTTCGGCAAGGCCATCAAGAAAAAGAACGAAACCCTGTACTACATTCTTAAATGGCTGCTGGTGCTGGGTATTGCTGCTTTGATCTTCCTGTAATAATCGGGCGCAGCCAGAGATGAAAACGGTCTTTATCACGGGTGCCAGCAGCGGTTTAGGTAAAGCGCTGGCCCAGGAGTACGCGGCTCAAGGTGCCTGCCTGGGTTTGCTGGGGAGACGTCAGGAAGAACTCCAGGCGCTGGCCGACAGCTTGCCCGGAGAGCACCGTATTTATGTGGCGGATGTGCGTGACAGGGACGCTTTGCATCTGGCCGCTCAGGACTTTTTACAGTTCACTGGGCAAAAGATTGATGTGGTTATTGCCAGTGCGGGGATCAGCGCGGGCACCTTGACGGAGGAAGCCGAGGATTTCGCGGTTTTCAAAGCCATTGTGGATACGAATCTGCTGGCCATGGTGGCGACCTTTGAACCCTTTATCGGCACCATGAAAGCGGCGGGCAAGGGCTCGTTGGTGGGGGTTGCCAGTGTGGCAGGTATACGGGGCTTGCCCGGCGCGGGGGCTTATAGCAGTTCCAAGGCGGCGGTGATTGCCTATTGCGAGAGCCTGCGGCTAGAGCTGTCGCTGTACGGTGTTTCTGTTGTCACCATTACTCCCGGCTATATCCGCACGGCCATGACGGCGCATAATCCTTACTCCATGCCGTTTTTGATGCCTGCTGAGGACTTTGCCCGCAAAGCCCGCAAGACCATCGAGCAGGGCGTATCCTATCGAGTCATTCCGTGGCAGATGGGAGTTGTCTCGCGCCTGATGCGTCTTTTGCCTAATTGGCTGTATGACCGTCTGGCTCGTCAGGCACCGCGCAAGCCGCGACTTAATAAAAAAAGTTGATCATTGCCCCTGTAGCTGATTTTTGAAGTCCTTGTTGGCTTCAGCGTGGCTATGCTTCTGGCCGCAACCGCAACCGCAACCGCAACCGCAACCGCAACCGCAACCGCAACCGCAACCGCAACCGCAACCGCAACCGCAAGAGTGCCTGTGGCTCTTCTTGGTATAGGGCCGTCGCTATCGTAAGGATAAAGCTTGCGGGCGTGGCGCTGGAGACACTGTCAGGAACTGATGAGGTGAGTCAGGCGGACAGGACTCCGCACAAGTCTCAGGCTGGTTTATCGAACGCTGCAGCTGATCCGATCTGCAGATACCAGCCTGATCATGGCGATGCATGGCTTAGGTTTGCTCGTCCAGTGCCGTGTCCAGATGCGGCAACTGGCCCCACAAGGTACAGCTCCAGTTTAAGTCTGCATCAATGTTGAAGAAATTCAGGCTGGTATTCAGAATTGCGTGAGTACGCTTGGCACCGAGTGCCTGCTGGTTCAGCTTGCGCCAGACCATATCAATAACGCCACCATGTGCAAACACCAGCAGGCTCTTGCCAGCATGCGCCTGGGCCAGTCCTTCAAAACACCTCAGTACCCGAGTCTGAAACTGGCGTAGCGATTCGCCCCCTTCCACGGCGTAGTCGATATCGACGCTATCATCGGGCTGATCCGGGCCATGGCGGCCTACTGCATCCCAGGCCTGGCCTTCCAGTGTGCCAAAGCCGCGCTCGCGCAGCCCCCGGATTTGCTGAATTTCAATCTCCCAGTGCTGACAGGCAATCGCCGCCGTCTCCGAGGCGCGTTGTAGATCACTGCTGATGACGGCGTCCACAGGCAGGTGAAACGCCGGGGAGCTCAAGTAGTTTTGCAGGGCACGGGCCTGTTCGCGGCCGGTCTCGTTCAGTTCTATATCCTGCCAGCCTTGTAAACGGCGTACGGCATTCCAGGCGGTTTCACCGTGGCGGATCAGACAAATAGACGTACTCATGCTGGCGTAATCACTCTGCTAGGGAATCGGACTGCCAAAGGCAGGCTGATTGTCTATTGTAATGGGCCAGTCAAGCGCAGGCAGATAGACTGGGTATATATCGCATATAACACGAACATCGAGGCTCAAAGGCGTTTGGGCATGTTCACCTGCCAGCTCTATGTTGGGGTTTACCGCTTACCGCCTTATTTTCAGGTGCCTTGTTGGGGCTTTCACGTTTAAAATCATGCCTCAACGAATCGGCCAGTCTATTGCAGGTGTGCTGGGCCAACGTATAACGAATTGCGCTGTATTTCTTTCTTCCTTCTCTGGAACCCTCTATGTCTCAGTCTTACTTTCCGCGTTGGCGCCGTGTGTCCGGCAGCGAACCCGGTGCGGTCGTGCAGCCCGACGAGTGTTTGGCCACGCCGCAAAACATTGCCATGGGTGCTCAGCACGTGGTGGCCATGTTTGGCTCCACCATTCTGGCCCCCTTGTTGATGGGCTTTGATCCCAATCTGGCCATCTTGATGTCCGGTATTGGTACGCTGATTTTCTTTGTGTTTGTCGGTGGCCGGGTTCCCAGCTACCTGGGTTCCAGCTTTGCATTTATCGGTGGTGTGATTGCCGTTACCGGCTATGCCGGCAGTGGCCCCAATCCCAATATTGGCGTGGCCTTGGGGGCCATTATTATCTGCGGTCTGGTCTACACCTTGATCGGTGTTCTGGTCTGGGTATTCAATGCCCGCACTCAGGGTGGCGCAGCGCGTTTGATCAACCACTGGATGCCTCCTGTTGTCACCGGATCGATCGTGGCGGTGATTGGCCTGAATCTGGCACCCATCGCTGCCAAGGGCGCCATGGGGAGCGGCACTTTTGATTCCATGATGGCCTTGATGACCGTGTTGTGTGTGGGTGGTATTGCGGTCTATACCCGTGGGCTTGCCCAGCGCCTGTTGATTCTGGTGGGTCTGGCTTTGGCCTGCGTGCTGTATTGGGTATTTACCAATGTGATGGGCTACGGCACGGCGATCAACTTTGCTCCTGTTGCTCAAGCCGCCTGGTTGGGGCTGCCCAGTTTTTCCGCCCCTGTATTCCAGGCCCACGCCATGACGGTGATTGTGCCGGTCGCCATTATTCTGGTGGCCGAGAACCTGGGGCACATCAAGGCGGTTAGTGCCATGACCGGCCAGGATCTGGATGGCTATCTGGGTCGTGCCTTTGTGGGTGATGGCGTGGCCACCATGCTGTCTGGCTCGGTAGGTGGTACCGGTGTGACAACCTATGCTGAAAATATCGGCGTGATGGCCGCTACCCGCATCTACTCCACGCTGGTGTTTGCCTTTGCGGCGGTGATCGCCATTTTCCTGGGCTTCTCACCCAAGTTCGGCGCCGTCATCCAGTCCATCCCCGGCCCTGTGCTCGGTGGCATGTCCATCGTCGTATTTGGTTTGATTACCATTGCTGGTGCGCGTATCTGGGTGGTGAATCAGGTGGATTTCAGCGACAACCGTAATTTGCTGGTCGCGGCCGTCACCTTGATTCTGGGGGCTGGTAACTTCTCCTTGCAGTTCGGTGTTATCCGTCTGGATGGTATCGGTTGTGCCACCTTTGGTGCTATTTTGCTGCACGCTTTGCTGCGAGGCCGTCGCCAGAACATGGTGTAGTCGTTCCAATGCTGATCCATGCTGGCTCGGGCTGGACAAGGGGATTGTTCCTTCGCCAGTTGCTGTGCGGCAGCTTGTTGTAAACAGCCGCCCCTGCCGACTTCTGTTTTTATGCACAGGAGTTCCAGGGGCTTGCTATTTTCAGGCAGTTTGCCGACAATAGCTCTCACACCCCGGTTCTTCGCGGGGTTTTTTTCTGCCACAGAATTTCACTGTGTCGGAAAAGCCATATTGGGGCAGCCGGCAGGTTTGGCTTGAGCAGTGTGTTTGAATGTGCGCTGTAGGGTCAGCAGGACTTTCAAGTCGGCCGATTCAACCTGTTTGATTGTTTGTCCCATCATCGTTATCCCCCTATCTTCCAGGCGCTCCCGCTACGGAGCGTCTTTTACTTGTTAAGCAGGAATACTATGTCTGCGATCCCATTGACTGCGCAGGGCGCACAACGTTTGCAAGTTGAATTACACCGCCTCAAGACGGTGGAACGCCCAGATGTAATTAACGCTATCGCCGAGGCGCGAGCACAAGGCGATTTGTCCGAAAACGCCGAGTACGATGCTGCGCGTGAGCGTCAGGGCTTTATCGAAGGCCGCATTGCCGAGCTGGAAGGCACTTTGTCCAATGCCCAGATTATCGAACCGGCCACGCTGGAAGCTGATGGCCGCATCGTGTTTGGTGCAACCGTCGAGATCGAGGACCTGGAGTCCGGCAATACCGTGACTTACCAGATCGTCGGCGATGTGGAGGCCGACATTCGCGCCAACAAGATCTCCATTTCCAGTCCTGTGGCTCGTGCCTTGATTGGCAAGACAGAAGGGGATGTGGTCGAGGTCAAGGCGCCAGCCGGTATTCGTGAATACGAAATTCTGACGGTCAACTACGTGTGATCTTGCCTTGAGCAGCAGGCTTGTTCTGCTGCTCCGTCAAGCGCGCAAAAGAAAGGCCCCTGTACATCGTGCGGGGGCCTTATAATTTACGGCAGTTTAGCGTTTGCCCGAACCACCCAGTCCGCGACGTGCGCCAGCCCGCAAGGACATGGCACTGCCAGGACGGTTGGTATTGCTACGAGGCGTAGCAGCCGGTTTGCCCGTCGAGAACTTTTGAACGCTGCGCGGTGCGGCCGAGGCTTTTTTCTCCTGGGTGCTGCTGCGTTCAGCTTTCATTTCTGCACGGCGGGCACGCTCTGTGCCGCGAGTCCGCTGGACACCGGAAGCGGCCAGTTTCTTGGGCGTGTAGGGCTCCGAGGGTTTACGCACCGCACGGGTTGGTTTTTCTACAGGCGCTCCCAAAACAGGGGGGCGTTCAATATTGGGTCTGTAGATGGTCAGGATTTTGCCCAGATGATGAATAGGGGCAGCATCGAGCGCATCGCAGATTTGTTCTAACATGGTCAGACGAGCCTGACGGTCATCACCGGCCACACGGATCTTGATGAGCTGGTGGGCCTGCAGGTGGACGGTGATCTCTTTGATCACGGCGTCGGTCAGGCCATTGTCTCCAATCAGGACAACTGGGCGCAGAGCGTGAGCAGCAGCACGAAGTTCGCTGCGCTCATGAGGTGTAAGGTTGAGTTTTGGCATAAAGAGATTGTACGGGAATGGCCAAGAAAAAATTCTCTAAAGAGTGGGTTCAGCAGCATATAAATGACCCTTACGTCAAATTGGCGCAACAAAAGGGGTATCGCGCGCGCGCGGCCTTCAAACTCAGTGAAATATTGGATCTGGAGAAGATTCAGGTTCAGGGCAAGGTGGTGGTGGACTTGGGGTCTACACCGGGCAGTTGGTCGCAACTGATACGTGAGCGCATGGTCGGCCCCGGTGGCGTGCTTAATGGTCGCATTATCGCACTGGATATATTGGAAATGGAACCAATTGCCGGGGTAGAGTTCATGCAAGGCGATTTTCGCGAGGACTCGGTACTGGAGCAATTGCAAGATTCCTTGAAGGGTGCAGCCGTAGACCTTGTGATTTCAGATATGGCCCCCAACTTGTCGGGTGTGGCATCGGCCGATTCCGCCCGCATCCAGCATTTATGCGAGCTGGCACAGGAATTTGCCCTGCAGCATCTGACCGATGAAGGTGTGCTGATCGTCAAAGCCTTCCATGGCAGCGGGTTTTCCCAGATCGTGGAATCTTTCAAGCAGAATTTTGTCAGAGTCGTCGAGCGTAAACCCAAGGCTTCGCGCGATAAATCCGCCGAAACCTTTCTCGTTGCCCGAGGCTTGAAGGGCAGGTAATTTATGACTTGCTGGCCTTCGAATCGGGTAGAATGAACTATGTATGGCGCTTGTTCAGGTACGTGTAAGCGTATTTGGCAAGTTATCGCAATCGCAGGAGATTGGCTTTGAACAATTCGTTTTCCAAAGTCGTGATCTGGATGGTTATTGCGCTGGTGCTGTTTACTGTTTTCAAGCAGTTTGACGGCCGGCCACCAGCCACTGATGGCGTCACTTATACGCAATTCATGAATGATGCCCGTTCTGGTCGCATCAGCAAGGTAGATATTCAGGGCGATACCCTGCATGTCACGCCGGACTCTGGCCGCAGCTACACGCTGACGTCCCCCGGTGACCTGTGGATGGTGCCTGAGCTGGTGAAATCCGGTGTGCAGGTATCGGGCAAAGCCCGCGAAGAGCCCTCTTTTCTGACCAGTCTGTTCATCTCCTGGTTCCCCATGCTGCTTTTGATTGGCGTTTGGGTGTTCTTCATGCGTCAGATGCAAGGTGGTGGTAAGGGTGGGGCATTCAGTTTTGGCAAATCGCGTGCGCGCTTGCTGGACGAAAATACCAATCCTGTTACTTTTGCGGATGTGGCTGGCTGCGATGAAGCCAAGGAAGATGTGCAGGAGCTGGTGGATTTTCTGCGTGATCCCACCCGCTTCCAGCGTCTGGGTGGTCGTATCCCGCGTGGCATCTTGATGGTCGGTTCGCCTGGTACTGGTAAAACCTTGCTGGCACGTGCCATTGCAGGCGAGGCCAAAGTGCCTTTCTTCAGTATTTCCGGTTCTGACTTCGTGGAAATGTTTGTAGGTGTGGGCGCATCGCGTGTGCGTGACATGTTCGAGACAGCCAAGAAGCAATCGCCTTGCATCATCTTTATCGACGAAATCGATGCTGTGGGCCGTCAGCGTGGCGCAGGTCTGGGCGGTGGTAACGACGAACGCGAACAGACCCTGAACCAGTTGCTGGTCGAAATGGACGGTTTTGAAACCGGCCAAGGGGTATTGGTTATTGCTGCTACCAACCGTCCTGACGTACTGGATCCCGCTTTGCTGCGTCCTGGCCGTTTCGACCGTCAAGTCGTTGTTGGCTTGCCTGACATTCGTGGTCGCGAGCAGATTTTGAAAGTACACATGCGCAAAGTGCCTTTGGCCTCCAACGTGGACGCCGTGGTGCTGGCTCGTGGTACACCGGGTTTCTCTGGCGCTGATCTGGCCAACCTGGTTAACGAAGCTGCCTTGTTCGCAGCGCGTCGTAATGGTCGCACTGTGGATATGCAAGACTTTGAGCGTGCCAAGGACAAGATCATCATGGGTGCAGAACGCCGCACCATGATCATGCCCGAGGAAGAGCGTCGCAACACTGCTTACCACGAAGCCGGTCACGCCTTGGTAGCTTGCATGCTGCCCAAGACGGATCCGGTTCACAAAGTCACTATCATCCCTCGTGGTCGTGCTTTGGGTGTCACCATGCAATTGCCCGAAGGCGATCGCTACAGCATGGACAAAGAGCGCTTGCTGAACATGATTGCGGTTCTGTTCGGTGGCCGTATCGCTGAAGAAGTGTTCATGAATCAGATGACCACAGGCGCATCGAACGACTTTGAACGTGCAACGCAAATTGCTCGTGACATCGTGACTCGCTACGGCATGACAGACTCCCTGGGTCCAGTTGTCTACGCCGAGAATGAAGGCGAGGTCTTTCTGGGCCGCAGCGTTACCAAGACAACGCACGTGTCCGAAGCCACCATGCAGAAAGTGGACTCCGAGATTCGCAAGATTATCGACGAGCAGTACGCCGTTGCCCGCAAGCTGATCGAGGACAATAGCGACAAGATGCATGCTATGGCCAAGGCCTTGCTGGAGTGGGAAACCATTGATGCCGACCAGATCGACGACATCATGAAAGGTTTGCCACCACGGGCTCCTCATGTGCCCAACAGCAATGACAGCAATTCCTCCGACGGTTCTACGCCGCCAGCCGCTGGTCCTAAACCAGCCGATGACGAGGGTGCCGCGGCGACAACGCCAGTTGCTTAACTTACGTAGGCCAAGCCTATTTCATGAATTACCCTGAGTGGTCTTGTGGGCGCTTCCAGTTTGGGCTGGAGCGCCCTTTGGTTATGGGGATTGTGAATGTCACCCCAGACTCCTTTTATGACGGCAATGCTCATAATGACTTGCCTCGGGCGCTGGACCACGCCCGTCAGTTAATCGCCGAGGGCGCAGACATTCTGGACATTGGTGGCGAATCGACTCGCCCTGGTGCCGAACCCGTTTCCCTGGAACAAGAGCTCGAGCGCGTTATTCCTCTGATTGAAGGCTTGCGCGACAGTGGTGTGGCCTTGTCGGTGGATACATTCAAGCCCGACGTCATGCGTGCCAGCCTGGCGGCCGGCGCGGACATGATCAATGACATTTATGCTTTGCGCATGCCCGGCGCCATAGAAGCGGTCAAGGACTCCGATTGCGGCCTGTGTATCATGCATATGCAAGGCGAGCCCAAAACCATGCAAGAACAGGTTCACTATGACAACGTGGTCGTTGATGTACGTCATTTTTTGCAACAACGATGTGAGGCCATAGTCAGCGCAGGCATTCAATCCGAGCGTATCATGCTGGATCCCGGTTTTGGCTTCGGTAAAACAGCGGCACATAACTATCAGTTACTACGGGATTTGCAGCAGGCGGCAGTGCCCGGTTACCCCTGGCTTATTGGTTTGTCGCGTAAATCCATGATTGGCCATGTCACGGGAAAACCCGCCAGTGAGCGTTTGATTGGCAGTCTATCGGCAGCCCTTGCCTGTGTGGCACGGGGAGCAAAAATTGTGCGCGTCCATGATGTCGCCGCCACGCGCGAAGCGCTGGATGTGTGGAACGCGGTTGAATGTGGAGTCTCTGAATGAGCGATCGTAAATATTTCGGCACCGATGGTGTCCGTGGTGAAGTAGGTGGCCCGACCATTAACCCCGAATTCGCCCTGCGCTTAGGGTACGCTGCCGGTCAAGTTCTGGCTGCCCAATATGAAGGAACGGGCCGTCCTACCGTAGTGATTGGCAAGGACACCCGTATTTCCGGCTATATGCTGGAATCGGCGCTGGAAGCCGGCTTGTCGGCTGCGGGGATTGACGTGTTGCTGGCTGGCCCTGTGCCTACGCCTGCTGTGGCATATCTGACGCGTACCTTGCGCCTGACGGCCGGTATCGTGATCTCTGCCTCGCACAACCCGTATTACGACAACGGTATCAAGTTTTTCTCCGCACAGGGCACCAAGCTGCCTGACGAGATTGAGCTGAAAATTGAGCAGGCCATTGACCAGCCCATGCATTGGGTGAAGTCTGAGTCCCTGGGCCGTGCCCGTCGCCTGGCCGACTCGGCTGGTCGTTACATTGAGTTTTGCAAGAGTGCCTTCCCGAACGACCTGAACCTGAATGGGCTCAAGATCGTGGTGGATGCGGCTCATGGCGCTGCCTACAATATTGCCCCACATGTGTTCCGTGAGCTGGGTGCAGAGGTCATTGCCGTGGGTGTTCAGCCTGATGGTTTCAACATCAATCAGGAAGTCGGTGCGACCTATCCGGAGAAGTTGGCTGAGGAAGTGCGCAAGCACAGTGCCGATTTGGGTATCGCTCTGGATGGGGATGCGGACCGCCTGCAAATGGTTGATGCCCAGGGACGCATCTACAATGGCGACGAACTATTGTATCTAATTGTTGCGGATCATCTGCAGTCTCAGCCTGTCAAAGGCGTGGTTGGCACCTTGATGACCAACCTGGGCTTTGAGAAGAAAATGCAGGAATTGGGCGTGGAATTTGCGCGTGCCAAAGTGGGTGATCGCTACGTGCTGGAATTGATGCAGCAAAAAGGCTGGGTCTTTGGTGGTGAAAGCTCGGGTCACCTGCTGTGCCTGGATTGGCACACGACAGGCGACGGCATTATTGCCGCCCTGCAAGTGCTGACCGCCCTGTGCCATAGCGGTAAAAGCCTGCCAGAACTGACGGAAGGCTTGAAGATGTACCCACAAATTATGGTCAACGTGCCGTTGCAGCCGGGCCAGGACTGGAAAAACCATGCAGGTTTGCAACAGGCAACCCGTGACGTGGAGAAAATGTTGGGTGACCGTGGCCGGGTGCTTATTCGCGCATCGGGGACTGAACCCAAGCTGCGCTTGATGGTAGAGGCCGAGCAAGCCGATCTGGCTCAAGCCGGTATTGATACCTTGCTTGCAGTGGATTTAATGAAATAGTAATGTGGCTATCAAATACCTGAAACATTGTTTGTGCATGATGCATAAAAGTGTTTGGAGTCATCACGATGCTAAATCTTGAGCGCGAACGTACTGAAGTGGATTGGGGAAATACTTGGGCAGGGCATACTGTTGGAGGCTTAGCCTTGCGTCTGGCTCGTACCCAGGCAGAACTCGAATGCCTTCAGCGCTTGCGTTTTCAGGTTTTCACCCAGGAAATGAACGCCGTCTTTCCAGACCAGCATAATGGTCTGGATATAGACCGCTTTGACCCCTGGTGCGAGCATTTCATGGTTACCGAGCCCGGGGAGAACCGGGTTGTAGGGACCTATCGCTTGCTGACCCCTGAAAACGCAAGTAAAGCGGGTGGTTATTATTCGGAATCTGAGTTTGATATCAGTGCCCTGGATGTGCTGCGTCCCAGCATGGTCGAAGTGGGGCGTTCCTGCATCCATCCCGACTATCGTACTGGTTCAGCCATCATGATGCTGTGGGGCGGTATTGCTGCTCTGACGCGTGTCGGTGGTTATCGCTACCTTCTGGGTTGCGCCAGCGTCAGCCTGCGCGATGATGGGGTCACAGCCGCCGAGGTCTGGCGTGTGGCCCAAAAGTCCATGCAGGACAACAAGCATATCCCGCATGTGCAGCCTTTGAATCGCTATCCGGTTGAACGACTGAACAGCGATTTGCCAGCGCGTATCCCGCCGTTGATCAAAGGCTACCTGAAGCTGGGTGCCACGATTTGTGGAGCGCCAGCCTGGGATCCGGATTTCAATACGGCAGACTTTCCTGTCTTGCTGGATCTGGAGGCCATGGACGAACGCTATAAACGCCACTTTGGCCTGGTCTGATTGCGTACTGCTCAGGCCGGATCAAGTCGGGCCTGAATAGGGCCTGTGAATAAAAAGAACCCCCGAAAGTTGGATAGCAATCCAACTTTCGGGGGTTTTTTAGGTTTTGATGATCTGCTTGGTTTGGCTTGGCTTGTGGCTTTGCTGGGTATCGCTCAGCCCATTTATTGCTTGGCCAGTCAGTGTGAGTCACACGCCCGTCCGAGCGTCTGTCAGCCTGGGCCAGAGCAGCTACAGGCCGGGTGTATTGTTGTTCGACAGCCCACCCAGCCTCTACACTCTTAGCGCGTCCTGTTCAGACCAGCTCCAGGCTCAGATCATTGATATCACTTTGCCAGGCCTGTACTTCGGCCAGCAAAGAGGCCTGGGTCAGGGGATGGCTGGCCATCCACTCATGGTCCAGCTGAATCTGGACGGTTTTTCCACGAGTCCGCAGGCTTAGCGGTAAGGTTTCTCTGTCTTCACGGCGGCGCATCAACATGACCGCCAAGCGCAGGCTCAATAATGTCAGCCACCAGGTGTTATTGCTTTCAAAGCGTTTGAGCTTGCCCAGCTTGCCTTGATGACCCAGGCTAAGGAAGCTGAGCAACATCTGATCGTCATTGGAAAAGCCGGGCATATCGGCATGTTCCAGCACATAAGCGGTGTGCTTGTGGTAATCCGCATGGGCAATGCTCAGGCCTACTTCGTGCAGATCAGCGGCCCAACCCAGTTGACGTTGCAACTCCTGTACCTCTGGCGTGTCGGGCAGCTTCAGTTGTCCGAAGAACTGCATGGCAGCGTCGTGCACACGATGCGACTGGCGCGTATCGACCTGATAGCGTTTCATCATTTGCTGCACCGTCTGGTCGCGCTGATCGTGCTCGGACTCTCGACCCAGCATGTCGTAGAGCACCCCTACTCGCAAAGCGCCTTCACCGGGCAACATCTGGCGAATTTTCAGCTCCTGGAAGGCGGCCATCATAATGGCCAGACCGGCTGCCAGCACCGGCGCGCGATGAGGCTTGATACCGCTCAGGTTGCGCATGTCTACCTTGCCATCGTGTACCAGGCGTTTGCGCAAAAGCTCCATGCCTTCCAGGGTAATGCCCTTTTTGGACATGCCATTCTCTTGCAAGATAGCAACCAGACCCTTGGCGGTACCGGAGGAGCCATAGGCTTCTTGCCAGCCTGTCTTGCGGTACTGGCGCGTAATGCCCTCCAGCTCGCGACGGGCGGTCAGAATTGCATTGTTCATGCGCTCTTCGGTAATTACGCCATCGGCAAAGAATTTGTCGGTATAGCTGACACAGCCCATGTACAAAGAGGACAGCAGCAAGGGTTTTAAGCCCTTGCCAATAATCACTTCAGTCGAACCGCCACCAATATCAATCATCAAGCGGCGGTTGGGGGAGGGGGGCAGTTCGTTGCTGATGCCGGAGAAAATCAGACGGGCTTCCTCGTGGCCGGAGATGACCTCGATGGGAAAGCCAAAGGCTGCCTCGGCAGCCGGCAAAACCTCGCTTAAATTGCGTGCCACTCGAAAGGTGTTGGTGGCCACGGCACGAACGCGATTGGGGTGAAAACCGGCCAGACGTTCGTTAAAGCGTTTCAGGATGACGACAGCGCGTTCAATGGCGTCGGGACTGATGTACTTGTCCGGGCCCATGCCGGCGGCAAGTCGGACAGATTCATTAAGGCGGTCAATGGTGTAGATCTGGGCATGACCGTTGTGCTGAACGACTCGTCCAATGGATAAACGAAAGCTGTTGGAGCCCAGGTCCACAGCGGCAAGAAGTTGTTCCATGAGGCATTGCTCGGGATGATTACTGTGCGATTATAAGGACATTAATCATGGGTTTTGTTTCATAAACCGCAAAATTAAGAAAAGTTAGATCAAAAACCTCGCCACAGCGATGGTGTGATGTGTGCAAGTGCTCTGTCTGCTTGTGAGGGGGGGTAGCCATGCGTCCAGGTCATCGCACTGTAATATTCATGTAGTAAAAGTCTCACGATCCTTCTTTTTTGGCTTTTTAACGATCTCACCATGCTGCCTTCTCCCGATTCGACCTTGCTAAACCGTGAGTTGTCCTTGCTCAAATTCAATGAGCGAGTGCTGGCCATGGCCGAAAATTCCACTACGCCTTTGCTGGAACGTTTGCGCTATATCTGTATTGTTAGCTCTAATCTGGACGAATTTTTTGAAATTCGTATTTCCAGCCTGAAAGAACAGATTTTGCAAAATCCTCATCAGGTGGGAGATGATGGGTTTTTGCCTCAACAGGCTTTTGACAAAGTTCAGGCTGCGACACATCAGTTGATCGATAGACAGAACGAGCTCTTGATGGCCGATGTATTGCCCAAGTTGATGGATGAAGGGATCGGGCTGTTGTTGACGGCGCACTGGACGCAGGCTCAACGGGAGTGGGCGTACCAAACCTTTATGCGTGATGTCATGCCTTTGCTCACGCCCATTGGCCTGGACCCGGCCCATCCTTTTCCTCGTGTCTACAACAAAAGCCTGAATTACATTGTTGAACTCAGTGGCGAGGACGCTTTTGGTCGTACCGGCACGATTGCTATTGTGCAGGCGCCGCGTGCCTTGCCGCGTGTGATCCGGGTACCTGACGATATTGCCGGCATTCCCCAGGGTTACATGCTACTGACCTCATTGATCAGTGTTTTCGTGCAGGAGTTGTTCCCTGGTATGGATGTGAAGGGGTGCTACCAGTGGCGTGTTACCCGCAACAGCGATTTGTTTGTGGACGAGGAAGAGGTCACTAATTTGCGTGCCGCCTTGCAAGGCGAGTTGTCTCAACGTAATTTTGGTGCCGCTGTCCGTCTGGAAATCGACCATTCCATGCCCGAGCGTCTGGAACGCTTTTTGCAAAGTGAGTTTTCGCTGGAGGCACCCGACACCTATCGGGTGAGTGGCCCAGTGAATTTGTCGCGTTTGATGCAGTTGTGCAATGTTCCCGATCGCCCTGACTTGCTGTTTGCGGATTACCGAGCCCCCATTCCTGCCCCTTTTGATTCGTCCTTTGAATCACCTGCTCAGTTTTTTGACACGATTGCACGCAAGGACCAATTGCTGCATCACCCTTATCAGTCTTTTCAACCGGTCTTGAGCTTTTTGCGTGCAGCGGCGGCCGATCCAGCGGTGGTGGGTATCAAACAGACCATTTATCGCACCGGTGAGGATTCGGAGTTGATGAATATTCTTTTGTCGGCAGCGCGGGCTGGCAAGGAAGTGACGGTCGTTGTCGAGCTGATGGCCCGTTTTGATGAGCAGACCAATATCAACTGGGCGGCCAAGCTGGAAGAGGTGGGCGCTCATGTCAGTTATGGGGTGGTTGGCCACAAGACTCACGCGAAAATGGTGTTGGTCCTGCGCCGTGAAGCCGGTGTCATTCGCCGTTATGGACATTTGGGCACTGGTAACTATCATCCACGCACGGCCCGCTTGTATACGGATTTCGGGCTGCTGACTGCTAATCAGGAAGTATGCGAGGACATGGATAAGGTGTTTTCCATGTTGACGGGCCTGGGAGCCTGGCGACCGTTAAAGCAACTATTGCAATCACCCTTTACTTTGCATGACAGCATGATGGATCGGATTCAGGCCGAGACCGAGCGTGCTTTAGCGGGTCAAAAGGCCCGGATCATGGCCAAGATGAACTCCTTGCTCGAGCCCAAGATTATTCAGGCCTTGTACGATGCCAGCCAGGCCGGGGTCAGGGTGGATCTGATTGTGCGTGGTGCTTGCGCCTTGCGTGCCGGAGTGCCGGGCCTATCGGAAAATATTCAGGTTCGTTCGATTATCGGGCGCTTTCTGGAACACTCGCGTGTTTTCTATTTCTACAATGGTGGCCAGGAAGAGGTTTTTATCTCCTCGGCAGACTGGATGGATCGCAACTTCTTTCGTCGGGTGGAGTTGGGAGTGCCGGTACTGGATCGCAGCCTGAAAAGGCGGGTCATTGCCGAAGCCTTTACCTATGCCTTGCGGGATAACCAGTTGTCCTGGAAAGCCAGTCCGGATGGTACGTATAATCGCATCCGAAGTCGTGGTGCACCGTTCAATTTGCATCAGCATTTGATGCAGCGCCTCGGTGGTGTGTGAAAAATAAGACTGTCATGAACATGTCACATAGCCTGTTTACTATGTCTTCACATACAGGGTGGGCCTGTCATCTGACTATCATCAAGAGGATTTCTCGATGTTAAAACGTGTATTCAACAAGGTAAGCATTGCTTTGGCGTTCAGCGCTTTTGCGGCCACTGCCACAGCTGCAGACGTAACCGGTGCGGGTGCGTCGTTCCCTTACCCTATTTATGCCAAGTGGGCGGCTGAATACGCCAAACAAACGAACAACCGTGTTAACTACCAGTCGATCGGTTCGGGTGGTGGTCAACAGCAGATTATTGCCAAGACCGTGGATTTCGGCGCTTCGGACGATCCAATGAAGGTCGAGACGCTGGAAAAAGAAAACCTTTTGCAGTTCCCCGCCGTGATCGGTGGTGTGGTGCCTGTGATCAACGTGGAAGGCATTGAGCCTGGCCAACTGAAACTGTCCGGTAAAGTACTGGGCGATATCTACCTGGCCAAGATCACCAAGTGGGATGACGCAGCGATCAAAGAGCTGAACCCCGAGCTGACCCTGCCTAACAAGGACATCGTGGTGGTTCACCGCTCCGACGGTTCGGGCACCACCTTTGGTTGGACCAACTACCTGTCCAAAGTGTCTCCAGACTGGAAATCCCAGGTTGGTGAAGGCAAGGCGGTGAAGTGGCCTACTGGTCAAGGTGGCAAGGGTAATGAAGGCGTGGCCGCTTACGTCCGTCAACTGCAGAACTCGATCGGTTATGTTGAGTACGCTTACGCCAAGCAAAACAAGCTGTCCTGGACTCAGTTGAAGAACAAGGACGGTCAGTTCGTCCAGCCAGGTCAGGAAAGCTTTGCCGCCGCCGCTGCGAACGCAGACTGGGCGGGTACGCCTGGCATGGGTGTGATTTTGACCGAAGAGCCTGGTGCTCAATCCTGGCCTATCACAGCAGCGACCTTTATCTTGATGCACAAGGTGCAGGACAAGCCTGAGAGCGGTAAAGAAGTGCTGAACTTCTTTAACTGGGCCTTCGAGAACGGTGCCAAATCTGCTGAAGAGCTCGATTACGTGGCTTTGCCTAAAGACGTGACCGACAAGATCAAAGCGGTCTGGGCTGCTGAGATCAAGTCCAAAGACGGCGCTGCGGTCTGGAAGTAAGATTCGTGTTCAAATACAGGTCAGTTGTAAATTGATCTTGCGAGACGGCCCACCACTAGGTGGTGCCGTCTTTATTATGTAAAAATTACGGTTTTGTCTTGGACGCACCGCGCGTGCCCCGATCGTTTTGCTGGACCTGAACGTGCCTTGGCTGTTACAGAATCCATAAATCGATTGCAGTGCGTTTGTCCCATTCCGGCCTGACCCTTCATCTGTCTACATGAAATCAAATCAGAACGCCTTTATGGACGGCATTTTCAAGAACATGACGCGCTCGTTTGCGTTTCTCGTGTTCATATTGCTGGCTGCCATCTCTATTTCCCTGATCTATGGAAGCCGGGAATCCATTGCCGAATACGGTTTCTCTTTTCTCTGGACGAATAACTGGGATCCGGTCAATAACGAATATGGCGCATTGGTGCCCATTGCCGGTACCTTGCTCACCTCGCTGATTGCGCTCTGTATTGCAGTGCCGGTCTCTTTCGGGATTGCCATGTTCCTGACGGAGCTCTCGCCTGCCTGGCTGCGTCGCCCTCTGGGTACGGCCATTGAAATGCTGGCCGCGATTCCCTCCATTATTTACGGTATGTGGGGCTTGTTTGTTTTCGTGCCCCTGTTCCAGCGCTATGTGCAGCCCAGCCTGATCTCCTTTTTTGATGGGGTGCCCGTGCTGGGTCAGATCTTTGCGGGCCCTCCCTTCGGGATTGGTGTGTTTACCGCCGGTCTGATTCTGTCCATCATGGTGATCCCCTTCATTACGGCTGTGATGCGCGACGTGTTCGAGCTGGTCCCTCCCATGCTCAAAGAGTCTGCCTACGGTTTGGGCAGCACGACCTGGGAAGTGATGTGGCGTGTGGTTCTGCCTTTCACCAAGAACGGGGTCATTGGCGGGATCATGCTGGGTTTGGGGCGTGCCTTGGGTGAAACCATGGCCGTCACTTTTGTGATTGGTAACTCCTTTAACTTGCCCAGTTCGCTGTTCTCGCCGTCGAACTCGATTGCGTCGGCCCTGGCCAACGAGTTTAACGAGGCCGGTGGCATGCAGAAATCCGCCTTGCTGGAGCTGGGTCTGATCCTGTTCCTGATCACCACGGTTGTATTGGCGATCTCCAAGTTGCTCTTGTTGCGTCTGGCCAAGAACGAAGGCACGTCGCGCTAAGGATCACCTACCATGTTTGATAAAAAATCCGCAATTAGTCTGAGCAACCCGATCTACAAACGCAGGCAGGTGTTCAACCGCCTGATGCTGGGGGTGTCTTTTGCTGCTTTGATCTTTGGCCTGTTCTGGCTGTTCTGGATCATCTGGACCTTGATTGAAAAGGGCAGTAGTGCCATGGCCTGGTCCTTGCTGTTTGAAAGCACACCGCCTCCAGGTGGCCAGGGTGGTTTGTTGAACGCCATCGTTGGCAGTGTCATGATGGCGGGCGTTGGTACCCTGATTGGTACGCCTATCGGCATTCTGGCCGGGACCTATCTGGCCGAGTACGGTCAGCGCGGCTGGCTGGCACCAGCAACCCGCTTTCTGAATGACGTGCTGCTGTCGGCCCCGTCCATCATTATTGGTCTGTTTATCTACGCCGTGTATGTGGCCCAGGTGGGACACTATTCGGGTTGGGCCGGTGCGCTGGCTCTGGCCATTTTGGTGATCCCGGTGGTCGTGCGTTCTACCGACAATATGCTGATGTTGGTCCCCAATGGCCTGCGTGAAGCAGCGGCCGCATTGGGCTGCCCCAAGTGGAAGATTGTGATGTCCATCTCCTACCGTGCAGCCTTGCCCGGTATCGTGACGGGTGTTCTGCTGGCCGTGGCTCGTATTGCTGGTGAAACGGCTCCCTTGTTGTTCACCGCCTTGAACAACCAGTTCATGTCCCTGAACATGAACGCGCCGCTGGCCAACTTGCCTGTGGTGATTTTCCAATATGCTGCCAGCCCCTTTGAGGACTGGAACCGCCTGGCCTGGGCAGGTGCGGTGCTGATTACCTTGCTGGTCTTGGGTATCAATATCCTGGCTCGCAGCCTTTTCCGCCAAAAATAACGTTTTCACGGAGCGCCCTAGTCGGCCAACGCTATGAGTCAAATTATTACCTCCGACGAATCGACCAAGATTGAAATCCGTAACCTGAATTTCTTCTATGGCAAATTCCATGCCCTGCGCAATGTGAACATGTCTATCAAGGAAAAGAAGGTTACGGCCTTTATCGGACCTTCCGGTTGCGGTAAATCCACCTTGCTGCGCACGCTGAACCGCATGTACGAGCTGTACCCCGGCCAACGTGCTGAGGGTGAAATCCTGCTGGACAATGAAAACCTGCTGACGTCCAAGCAGGACATTTCCTTGATCCGCGCCAAAGTGGGTATGGTGTTTCAGAAACCGACACCGTTTCCCATGAGTATTTACGACAACGTGGCCTTTGGCGTGCGTTTGTTCGAGCGCCTGAGTAAAGGTGAAATGGACGAGCGTGTGGAATGGGCCCTGTCCAAAGCCGCGCTGTGGAATGAAGTGAAAGACAAGCTGCACCAAAGCGGTAACGGCTTGTCCGGTGGTCAGCAACAGCGTCTGTGTATTGCCCGTGGTGTGGCGATCAAACCTGAAGTTCTGCTGCTGGACGAGCCTTGCTCGGCGCTGGATCCGATTTCCACCGCCAAGATCGAAGAGCTGATTGCTGAGCTGAAAGCGGACTACACCGTGGTGATCGTGACCCACAACATGCAGCAAGCAGCACGTTGCTCGGATTACACCGCCTATATGTATCTGGGCGAGCTGATGGAGTTTGGTGAAACTGACCAGATTTTCGTGAAACCGGCTCGCAAAGAAACCGAAGACTACATTACCGGTCGTTTCGGTTAATCAGACGGATGCAGGCAAAGCTGTCTTATGGGGCTTTGTCTGGAGTCTGGTAGCCAGCTAGACCCTGGTACGGAATTACCGTCTCCGTATGACAACACCCTAATCCTTGGACAGAAATCTAAGGATTAGGGTGTTTTGTTGTCCGGGATAGTCAAAAACAAGATTGCTCCAATCCGTACGGGTTTACTCATGTGCCGCGTGATGGGGGGCTGCACGGACAAGCAGTGCTTGAACCTTGCTCTGTACTTGGTCGATGGGAGTATGGCGCTCACTGAAGCACCATACACTCCTACGTTCAGCATCTGGGCTGATTGCCGCGCTGATCCCACCTCTTCGTTGGGCGATAGCTGAATCGCTACTGACTTAACTTGCGCAAAGCATGACGTATGACTTTGCCCGTGGTGGTCATGGGCAGGGCATCCACAAACTCAATCTGCCGTGGGTATTCATGTGCCGCGACCCGGCGCTTGATGTGCTCCTGAATCTCTTTGACCAGCGCTTGGGAGGGTTCGACCCCTTCTTTGAGCACAATAAAGGCTTTCACCACTTCAGTGCGTTCCGGATCGGGCACCCCTATGACTGCTGCCATCGCCACAGAGGAATGCCCCATCAGGCCATCTTCAATCGGGCCGGGGCCAATCCGGTAGCCGGAGCTGGTGATCACATCATCATCCCGGCCTACGAACTGGATATAGCCGTCCTCGTCCTGCATGCCTTTATCGCCGGTCAGCAGCCAGTCTCCCACAAACTTTTCGCGGGTGGCGTCCGGTTTTTGCCAATAGCCCAGAAACATGACCGGATCGGGAGCTTGAACAGCAATATGGCCTTCAACACCGGTTCTCTGAATCTGCCCCTGATCATCCACAATGGCCACTTTGTGGCCGGGTACGGCCTTGCCGATTTTGCCGGCCTGACCGGGAAACCAGGCCGAGCAAGAGGACACGATCATATTGCACTCGGTTTGTCCGTAGAACTCGTTGATGGTGATGCCCAGTTCCTGTTTTGCCCAATCCAGTAGCTGCGCACCCAAAGATTCCCCGCCACTGGCAATGGATTGCAGCTTCAGGGGCCATTGCTCGCGTGACCATTGGCTGCGACGCAGCATTTTCAGCGCGGTGGGGGGCAGGAAGGTATGCGTGACGCCGTGTTCAGACATCAGCTTCCAGGTGGCTTGGGCATCGAATTTGGGAAAGCGGTAGGCCAGTACGGGAATGCCGTGATGCCAGGCGGGTAGCAGTACATCCAGCAGGCCGCCAATCCAGGCCCAATCGGCAGGGGTCCACATCAGGCCTTCGCCGGTGGGCAGAAAGTTGTGCGACATCTCCACGCCCGGCAGGTGCCCCAGCAGCACACGGTGGGCATGCAGCGCGCCTTTGGCCGAGCCGGTGGTGCCAGAGGTATAGATCAGCACGGCGGGGTCGTCTGCTCGGGTGTTCAGGGTGCGTGGTGCCGGTTCCGGGTGGGCGGCAATGGCTTGCCACAGGGACAGCGCCTGTTCCTGATCCTGCTGGCTGTCACTTTGATAAAGATATTTGAGTTGCGGCAGATGCTCACGCAGTGGCAGCAGCGTCCCCAGTCCTTGTTGATCGGTAATCAAGGTGCTGGCGCCGGAGTCATTCAGGCGATAGCGCAGCGCATCCGTGCCGAACAGGGTGAACAAGGGCATGGCAATAGCGCCAATCTTGTAGGTTGCCAAATGGGCTAGAGCGGTTTCCAGCCCCTGCGCCAAAAAAATGGCGATACGGTCACCTGCCTGTATTCCTTGGGCTTGCCAGGCGGCAGCCAGCGAGTCGGACCAGGCTTTGAGTTGATCGAAGGTGTAGCGTTTGACCTGGCCATCAGGCCCTTGCTGGATCAGGGCAAGACGTCCAGATCCGTCAGCCCACTTGTCGCAAACATCGTGAGCGATGTTGTAGTGTTCGGGGATGGACCAGTGAAATTCCGAGTAGCTTTGCGAGTAAACAGAATCAGCAGACAGCATAAGAGACACGTTTCCCAAAGGTGAAATAGACTTTCATCCTAACCCCTTATGCGGGATGTCCCTATCCGGGCTAGCCAGTAGAAAAAGAAAAACGGCGCCAGGGGATGCGCCGTTTTTCGTCCTGCTTGCTTGCCACTGCCTTGATGGGAGCGGCAAGGTCCAGCTATCGACTTTGACTGCTAAAACAACAAGGGCTTGTCACTTCAAACGATTGATTGCGAACAGCAACGGCTTAGGGGAAAGTGATATGGATGGGCCGGGATACAAAACTTATTTGGCTTCCCTGCTGGTACCGTCACGGTGTCCGTCGCGGTGGCCGCGACGATGTTGACCGTCGGTTTTACGTTCGACGACTGTAAAGGCACCGTTTTCGCCTTCGGAGCGGACACGAACGACCTTGCCGTCCTTATCCACCACCATGGCCATGATGCGGTCGCCGCGCTGATGCAGGCTGCCGACCTTGCTGTAGCCTGCCTCTTTCAGACGCTGGTAGGCTGGGCCAATATCGGTGACGTCGTTCGCGGTCAGCGGTTTATGGTCACGGGCCTGACGGGTCTGTTTTTGGGTAGTCTGTGTTTGGGCTGTGCTTGTGGCGTCCTGTGCAATGGCAGCAGTGCCACCCAACAGGCTTGCGCTCACTACCAAGGCAGAAAAGAGGGAAGTGCGTTTCATGTATAGCTCCTTCATGTAATCAAAAAGTGGTGCTGTCAGATTCCTGGGTAGCTTCCTTTTGAGATGGGAAGGTTGATTTGTCCTGTCAGCCTGGTGCCCATTATGGATAGGTGGCTCTGAATCTAAACTGAAGCCGCTGTTCATGTTATGTTCATCCGCAGCTTGCTATATAAGGGGGCGTGGTCGTTTGATCCCTCTTTTTTGTTTGCACCTACCGATTCTCATGACGTCCATTAAACAATCCGCATTGCTGATGAGTTTGGCCGCCGTTCTGACGGCGGTGATGCCATTGGCATTTGCCCATTCCCATGATTCTCCTGACTGCGGCAGCAAAAAGCAGCGGGGCGATTCGTCGTGGGACAGGGATCAGCGTTCGGATTGGTCGGGACATGATTACGTCGGGGATGATGACTGTTTTCGTCGCCTACCCCCGCTACCACCTCCGCCCGAACCTCCCCCGCCTAACGAGCGTTTCGGCCCCAGTCCGTACTGGCCTCCAGGGCCGGCCTACCGTGGCCACGATCAGGCCCGTGAGGCCGTGCGCCGTGGGGAAGCCTTGCCGCTGCGGGAGGTGTTGAAACGGGTGAGGGAAACGTATCCCGGTCGAGTGCTGCGTGTGCAGTTTGAATATGACGAACGCGTTGATCTGTGGGTGTATGAGTTACGCATGCTGGTTGACGACAACCGCCTCCTGCGCCTGAAAGTGGATGCTTTGACCGGCAAGGTGCTGCGTGTGCGTGGTGTGAAACGTTCGCACTCCCGAGGACATTGATATGCGGATACTGGTTGTTGAAGACGAACCTACCTTGGCAGCGCAATTGCAACAGGCGCTGGAGCGGGCGGGCTATGCCGTTCAAGTCGCTCATGATGGCGAGCAGGGGCATTACCAGGGCGAGGTTGAAGCCTTTGACGCAGTCGTGCTGGATCTGGGCTTGCCAGGCATGGACGGGGTATCGGTATTGCGTCGCTGGCGCGCTTCGGACATTAATATGCCGGTGCTGATTCTGACGGCCCGCAATGACTGGCACGACAAGGTTGAAGGCATGGATGCCGGTGCTGACGACTACGTGGCCAAGCCCTTTCACATGGAAGAGTTGCTGGCCCGTATGCGGGCCCTGCTGCGCCGTGCGGCGGGGCAGGCGAACCCGCGTTTGCAGCTGGGTAAATTGGAGCTGGATGCGCGCTCGTCCTCGATCAGTTGTGCGGGCATGGTTCTGTCTCTGACCAGTCATGAATACCGCTTGTTGGCATTTATGATGCATCACCCCGGTCAGGTTTTGTCACGTACCCAGTTGACTGAACATATTTACTCGCAAGACTTCGAGCGTGACTCCAATACCATCGAGGTGTTTATCGGTCGTTTGCGCAAAAAGCTGCCCCCCGGCTACATCGAAACGGTGCGAGGCATGGGCTACCGTCTGGTGGACCCCGAAGCATGATTGCCTGGCGGGGTCACTCCATTTTGGGTTCCTTGCGTGGCCGCTTGCTGCTGGGGACCTTGGCCTGGATTCTGATCAGTATTGTTCTGGCCGGCTTGGGCTTGAATCGCCTGTTTCAAGACCATGTTTATCGTCAGTTCGAGCAGCGTTTGCAAACTCATCTGGACCAGATCATGGCGGATGTGAATCTGGACAATGCGGATGGCGTTACCCTGCAATCGCGTCTGAGTGATCCTTTATTTGAACAACCGTATTCCGGCATGTACTGGCAGATTGCCCGCCAGGAGGTGGGCAGCGATCAGTGGAGCGTCGTTTTGCGGTCAACTTCTTTGTGGGACGAAGCCCTGGATGTGAATGCGCCTGATACGCCCAGTGGCGTTCTGTCACTGACCGGCCCGGAAAAGCAGCGACTGGTGGTGCTGCGTCAGGAGCTGGACGAGGTTAACGACAAGGGCCAAAGCTTGCAGATCATGGTGGCGGGCAAGCGGGAGCTGTTGGCCGAGCCCTTGGCCCGTTTTGAGCGGATTCTGTTCCTGTCTCTGGGCGGTTTGGCCGTGGGTCTGATTCTGGCGGCGATCTTGCAAGTGGTGCTGGCCTTGTATCCTTTGCATCTGTTGCGACGCCGTTTGCTGGACGTGCAAGAAGGCCGTGAGCCGCAAGTTGGTGGTAGTTTTCCCAGCGAAATTCAGCCCTTGGTGGATGATTTCAATGCGGTGCTTAGTGCCAATGCGGGCATGGTGGATCGTGCGCGGGCGCAGGCTGGAAATCTGGCCCATGCCGTCAAAACCCCGCTAACGATTATGGGTAATGCAGCCCAGGCAGAAGATCCGCATTTGGCGGCTGTGGTTAGCGAGCAGGTGGCCTTGGCCCAGCGTCAGGTTGATCACCACTTGTCTCGTGCACGGGCCATGGCGGTAAGAGCCATTGGCGTGCGTACCGATGTGTCTGCCTGTTTGCAGTCCCTGTGCCGGGTGATGGGACGTTTGCACAAGGATAAGCAGATTCATCTGGATGTGTCCGAGCAGGAATTGGTCTTTAAAGGCGAAGAGCAGGATTTGCAGGAGATGGCCGGTAATCTCTTGGACAACGCCTGCAAATGGGCCACACAAAATGTGTGGTGTCAGGTGTGGCAGCAGGACAATGTGCTGCATCTGGTGGTGGAAGATGATGGCCCTGGCCTGGACCCGGAGCAGCTTGAGCGTGTGTTTGGCCGAGGTCAGCGTGCGGATGAGCGGCACCCTGGCTTTGGTTTGGGATTGGACATTGTGCGTGAGCTTGCGCGCAGCTATCAGGGCAAGGTGCAGGCCAGTGTGTCGGGAAAAGGTGGTTTGCGCCTGGATTTGACCTTGGCGAGTTAAGGTAGGAAATTTGGGTGCCAACACCAACACCAACACCAACACCAACACTAACACTAACACCAACACCAGTGTCGTTGAGGGTAGAGGCGTCTGGGGCTGGCAGATTGAGTGGCTGGTGCTAACAGGGTCAGGTGGTGGTAATGGCTTGATCATCCATGAAAAACGCCCGGCGAGGCGGGCGTTCTTTTAGCACAGGGTTGGGGCCAGCCTTAGTTCCAGGGGCCGCCATCACCACCCAGGCTGTAGCGTCCGGCACCAATCAAACCTACGGTCAGCGCGCCAATCAGGAACATCCCTTGCAACTCCAAAGCCCAAATGCCTTGGGCATTGAAACTGCTGATCTGGTTGCTGTGGGCCAGCAACAAGGCAATGACCATGTTCATGGCTACAATCAAACCGCCAGCACGGGCGTAAAAGCCCAGAATCATCAGGACCGGAGCAATTACTTCGCCTATGTAGACACCCCAGGCCAGAAAGCCGGGCATATTGTTGGCGATCAGCATTCGTTCAATGCCGCCGATGCCATAACGTATCTTGGCGATGCCGTGCAGCAGAATCAACACACCGACCGTGACACGCAGCAAGAGTTTTCCAAGATCATCACGAGACATATAGGCGCTCCATTATGTAGTGGGACAGGAAGGTGCGTTATTGTAGAAGACCGGGTTCTTAAAAGTATGACGGAGCATTTACATGACACAAAAGCAGGCTGTCGCAGCAGAACTGGCCCCCAGCGGGGTGTTGCGTGTTGCCATGAATTACGGCAACCCCGTCCTGGCCCAACGCGGTGCCAATGAACAGTCGCCCAAAGGGGTGTCGGCCGATCTGGCTCACAGTGTGGCGCAAGAGCTGGGCTTGAGCGTGCAATTTCGCGGCTACGATGCGGCTCAGGCCGTGGTGGAGGCAGTGTATCGGGATGAGTGGGATTTGGCTTTTTTGGCGATTGATCCCAAGCGTGCGGAGAAGATCCGCTTCAGTGAAGCCTATGTACACATTGAAGGCACGTATCTGGTGCGCGAAGAGTCTGCCTTTCAGACCGTGGATCAACTGGATCGGCCAGGCCTGTGCATTGCGGTTGGTAAGGGCGCGGCCTACGACCTGTTTTTGAGCCGTCATTTGAAACATGCCGATCTGGTGCGGGCAACCACCTCTGCTGATGCCATCGACCTGTTTGTAGAAGAGGAGCTGGATGCTGCTGCCGGTGTGCGTCAGCCTCTGGAGCGTTATGCGAGTTCCCGCAGCGGTTTGCGTGTGCTGCCCGACAGTTTTACCGTGATTCGTCAGGCCATGGCGGTACCTTCGGAACGTACCTTGGCTCATGCCTGGGTCGAGGCTTTTATTGCCCGGCAGAAGAAAGAGGGGATGGTGGCCCAGTTCCTGGCCGATAGTGGCCAGGCCAATGTCACGGTGCCGGAGTAGGGAGGACGCGGCTATTTAGCTCGTCTTGCAGGGCCTGTCTGAACAGGGCCTGCGCTTTGCCCACATTCTGCCCCTTGGATTGCAGTAGATAAATGGGCAAGTCCAGCCCGTTGCTGCCGGTAGAGAACTGGATACGGTGCAAACGGCCAGACTCCAGTGAGGGCCGCAAGCACGACAAGGGCAGATTTGCCCAGCCTAAACCCCGCTCCACCAGTTCCAGCGTCAGGGACAAATTGTCCGTTTTCCACTGACGCAGACTGAGCATGGAGCGGTCTTTGTTGAGATCATTGTCGGGGCTGGTAATGACAATCTGCCGGTAGGCTTTCAAGTCCTCCAGGGGGCGGGGGCCACCTCGCACCAAGGGATGGTCAGGCGCGGCGACGGCGCTAATGGTTTCGGTCCACAAGGACTGGATGATCCCCACGCTTTCCAGTTCCAGTCCGCCGTAGGCAATGCACAGATCCAGCTCACGTTTTTTCAGGGCCTCGACCAGTGTGTCTTGCGGCGCGGTTCGCAGCTCTATGTCCAGGCCGGGATAGCGTTGCTCCAGAGCCTGCAAGGCAATCAAAGCCGGTTTGGGATCAACGTCGCAGACGATACCCAGCCGCAAATGACTTTCCAGCCCCCCCGACAATTCCTGCAAATGCAGCCGCAACCCCTGCAAGCGGCTGGCGATCAGTTTGGCCTCGGGCAGCATGGCCAGCAGTTCGGCAGTCGGTACGGGTTCACGGCGGCTGCGATCAAATAGCGTCAGGTCCAGCTCGGCCTCCAGATTGGCCACGGCCATGCTGACGGCCGATTGCGTCCGTCGCAAGGCCCGTGCTGCAGAGGAAAAAGAGCCGTGTTCGACCACGGCCAACAATAGCTCCAGATGATCGCTGGTAAGCATGATTCAACCTATAAGTAAAACTGATGGAATCTGACTTTTTCTAAAAGAATTACTGCGGATAATCATGCTTTTCAGCATTTTTATCAAGGATATTTATCGTGCAGGGGTGGAAAAGAAGAGTTGTCTATGTGGGGATGTTCGAGCTGTTGGGCATGATGGTAGCGGCAACCGTATTGGGGCACTTGAGCGGGGCGGGGGCGATGCAAAGTGGTGTGTTGTCTTTCATGATCAGCACGTGTGCGGTGTCGGTGAACCTGTTCTATAACATGCTGTTTGAGGCCTGGGAGCGTCGCCGTCAGATCCAGAGGCGCACCTTCTGGCACCGGGTGCTGCATGTGGCCGGTTTTCAGATCGTGCTGGTGTCTTTGCTGGTCCCGCTGATTGCGTGGTGGCTGGATATCAGTTTGTGGAAGGCTTTTTTGATGGAGGCGGTATTGCTGGCCTTCTTTCCCATCTTCGCCTTTATTTATAACTGGGCATTTGATGCGATTTTTGGTTTGCCCAATTCGGTGGGGGTAAGCCCAAGCCAAAGTTAAACGCCGTGGCGTTGCTGGCGTGCATGGTTCAATGAGTCAGCAAAACAAAAAGGCCTTGCAGATTGCTCTGCAAGGCCTTTGAATTTTTTGGTCGGGGCGATAGGATTCGAACCTACGACCCTCTGGTCCCAAACCAGATGCGCTACCAGGCTGCGCTACGCCCCGACTAAGCAAAAAATTATATCCTGTCCTTGTTAACTTGGCAAGCGTATGCCTCATTAAAAAGGGGGCTTGAACGCATTGATGCATCAGGGCTAAGGGCCAATTTTTCACTGCCCAAGGCAAAACACACCATGCAAATAGACTAACGTTCAAGGGGTGGGCAAAGAAAAAGGCTTAGTTCACTGTGAAATGAACTAAGCCTTTAATTCTTTAATGGTCGGGGCGGCGGGATTCGAACTCGCGACCCTCTGGTCCCAAACCAGATGCGCTACCAGGCTGCGCTACGCCCCGACTAAAGACAAACATAATAGAGCGAATTAAGGGCTTCGTCAAGCCCTGTGCTCTCGGTTTCAGCGTTTTTGCAGGTGGGGCAGGGTGTAAGCCTGTTCGTGGTATGCCCAGCTAGGCCAGAGCACGTGGGCCAGTGCCTCCTTGGCCAACACGTCGTCTATCTGCTCCAGCGGCTCGTACTTGTCCGGTGCGGTATAGCGATATTGGCAAGGCGACTGGTGGGGCATCAGCACGGTCAGGATATCGCCCTTTAGATATCCGTAGTTCTCGAAATATTGCATCATGGCTCGGTCGCTGTCTTGCTGGGTCAGGTCGCGCCCGATCATGGGGTGCTCGCTTTCAATCCCCATCAGGGATAGCAGGGTGGGAGCCAGATCGATCTGGCTGATAATGCGTTCGTCCTGGCGGCTGGGCACACCCCCGCCCAGAATCAGGGCGGGAATATGGAAGTGGCGTAAAGGCACCAGATTGGCCCCACCCACGCGCGAGTCGTGGTCGGCCACAATCAAAAATACCGTGTTGTCCCAATAGTCGGATTGGCGGGCTTTTTTGAAGAAGTCCCCAATGGCCCAGTCCGCGTAACGCACGGTGTTCTCTACGGTGGCAGGGTCGCCTTCGACCTGGATACGACCAGCCGGGTACTCCCAGGGCGAGTGATTGCTGACGGAGAAGGCCAGTGTCAGGGTAGGCTGCTCCTTGTCCTGGCTAAGTAAATGGTGCAGCTTGTTGAACATATCCTCGTCGCTGGCGCCCCAGGTGCCGACGAACTCGGGGGACTCAAAGCTGGATTGTTCATACAGCTCATCAAAGCCATTGCCCAGGAAAAAGCTCTTCATATTGTCAAAGTGGGCTTCGCCGCCATAGATAAAGCGCGAACGGTAACCTTGCTCTTTGAGTAATTGGGCCAGAGTAAAAAAGCGGGTTTGCGAGCCGGGCAGTCGCAGCACCGCATCGGCCACGGTGGGAGGAAAGCCGGCGGAAACCGCTTCCAGACCACGCACCGAGCGGGTGCCGGTGGCATAAGCACGGCGAAAGTTCCAGCCTGTTTGGGCCAGCTTGTCCAGCTCGGGGGTCAGATTGGCGCCGCCCAGATTGCTGACATATTGGGCGCCCAGGCTCTCCTCCACGATCAGGACCAGATTGGGTTTGCGCTCGCGTTGTTGTGCGGGCGTTTGACGGTGCAGGGTGGGTAATGTGTCAGGGCCGGCAGGCAAAGTGGCCGCATCGCGCACGATCTGGTTCATTTCGGCGGTATCCATGCCACCGTAAATGTCCTGGGCAGAACGCTCGTTTTTCATGCTGTAGATAGCGTAGGCTACGTTGTACAGCGAATTGAGTGGCAGTGTGTTGAGCATGCTGTCGCTGCTCCAGGCCACCGAGGAAGGGTTGATGGGGCGGTGGGCCAAGGTGCCCCGTATCGCCAGTGCGCACAGGGCGGCTCCCACCAGCATCCAGATGGGACGCAGCCACCAGCTCATTACCGGATCGGGGGAGACCTGCCCAAAGATAGCCCAGCCTGAATACACAATCAGGCCCAGTCCGATCAGGGCGATGCCGATCATCAGTCGGTAGCCTTTCCAGAGCATGCCCACCACTTCTTGCGGGTGCTTCAGATAGTCAACATACAGCCGGTTTGGACGAGTGTCGTATTCAATAATGAACTGGGGCGTGGAGACTTCCAGCAAGGTCAGCAAAAACCAGGCGAAGGTAAACCAGATGGCGGCTACTGTCGTCATCACCGGGTAGTGTCCCACCCAGGGGGCCAGCAAGACAACGGGGGCGCTCAAGGCGGCAATTATCAGCGCGTCGATACGCAGGCCGCCAATCAGAATGGGCAGCAGACCTCCGGCCTGACGCACACGGGGCCATTGCCACAAGGCAAAAGCCAGCCTGAACGCGGTCAGCAAAATCAGGGCTGAAGGAATAAAAACGTAAACAAGATGGCGCATAAGAAAGTGGTCCTGGGTCGACCTGATTGCCACGGATGGTGGCACTGGCATCGAATTGCACGATTGTATGTCAGTTTGCGGAGCAAACTGTGTCGCTAAGCGACGGTGGTTGTCGCAGAGAACCGGGTTGTGACAGGTGCAGGGTTTAAAGACGAAAAAAAAGCAGGCCGCTTGGAAAGACAGCCTGCTGTTAAGAAGGAGCTAGGGGAAGCCAGCCCGGTGTTCAGGGCCGGCGGTCGGTTCAGGCAACGCGTTGGCTGGGTTCGGTACGGGAGCGGAACTGGCTGCGTTGTTGTTCACGCTGGGCGTAGGCTTTGACATGGCCCGCATCCTTGACATGGCCGTAGCCACGGATCAGATCCGGGTAGTTCAGCCAACGCAGGGCTACTTCCATATTGTCCGCATCCAGGTGGGCGCTGACTTCATTCAGGTCGGCCAGATAGTCTTCAATATTCTGCCGTTCCTGACGGCGCTCCTGGGTGTAGCCAAAGATATCCAGAGCACCACCACGTAAACCGCGCAGACCGGCCAGAATCTTGAACAAGTGGCGGGTCGAAGGACCAAACTTGCTCTTGGTGGGCTGGCCCTGGCTGTTCTTGCGACCGAGCAGGGGCGGAGCCAGGTGGTATTCAATCTGGTAGTCCTTGCCGGGCTCACCCGCAAACTGGGCGCGCAGCTTGTCCAGGAAGGCCGGGTCGGTATACAGACGGGCGACTTCGTACTCGTCTTTGTAGCTCATCAGCTTGGCCAGTTGCGTAGCAGCGATGCGAGTCAGGGGTAGCGTCTTGTCCTGATCCAGACGCGATTCGCGTTCCATGATCTTGTTGATGGCATCGCGATAGCGTTTGGCCCAGGCTGGGTTCTGATAGGCTGTCAGGTGCTCTTCCATACGCTTAATCAGGGACTGCACGCTTTCCGGGAAAGAGACTGCGCGGGCCTTGGGTGTGGCCCCTTCCATCAAGGTTTCGATACCTTTTTCAGCAGCCAGACGGCCCCATTGGAAAGCTTCGCGGTTGGCTTTGACGGCTACTCCGTTCAGCTCAATGGCGCGCAGCAGGCTGTCCATGTGCAGGGGAATCCAGCCGCGCTGGAAAGCGTAACCCAGCAAGATGGGGTTGGCGTACAGAGCGTCGCCCATGACATGGACCGCCAGCGCATTGGCATCCAGATAGCGGATTTCCTTGCCGACGGCATTTTCAATATCCGTGCAGGCTGTTCGCAGCGGGAATTTCCAGTGTGCGTTACCGATCAGGTCCGAGGTCGGGCTGGCAGCGGTATTGATAATGGTGTGCGTGCGGTCGCGGCTGACACGGCTCAGTACGTCCGTGGAAGCGCTGACCAGGGCGTCGCTGCCAATCAGCAGGGAAGCCTCTCCGGTTGGGACACGAGTGGCATGCAGCAGATCGGGCTGGCGTGCAATTTGCACATGGCTCAGCACGGCACCGCCTTTCTGAGCCAGGCCGGCCATATCCAGGACGCTGACGCCTTTTTGTTCGATATGAGCGGCCATGCCCAGCAAGCCGCCCACTGTTACCACGCCGGTGCCACCAATACCGGCGATCAAAATACCGTAGGTCTTGTCCAGGTCCGGTAGTTTGGGCAGCGGTAGATCGGCCAGATGGAAGGATTCCAGCGAACGGCCTTTCGCTTCTGGCTTGCGTACTTGAGCCCCTTTCAGGGTGACAAAGCTGGGGCAGAAGCCGTTAACACAGGAGAAGTCCTTGTTACAGGAGGACTGGTTGATGCGGCGCTTGGAGCCCATAGGGGTATCCAGCGGCTCGACGGACAGGCAGTTGGACTTGACCGAGCAGTCTCCGCAGCCTTCACAGACCGTGTCATTGATAAAGGCGCGCAGGGCCGGATCCGGGTAAGTCCCTTTCTTGCGACGGCGACGTTTTTCTGTGGCGCAGGTCTGGTCATAGACCAGGATAGTGGTGCCGGGCACTTCACGTAGCTCGCGCTGTACGCGGTCCAGCTCGTCGCGGTGGTAGACAGGCGGATTGCCCGCCAGGGTCATGCCCTTGAATTTCTCGGGCTCGTCGGTAACCACCACAATCTTGCGGGCACCCTCGGCGTGAACCTGGGCAATGACGTCGGTGACTTTCAAGATCCCGTCTACGGGCTGGCCGCCTGTCATGGCGACGGCATCGTTATACAGAATCTTGTAGGTGATATTGGAGTTGGCGGCGATCGAAGCGCGAATTGCCAAAATCCCCGAGTGGAAGTACGTGCCATCGCCCAGATTGGCAAAGACGTGTTTCTCGTCGGTAAAGGGTTGCTGACCAATCCAGGCCACGCCTTCGCCACCCATATGGCTGAAGGTGGAGGTGCTGCGATCCATCCAGACGGTCATGTAGTGACAGCCAATCCCCGCCATGGCGCGGGAACCCTCGGGCACGCGAGTCGAGGTATTGTGCGGACAGCCCGAACAGAACCAGGGTTTGCGCTCCACGCTGACGCGTGGCATCCGAGCTTCACGATCCTTGGCGTCCAGAATGGCCAGACGAGCCTGGATGCGGGCCAGCAGTTCCTCGGAAATGTCCATGGTGCACAGGCGGCGGGCAATGGCGCGCGCAATAATTGCAGGGGACAGTTCACCTTGGGGCGGCAGCAACCAGGGAGAGCGTTGCAACGACCATTCGCCACCCCCGTGTTCGGTCTCGTCAAACTTGCCGTAGACCTTGGGACGTACATCATCGCGCCAGTTGTACAGTTCTTCTTTAAGGGCGTATTCCAGAATCTGGCGTTTTTCCTCCACCACCAGGATTTCGGTCAGTCCGGTGGCGAACTGGCGGGCGTCCTGCCCGTCCAGAGGCCAGATACAGCCCACTTTGAAGAGTCGGATGCCCAGCTCGGCACAGAGTTCGTCGGACAGGCCCAGGTCAGCCAGCGCCTGACGGGTGTCCAGATAGGCCTTACCGGCCGTCATGATGCCAAAGCGCGCCTCGGGCGAATCAATCTCGATGCGGTTCAGTTTGTTGGCGCGCACATAAGCCAAAGCGGCGTACCACTTGTGGTTCATCATGCGAGCTTCTTGTGCCAGTGGCGGGTCTGGCCAGCGGATGTTCAGGCCATCGGCGGGCATGTCCTCGATCTCGGGCAGGACGATGTTCAGGCTGTCCGGGTCCAGGTCTACCGAGGCATTGGACTCCACGACTTCGGTGACGCACTTCAAGGCCACCCACAGGCCGGAGAAACGGCTCATGGCCCAGCCGTGTTGGCCGAAGTCCAGGTATTCCTGCACGTTGGCCGGATACAGCACGGGGATACCGGCGGCGGCGAAAACGTGATCGGACTGGTGGGCAACGGTGGAGGATTTGGCGCCGTGGTCATCGCCCGCCAGCACCAGCACACCACCGTGGCGGGAGCTGCCGGCCGAGTTGGCGTGCTTGAACACGTCCATGGAGCGATCCACGCCCGGTCCTTTGCCGTACCACATAGCAAACGTGCCGTCGAAACGGGCACTGGGATACAGATTGGTTTGTTGGCTACCCCAGACGGCGGTAGCGGCCAGATCTTCGTTCAGACCGGGTTTGAACACGATGTCGTGCTCTTTCAGGTGTTTGCTGGCTTGCCACAGAGCCTGGTCTACGCTCCCTAGTGGGGAACCCCGGTAGCCAGAGATAAAGCCGGCCGTATTCAGACCTGCGCGCCGGTCCCGCTCTTTTTGCAACATGGGCAAGCGCACCAGAGCCTGGGTGCCGCTCATATAGGCGCGGCCCTTGGTGACCGTGTATTTGTCATCCAGGGACACCGATTCCAACATGGCCTTGTAAGGTTTGTTGAGTGGGGCATTCATGAGTTTGTCTCCTGCAAGAAGGATTGTTTTCGTGCAAGTTGTTGTCGTTTGTTCTTTAGTCTAGGGCAGCTTTTTGTTATCGTAAAATCAAATTTACGTGTACCTGATATCTGAAAAACGGATGGCTATGAAACACGAAGTGACCTTGAGACAGTTCCGTTATTTCATTGCGGCGGCGGTCAGCGGACAGTTCTCTGCGGCGGCCCAGGCGGAGAATGTCTCGCAGTCGGCTATCAGCAATGCGGTGCAAAGTCTGGAGCGTCAACTGAATGTGGCCTTGTTTGAACGCCTGCCCCACGGCGTGGAGCTAACGCCACAGGGGCAGGCGTTTTTTCACCATGCGCATCACGTGATTGACGCGGTCAGTGACGCACTGAATCACGCTGATTTGCGCCGACAAAATATCGAAGGGCAAATTCGGGTGGCGGCTGGCTATACGGTTCTGGGCTATTTCTTGCCCGACCTGATCAGCCGTTTCAAGCACAGTTATCCCAATATCGACATCGAACTGGTGGATATGGAGCGCCCCGACATGGAGGCGGCCTTGCAAAGTGAGCGCATCGACCTGGGTGTTGCTCTTTTGTCGAATATTACCGATTTGGCCATGTTTGGGCACCACCGCCTGAGCAGTTCCCGCCGGCGCTTATGGGTGTCAGATCAACACGCACTGGCCAGCGAGTCCAGTGTGTCTTTGGAGCAGATCAATCATTATCCCTACATCTTCTTGACGGTGGACGACGCGGATACGGCGGCCATGCGGCATTGGGGCAGGCCCGGTTTTCCGGAGCGTGTGGCCATGCGGACGCGGTCCCTGGAGGCGGTACGTGGTCTGGTGGCTTACGGCTTTGGCGTGACGATTCTATCCGATATGGTTTATCGGCCCTGGTCTTTGGAAGGCAAGCGCATTCACGCGATCGGCATTACCGATACGGTGGAGTCTGTCGAGGTGGGCTTGTTGTGGCCCAAAGAACGTGAGCCGCAAGGTCTGGTGGCCTTGTTCCAGCGTTTTCTGATCCAGGCCTGTGATCATGATATGGCCCGCGCCGGCATGGGAAGCCGGCGCGGTGGGGGCTTGCTGTAGCGGGCTTATGGCACCAGGGCCAGACCGATACGGAATTGCGAAGAACGATCGCGGTAACCCAGCATGGTTTCCGCGTAGCCCGAGAAGTACTGGCCGTAGAGGTAGCCATTCATGTTCAAGGGGGTGCGTTTGAGCGGCCAGGCAATCGAGAACTCGTGCGTGTTGCGGCTGCCAGCGCCCTTGTTATACATGCCAGAGAGCACCAGACCGTTGTCCTGAGCGTAGCGGATCTTCCAGTCGTAACGGCCTCGGTAGTGAGCCCAGTCTGCATTCTCGCCCATGAACACATAGTGCTTGATACGTGGGGCAAACGTCAGTGTGGCTCCGTGATCAAAGCGATAGTTGAACTCGGGCTGGATAAAGACCTCGTTCATGGAGCGGGAGTCCTCACCGGCCTTGCCGTTGGAGGCGTGCTCATAGCCAGTAGCCAGACCCATGAACAGACGTTTTTGCTCGGATTCCCAGATGGAGTCCTTGCGCCAGAAAAAGCTGGGACGGTACGTGGTGTCGACAAAGGGCTTGGAGTCGGCGTGCAGATCCCACAGCGCAGTTTGCGTATAGCCAATGTAGAAGTGATCGTAGAACTTCGGATGGCTGGGATCTTGTGGCGAGTGCAAACGGTACTTGAAGCTTAACTGGAAGCGAGCGTTTGTCCCGCCTTTACTGCCACCAATAAAGTAGGTTGGGTCGTGTGCCGAGATGGCGTTACTGAAGTTCTCAAAGCTGGAGGTTGCCGGGCGCAAGCCCTCTCCGCTATTGACGGCTGGACCTTCTGGCTGAGCGCCAGCGGCCACTGCCTGAGCATAGGGCAGCTCGGGATCGATGACGCCAGGATCACGGCCTGCGCCGGCATTCACAACCGGTGCGGTGGCAGGCAAAGAGGTAATCGGGCTTTGGCCTTGCGGGTTGGTATCCAGTGCCAACATCACACGCTCGCCTTCAATATTGACGGCTTGCAGGCCGGTCAACCCGTTGGGGACCACGGCTCGCCAGCTATAGGCGGTGAAATTGTTGGTGGGGATAGACGCACGTGGCCGGGAAGTAACCAGTTCGGCCAGACTGCGGATGACGTTACCGTTGGTGTCGCGCCACTGCAAAACCAGGTTTTGCGGGGCAGTCCAGCTCATCAAGCTGCCTGTGTCGTTATAGACGATGGCATCAATGTTGACGCTTTCGCCCGAACTGGCCTGTACTTGGCGCAATTGATAGCTAATACCGGCCTGTGCGGTGCTCAGGACTGCGCTCAAGATAAGAAGGGGGGCCGATAGTATTAAAGAGTGCTTACTTAGTTTCTTCTTGGTCGGCATGGAGACAAAATCCAGGAAAACAAGTTGATTCGTACAAGACTGTACCATTTGCGATTCAAAATGCTCTCTATAATTATTTTTCTTACAGTATTGACACTCTGACTCGCTTGCAGCTTATCGAAAACGACTTTTCAGGCTAGAATATTCGATTGTCCTTTTCAAGTTCGTTTTGTTACGAAAAAACCTTGAAACGGGTCCCGGCGCTTGCCGGACCTTTGCATCAGGACCTTGCATTGTCGGCAGTTTTGACGATGCCATCATCACCTGGCGGGTGTAGCTCAGTTGGATAGAGCACAGGCCTTCTAAGCCTGGGGCCGGGGGTTCGAACCCCTCCACCCGCGCCAACCTTACCCCCCTTTTTGCGTGCGATTTTTGTGCTCCTAGGCATAACCCTGAGGCGGCACAATTAGTAAGTATGGTGTAAGTGTCGAGCTCTAATGTTCACCGCATAGACGTCGGCAGGCGTCTTCATAACGCCGTTTTCAGCCTGTGAGGGCTGGGCCGGTTCAATAAGATACGCCAGCGAACAAGGCGTTCAGAACAATGCGGAGACAAACTATGCAAGACCCCCTTGTAGGTCGGATAACGGCCAATCCTCGCTATCAGAATCTGGTCAAGACCCGGTTGCGGTTGGGTTGGACACTCACCATCATCATGCTGGTGGCCTATTACAGTTACATCGGCATTATTGCTTTCGACAAGGAGTTGTTTGCAATGCGCTTGGGTGAAGGCGTCATGACCCTGGGTATTCCTATTGGTTTTGGCGTCATTGTTTTGGCGGTTGTGATTACAGGTATTTATGTCTGGCGTGCCAATACCAAGTTCGACCAGATGGCCAAGGAAGTCCTTGAGGAGGTGCGTAAATGAAACGTTCCTACCTTCGTTTCGGGCTGGTTCTGGGTTTGATGCTGACCAGCCCCGTCTTGTTGGCGGCAGGTGGCGATCTGGGCGAGCTGCAAAAGCAGCCAACCAACTGGACTGCTATTGGCATGTTCGCGGCCTTTGTGTTGGCGACCTTGTGGATTACCAAATGGGCGGCTGCCCGCACCAAGTCGGTCTCTGACTTCTACACGGCAGGTGGCGGTATTACAGGCTTTCAAAACGGCCTGGCCATTGCCGGTGACTATATGTCTGCGGCTTCCTTTTTGGGTATTTCCGCTGCGGTGATGATCAATGGCTACGACGGCCTGATCTACTCCATCGGCTTTTTGGTCGGCTGGCCGATCATTACGTTCCTGTTGGCAGAAAAGCTGCGTAATCTGGGTAAGTTCACTTTTGCTGACGTGGCTGCGTATCGCTTTCGCCAAGGTCCTATCCGCGCCTTTGCGGCTTCGGGCACGCTGGTGGTCGTTCTGTTTTACCTGATCGCACAGATGGTAGGTGCGGGCCAGTTGATCAAGCTGCTGTTTGGTCTGGAATACTGGGTGGCCGTGGTGCTGGTGGGTGTGTTGATGATGGTCTATGTGCTGTTCGGTGGCATGACCGCAACCACCTGGGTGCAGATCATCAAGGCTGGGCTATTGCTGTTCGGTGCCTCTTTCATGGCCATCATGGTACTGGCGCAATATGGTTTTTCGCCGGAAAAACTGTTTGCGGCGGCAGTACAGGTCAAGACCGATGCTGCTATCACTGCCGGTAAAGATGCGGTTCAGGCCTCCACAATTGGTCAGGCCATCATGGGACCGGGTAACTTCATCAAGGATCCGATCAGCGCCATTTCCTTCGGTATGGCCTTGATGTTCGGTACCGCTGGTTTGCCACACATCCTGATGCGCTTTTTCACGGTGCCTGATGCAAAAGAAGCACGTAAATCCGTGTTTTGGGCAACCACCTGGATTGGCTATTTCTACATCCTGACCTTCATCATTGGCTTTGGCGCTATCGTGCTGGTGTCCACCAACCCTCGCTTCCTTGAAGATGGCGGAGTGTTGATTGGTGGTACCAATATGGCCGCTGTGCACTTGGCTGATGCCGTGGGTGGCGACGTGTTCCTGGGCTTTATGTCGGCGGTTGCTTTTGCCACGATTTTGGCTGTGGTGGCCGGCTTGACTCTCTCCGGTACGTCGGCTGTGTCGCATGACCTGTACTCCACGCTGATCAAAAAAGGCGAGGCCACGAACGAGGAAGTCATGCGTGTATCGCGTACGACTACCTTGGTCCTGGGGGTGATTGCCGTGTTGCTGGGTATTCTTTTCGAGAAACAGAATATTGCCTTCATGGTGTCACTGGCCTTCGCGATTGCGGCCTCGGCTAACTTCCCGGTTCTGTTCCTGTCCATTATGTGGAAGGGTTGCACGACGCGTGGCGCGACAATTGGCGGCTTCTTGGGTCTGATCGTGGCGTTGCTGCTGACCTTGCTCTCGCCATCGGTGTGGGAAGCCACGTTGGGTAATCCGGCTGGCACGGCTCCATTCCCGTATGCGTCGGCGGCGCTGTTCTCCATGCCGTTGGCGTTCCTGGCGATCTGGTTCTTCTCGATCACTGATCGTAGTGCTCGCGCCGAGATTGATCGTGCCGGTTTTGAGGCTCAGTCTGTGCGTTCCGAGACGGGTGTGGGTGCTGCAGCGGCGTCTGCACACTAATCTGCTCTGACAGGCCGGGCCTGAGTGCCCGAGCCTGATCCTGAAAACGTATAAAAACCCCGGTGTGATTCAGATCACACCGGGGTTTTTTATGTGTCCCTGCGTCAGTCCCTGCGTCAGTCCGCAAGCTCAGGCGTCGGGCTTAGGCTTGGCTCTCGGATGGAACCGGCAGACCGTCAAAGCGTTCATAAAAGTAGGCTGCTGCTTCAGGTGCCTGCTCGTCTTCGGCCCGCAAGGTGGACAGAATATAGCGCTCGGCCTTGGCGCACACCAGGCGATACACGTCCCGACACAGCTCATAGGCCTGTTTGCCGGCCCAGCCCGCTGGCAATAGCTCAATGGGCAGTTGGGGGTCATGCAACTGAATACGGCGAAACTCGTGAATCAACAGGGTGCGAATCACAAAGGCCAGCTCGTCGTTGTAATCCTGTCCTGCCTCCAGCATGGCCAGAGCAGGCGCAAAACGCCGGATGAACTGCCCGTAGCCGCTGGCTACCTGGGCCAGATCCCAACTGTCCTGAATCAGTTGAGACAGGGGACGGGTTTGGGGAAGTTGGGAGGGCTCCAGCTTAGCGACATAAACCAGTGACTGAGCCTGGGTAGCCTGCAGGATGTAATCCAGAATGGTGTGATCCGGGTTCGGGTGCAGGAAAGCGGTGGGTGACAGGGCGCAAAACCCTTCCCACAGCAGTTCCTTGCGCAGGTCGGCGCGTTGTTTGGAATTCATCATCAGGGTGGGCATGCTGAAGATCAGTGTCCATTGACCATCCCAGGCTAGGTAAGTGGGGGTGTAGATGCGTTGATAGGCATGCTCGAAGCGTTGGCTGGCTTCGGGACGCAAAGTGTATTGACTGCGTCGGCCCTCGCGTTGTGCGCTTAGCCAACCTTCTTCGGCCAGCCGGTATACGCTGGTGCGCACCAGCCGGTCGCTGATCCCGAAGGGGGCCAGCAACTGAATCAGGCTTCCCAGCCAGAGTTTGCCGCCATGAGGGCGAATCACGTCCCCAAACAAGGTCATGACCAGGGACTTGGCACGGGGTGGGCGGTGTTCAAGGTGGTGGGCGGCCCATTGGGCCAGGTCGGAATAAGAAAGCTCGGACATTGTTTTTTTAAAGGCGCTCATGGCTGTATGGGAACGGCACGCCTGTCTGTGTTGACCGTTTAAGCGCTTGATTATACGGGGTGGGTGCGCAAGCGGATTGAAAGATTGTGCAAGCCAAGGGCTTTCCTTAGGCTTGCTGTCGTGTCATCGACGCACACCCTATAGATAGGGGCTGGCCAGCCAGATCAGGCGGTTACGCAAGCGTTTACCAAAACCAATCGAACTTAAGGACTCCAGGCTGACGGCTTCGGCCTCTTCAATCTCCAGATCAATCAGGTTCTGGATTTGGCGGGCCGTATCGCGGCTGTAAATTTCCACGTCCAGCTCGAAGTTCAAACGCAAGCTGCGCGGGTCCAGATTGGATGAACCAATATAGGACCAGGCGCCGTCAATGGTCATGAGCTTGGAGTGGTTGAAGGGGCCGCGCGCGCGCCAGACCCGGCAGCCGGCGCGTAGAACCTGATCCAGTTGGGCTGTCATGGCGTAATTGACCAGACGCAGATTGTTTTGTCCGGGGATGACGATATCGACCTGAACGCCACGGCGGGCGGCGGTATTCAAGGCCCCTAGCAGGATCTGGTCGGGCAGAAAGTAGGGCGATTGAATACGGATATGGCGCTGGGCAATGGCAAACGCACCTTGCAGCATATGGTGGGTGCTGGCCATGAAGCGGTCAGGTCCAGAGGCAATGCAACGGGCGGGCACATGGGGCCGAGGCGCGGGCGTGGAGCTGGCATGCCAATAGGCGGGGGACAGGTCCTCGCGCGTGGTGAACTGCCAGTCGTGCCGGAAAGAGGCCAGCAACTGCATGACAGCCGGGCCCTCCAGGCGAAAGTGTGTGTCCTGGGACGGTTTGCCCTCGCTGTACTGCGCCATAAAGGACTCACGCAAATTCATGCCGCCGGTAAAGCCTACTGTGCCATCCACAATCAGTAGCTTGCGGTGACTGCGAAGATTGGCGTAGGGCATGCGTAAAAAACCCAGCGGGTTGGTCATGAACAGAGCGCACCGTATGCCTTCGCGGCGCAGCAATCGCACAATCGGCGTGCGCGAGTATTTCGCTCCAATGGCATCGACCAGCACACGAATCTGCACGCCACGTTGATGGGCTCGTGACAGAGCACTGACGAACTCGCGCCCCAGGCGGTCGCTATCGAAGATATAGCTTTGCAAGGCAATGGTGCTGTGAGCCTGCTCAATGGCCTGCAGCATGGCGGGATAGGTCTGATCGCCACCGACCAGGACGCGTACATTATTGCCGTTGCGTAATTGGCTGCGGCTGACACGATCGCCCAGAATCTGCAAAGAGCGAAACGGTGCGCCAACCAGAGCGCCAATGTCCGAGACGGGGGGATGCAGGTAAGTGACCTGCTCATAGAATACGTCCGCACTTTGTTCCAGGCGGCTTTGTCTGCGTACGCGGTTGATTCCCGCAATTAAATACAGAAATGGCCCCAGCAGCGGAGACATGATGATGACGCCCACCCAACTGATGGCTGCGCGCACATCGTTCTTGGTCATGGCGGCGTGAATGGCTGCCGATGCGCCCAGTATCACGCTGAGCGCCAGAGCCAGATGCGGCCAGTAATCGTGCAGCAGGGAGCGCAGATGGATCAGATGCTCTTGCATGGGGTCAATTGCTACGGTCGGGTAGGTCAGGACGTTGGTAAAGACTGTGCATCCAGGAAGGGTTCGGCTCACCTCGGGCAGCAAATTGCTGTAGACGCGAGGGGGAACGCCAGACGCCACCTCCTATGCCGGGCGACGGTTGGACGCCATACCAAAACCATTGGCCGTCTTCATCTTGTGCCAGCCAATCCCAATGGGCGGGTGCCTGATCCCAGCAGGGGAAACCGAGTGTCATCAGCAAACTTCCAGGAAATGGGACAGATTAGAGTATAAGAAAGTGTGGTTTTGTGCCAGTTTCTATTACAGACGACGCGGGCCGAAACGCCAGGCGTTTGATGGAGGGCGACACGGTTGACGAGCGGACTTGCTAATTTGAAGGGCGGGGCGGCGGGTGCAAGTCAAGGCAGGCAAGGGTTTCACATTCAAACACAGTTTATTGTCCTGCCCGAACGTGTGTGGGGGTGTGCGAAGGCGCCAAACTTGCTACGATGAACAAACGCAAAAAAGCCCGCTACGTGGCGGGCTTTCAAGTATGTTTTTTTCAGTTCCTGGCTTTGGCTTCTTTTAAGGAGATACGCAAAACGCTGGAAGCGGTAAATTTTTTGGGGTGACCGATGGGGCTCGAACCCACGACAACCGGAATCACAATCCGGGACTCTACCAACTGAGCTACGGTCACCACTGTTTACTGCTTTTTGCTTCAGGCCTACTTTAGGGTGGGCTGTGAAGTAAAAAATGTATTCTAGCATGCTTTTTTTAAATAATGCAACACTCATGCATGAATACGCCGACCCTGAGTCCTGCTCCGGTCTTGCCGGTCACGGTGTGGCTCAGGTTTAATGATTTCCCCTCGTAATAGCAAGGAAGCGCGAAATGTCTCAATTATTCGTCGTTCATCCCGAAAACCCCCAACCCCGCGCATTGGCTCAAGCAGCCGAATTATTGGCTAAAGGAGGGCTGCTCGCCATTCCTACCGATTCCAGTTATGCCGTTGTCGCTCGTCTGGACGACAAGTCGGCCGCTGACAACCTGCGTCGTTTGCGTGGCTTGGATGACCGTCATCATCTGACCTTGCTGTGTCGTGATCTGGCCGAGATCAGCCACTTTGCCAAAGTGGACAACCCGCAGTATCGCCTGCTGAAAATGGCCACCCCCGGTCCGTGGACCTTTATTCTGGAAGCTACCAAGGAAGTGCCGCGCCGCGTGTCGCATCCTTCGCGCAAAACCATTGGTATTCGGGTGCCCGACCAGAAAGTGGCCCTGGCCTTGATGGAGCAAGTGGGCAGCCCCCTGATCTCCACCACCCTGATTCCCGACGGTGAAGACGAGCCCTTGAACGATGCCCAGGAAATTCTGGACCGTTATGCGCATCAACTGGCGGCGGTTGTCGATGGTGGACCGTGCCCCTTGCAGGCCACTACTGTCATTGATTTGACGGGCCCAACGCCCGAAGTGTTGCGTCGCGGGTCGGGTGATCCGTCTACGCTGGGCCTGTCTTGATCCCTGACTGACACAAAACTCGCGTCCAAGTGCGTATCCGTGTTTCAATTCTGAACCTTGGGGCAGCACTCGCTGTCCCAATCAGACGGGCCGCGTGTAGGTGGCTTATCCTTTGTGAGTGGATAGTCCCACGGCCCGGACCCAAGGATCACCATGGACTCTTTTATACAGACCTTGACGGTCTATGCTTTGCCTGTCATTTTCGGCATTACGCTACATGAAGCCGCCCATGGCTACGTCGCGCGTATGTTTGGCGACCCCACGGCGATGCTGGCCGGTCGTATCAGCCTGAACCCACTGCGCCACATTGACCCTATCGGCACCATTGTGGTGCCTGCGGTTCTGTTGCTCTCCAGCGCCATGATGGGCATGGGGGGCATTTTGTTTGGCTGGGCCAAACCTGTGCCAGTGGATTGGGGACGTTTGCGCAATCCCAAACGCGACATGCTCTGGGTTGCCTTGGCCGGCCCGGCCTCCAATATGCTGATGGCTATTTTGTGGGTCCTTTATGCCCATTTGATGGTCAAGCTGGGGCAGGGTGACAGCCGCTTCTGGATGGGGATGGCAGTGGCTGGCGTACAGGTCAACCTGGTGTTGATGGCACTGAATCTGCTGCCTTTGCCGCCTTTGGACGGTGGGCGCATTGTATTTAGTCTATTGCCTAATCGTTGGGCCTATCATTATTCTCGTATCGAGCCTTATGGCATGATCATTCTGATCTTGCTGATGTTTACCGGTGTGCTCTGGACCCTGATGAGTCCTTTGATTGCACTGGGTGAAGGCATATTGAAATGGTTCTTATGATTTAACGGCTTATCCGTTAAACTTGTGAGTCATATTTTTTTTGGGCTATAGGGCCTTAAACCCGGAGATTCATCTCATCATGGCAAGTTCGGACTCTGCTATTTCCAATTTTCAGGGCAGTATGGTTGCCCTTGTTACACCCATGGATCCCAATGGGGGTCTGGATTTTGCCGCTTACCGAAAGCTGATCGACTGGCACATTCAGGAAGGAACGCGTGTGCTGGTGGTTGTTGGGACCTCGGGCGAATCGCCTACGGTGTCGGTTGATGAACACGCTGAACTGATCAAGATTGCCGTTGAGCACGCCGCCGGTCGTGTTCCGGTGATTGCTGGTGTGGGTGGCAACTCCACCCGTGAGGCCATTGAGCTGTCGCGTCACGCCCAGCAAGTGGGTGCAGATGCCGGCTTGTCGGTGGTGCCTTACTACAACCGTCCCACCCAGGAAGGCATGTACCAGCACTTTCGCGCTATTGCCGAAGCGGTGAGCCTGCCCCAGTTTCTGTACAACGTGCCAGGCCGCACGGTCGCCGATTTGCAGAACGATACCGTGCTGCGTCTGGCTCAAATCCCCAACATCATCGGTATCAAGGACGCAACGGGCGACTTGGCTCGTGGTGGCTTGCTGCTGCGCGATGCGCCGGAAGACTTTATTGTGGTCAGCGGTGATGATCCTACCGCTGCTGCGTATATCTTATTGGGCGCCAAAGGCAATATTTCCGTGACGGCCAACGTGGCCCCACGCCTGATGAGCCAGTTGTGTCAGGCTGCTCTGGATATGGACGTACCGACGGTACGCCGTTTGAATGCCTATCTGGCAGGTTTGAATAAGAACCTGTTTATTGAGGCTAACCCCATTCCCGTGAAATGGGCCGTTGCAGAAATGGGCCTTACTCAGCTGGGATATCGTTTACCATTGACGCCGTTAAGTGCACAGCATCACGAATTGCTGCGTCAATCCTTGAAACTTGCGGATCTTCTCCATGATTGCTAAGCCAGTTAATAAAAGCCTGATAGGGCTGTCTTTGAGCCTATTGGTACTGTCGGGCTGCTCGACAATGGACCAGATAATGGGTCAGGGCGAGTCGGTGAATTACAAGAGTACGGTTGCAGGCGATCCATTGAGCATTCCGCCGGATCTGACCCAGGCTAACCGCGACGCACATTACCGTGCGCCAGAAGGTGTCACGTCTTATTCGGTCTACTCGCAAGGCCAGAATGCGCAGCAACTCAAAGGCGGGGCAGATGATATCCTGCCTCAGTCCGACGCCATCAAGGTGATGCGTGACGGTGATCTGCGTTGGCTGGTTGTAGACCGGCCCGTGGAAGACCTGTTCCCCCGTATTATCGAATTCTGGGGTGATCATGGTTTTACCATTCAGTCTCAAGATCCTCGTGCTGGTTTGATCCAGACCGATTGGGCTGAAAACCGTGCCAAGATTCCAGAAAGCTGGATTCGCAGCGCCTTGGGTTCCATCATTGACCAGGTCTTTGACAGCGGCGAACGTGACCGCTTCCGCACCCGCTTTGAGCGTGTCGGCAACAAGACCGAAATCTATGTGTCTCACCAGCATATGGAAGAGACACCGACGGCAGACGGCACCGCCTTTAAGTGGGTGTTTGCCAAAGAAGATCCCGGTCTGAATGCCGCCATGCTGGCTCGCATGATGGTGTTTTTGGGCTCGGATATTGAAACCGCACGTGAACAAGTGGCCAATGCCACCAAGGATCCTGCTGGCGTTCAAGTCCAGACCTCAGACAAGGGCGATCAGGCCGAATTGATGCTGAACGAGTCCTTTGATCGTGCATGGCGTCGTGTTGGCGTGGCCATCGACTCCGCCGGCTTCTCGGTTGAAGATCGTGATCGTTCCGCTGGTGAATTCTTTATCCGCTATCTGGATTCGGATACCGGCGAGAAGATCGAACAGCAAAACATTATTGGTCGCCTCTTCGGCAGCCGCAACACCGCCGAAGCCACTCCGTTCCGCATCAAGCTCAGTGCTCAAGGTGCAGGCACTCGCGTAACGGTGCTGGATCAGCAAGGCCAGGAACAGACGACAGCGACAGCCAAGCGCATTATTAATGTGCTGTCCACCAATCTGCGCCCCGGTAGCTGATTGTTGTAAGCTGGCCTGCGGGTCGCCTGGAAAAAGCCCTGGTTTCGTGCCAGGGCTTTTTTTATGTCTTTGCCCCGTACTGCGTGACCTTGCTCTTTTTCTCTTATCGAAGAAGAGCTAACAGGGGCAAGGAATACTATGAGGTCAAGGTGATTAGCGCTTGTTTTCCCTTTACAGAAGAAGAGGCACTTGACGGCCTTTTCCTGAAAGGACGCAGTACTTTTTTCAGGCTACGCTGGGCTTTGTTGGTAGTGTCTGTATTGCTGTTGCCCCTGAAAGTGGCGCAAGGCCTTTTTCTGGCAGGGGTTTGAGAGAGAGCACCTTTTATTTTCTGAGCAGAGTAAATCTTTATCGAGCAGGGCTGGACTTTCTCCAAAACAGTAAAGATAATAGGAACTATTATCATTTAGTGTGTTTTAGGGAGTGGCCCATGCTGAAATCGTTTTACCGTAACGGTTTACGTTTTTGCCTGCGCATGCTGCGTGGCTCACAAGCCTCTGTTCATGCTCCTTCAGAACCGGGGGCTCGTGTGTTGGCGATGATCGAGGCCTTGCCTCGTCGTCGTCGCGAAGCTTTTGTGCTGCATCGCTTCGAGGGGCTGAACTACAAAGAAATTGCGACTCGCATGGGCACTAGCCCCCGAGTGGTTGAGCACTATATCCGCATGGCTATGCTGGCGTGCCGTCACAATCCGGCACAGGCCAATCGGGTGGATGGGGTCGTGCCGCGTCCGGCTGGTTCGTATGTCTAAGGACGAGCACATGCAGCACATTGATGAGCAGGCCTTGAGCTGGCTGCTTAAGCATCATGATCCCAAACACCAGAACGATGCCCGCAGCCAGTCCGCGTTCCGTGCCTGGCTGTCCATTGATCCCCAGCACCAGGCTGCTTTCTTGCGTTGGAAGCTGGAGTGGGAAGCGATGGATGGAATCAGCCAGGAGCAACTGACCAATTTGCGTGCAACATCCCGGCAAGCCGCAGCAGGGCAGGGAACATGGCGTCAACGCGTGCTAAATCGCTGCGTGGACGTCTGGTCTGCCAACCCCGCCTTGCGTTTTGCCTTGGGCGGCGCGGTGTGTCTGCTGCTGGGCGTGGCGTTTCTAGGTAGCGTCGGCAGCTACTTTTTTTAAGCTCCATAAAAAGCGCTTAGTCTTTATCTTCCCAGGGTGAACGTAGATAGTGCGCCGCTTGCTGAATACGATCATCCAGTGTGGTGGCATTCAGTCTTGGAATGACACCCAGACAAGGGCCGGGCAGATAGTCATGCAGCGTTTGCAGGTTCTCCTTGGCATAACTCATCTCCGGGGCGATGTGGTTGGCGACCCAGCCCAGCAAGGGCAAACCACTGGCGCGTATGGCTTGGGCCGTCAGCAAAGCATGATTCAAGGCCCCCAAACGTAAACCAACAACCAAGACCACTGGTAGCTGCAAAGCCTGCGCCAGATCGACGCCTGTCCGACCTTGGCCCAAGGGCAGCATGAAGCCACCCACCCCTTCGACGACGACATAGTCCGCTGATTTCACCGCTGCTTGAACCGTCTTTTGAATCAGAGTCGGTTCCAATTCGATGCCTGCTTGCTCAGCCAGAATATGAGGGGCCGCAGCCGGTTTAAACAGGTACGGTGTCAGCGTTTCCGGGGCAGCGTTCAGGCTGGAGTGCCGCGCCAGGGCATTCACATCCTCGTTGTGTAGACGGCCATTTATTTCTTCCGCTCCCGATGCAATGGGTTTGATGCCTAGCGTGCTTGCGCCGCTTTGGTTCAGCACGTGGAGCAACGCCGAGCTGACCAGCGTTTTGCCAATCTCCGTATCGGTGCCCGTCACAAAGCAGGCCCTCATGCGTATTCCTTTAGCAGGCGACCTAAGCCAGTCAATACATGTTCGATTTCTTTCGTACCCCATAGATAGCCGGGCATCAGATATACCGTATTGCCGATAGGGCGCAGCATCAGCCCCTGTTGCAGGGCAGAGTGGTAAAAGCGTCGTGCGAAGCCCTGGTGATCGTACTGGGCTGGGCCCGTGTCCAGATCAAAGGCCCAGATCACTCCGCAGCGGCGCAGATGCTGCATCTTGGGATATTGCCGATTCAGTTTGTGCAAGCCGTCATCAAGTGCTTGTCCCAGCGTTTTTTGCAGCTCGTAGACAGGGTATTGCTGAAACAGCTCCAAGGTGGCCAGCGCTGCGCGGCAGGCCAAGGGGTTGCCGGTGTAGGAGTGGGAATGCAGAAAGCCCCGACGCAAGTCCTGGTCATAAAAACCTTGATAAATCGTGGGGCTGGATAGCACCACGGACAAAGGCAATGTCCCGCCGGTAATTCCCTTGGACAAGCACAGCAGATCTGGCCAGATACCTGCTTGCTCACAGGCAAAGAAGGTGCCGGTACGCCCGCAACCCACAGCAATTTCGTCCAGAATCAAATGCACCTGATAGCGGTCGCATAGCTCGCGCACACCGCGCAGATAGTCGGGTGAGTGCATGCACATGCCAGCCGCACATTGCACCAGGGGTTCCAAAATCACAGCGGCAATATCCTGATGGCTATTCAGAATCTGTTCCAAAGACTGCAGGGCGTTTTCGGTGATCTGGCTGTGTTCGTCCGGGCTCTTGGCCTGCCGCAGATCGGGGCTGGCTGCGGTGTACTGCTGGCCTAGCTGTGAGCCGTAGTTTTCTCGGAACAAGGGCACATCGGTCACGGCTAGCGCACCCAGCGTCTCGCCGTGGTAGCCCTGTGCGATGCCTACGAAACGGTGCTTGTGCTCCTGCCCCTGGTTGCGCCAGTAATGCACGCTTAGCTTGAGGGCAATTTCCACGGCGGAAGCGCCATCGCTGGCATAAAAAGCATGGCCTAAGCGATGATCGCTCAAGGCGGCCAAGCGCTCGGACAGTTGCACGACCGGCTCGTGGGTCAGGCCGCAGAGCATGATGTGGTCTAACTGCTGTACCTGATCGCTAATTGCCTGCACCAGATGCGGGTGGCTATGCCCGAACAGGTTTACCCACCAGGAGCTGATGGCGTCCAGGTAGGCGTTGCCGTGAGCATCATACAGCCAGGCGCCCTGGGCGCGTTTGATCGCTAACAGCGGCACGCCTTGATCGTGATGCTGCATCTGAGTGCAGGGATGCCAGACCGCTTGCAGGCTGCGTTGGGCCAAAGGGGGAAAGGAGTTTGAGTTCATGGCAAATCACCGTAAAGAGTGGGCGGCTTCATGTAGTGCCTGGACCAGTTGTTCAATGTCTTGATGCCGGTGCGCGGCAGACAGGGAAATGCGTAATCGGGCTTGATGGCGGGGAACGGTGGGCGGTCGTATGGCCGGTGCCCAAATACCTTTTTGAAGGAGCGTTTCGGATAGCTGCAAGGTGGGTTCGACCTCGCCAATCAGCAGGCTTTGTACCGGCGTCTTGGACGGAGCCAAGCGCCAGGGCAGATTCCGGCTCAGGGTTTGCAGCGTTTGGATGTGTTCTGTCAGCAAGGTCCGCTGTGCTTGAGCTTGTTTGATTAGTTGCAGACAGGCCAGCAAGGATGCGCAATGAGCTGGGGCCAGCCCGGTGCTGTACACATAGCTGCGAGCCGATTGAGTGAGCCAGTCCGCCAGGCTATGGGAGCAGGCGATAAACGCGCCGCCTTGACCGGCTGCCTTGCCAAAAGTCCCCAGATAAATCAGGCGCTGACGTTGCGTGGCCTTGAGCTGAAAATGTTCCGGCGCGCCGCGTCCGTTTTCGCCCAATATCCCCAGGCCATGCGCATCGTCCAAATACAACAAAGCATCGTGGCGTTCGCATAAGGCGATCAGCTCATCAAGCGGGGCAATCGTTCCGTCCATGCTGAACAGGCTGTCCGAGATCACCAGCTTGAACCCTGTCGTAGGGCGGCTGAGTAAGTCATCCAGGCGTGCCATATCCCTATGGGGATAGACGCGTAAACGGGCACCGGATAGACGGCTGGCATCAATCAGGCTGGCGTGGTTCAGCCTGTCACAGAAGATCGTGTCGCCAGTGCCGACTAGCGCGGGAATGACACCCAAGCTGGCCTGATAACCACTGACAAAAAGACGGCTGGCCTCAAAGCCACTCCAGTCTGCCAGATCCTGCTCCAGTGCCTGAGCCTGCGCATGATGCCCACAAATCAGCGGAGATGCGGTGGCTCCGGCGACGTCCTGTGCTTGTAGCTGCTTGAGCGCTGGGTGCTGACTCAGCCCTAGATAGTCATTGCCGGCGAAATTCAGCAAGACCTGGCCATTGCGTTCGATATGCGCGTTTGGCAAGGGACGGCTGATGGCTCTTTGTCGCCACAGCTTCTTGGCCTTCAACGCCTTCAGTTGTTGATCCAAGTGAGAGAGAAAAGCACTCATGACGGCAAGGCCCGGTATTGAACCGACAAGCGGTTCCAGCCCCGATAGGCGGGAAGCTGAATGCGTTCACCTTGGCTTAATTGAAGGCGAGGTAATAAAGGCAGGAACTGCTCAAGCGTCAGCCTGGCTTCCAACTGCACCAAACCAGCACCCAGGCAATGATGAATTCCGTGGCCCATGGAGAGCTCGGCCTGATTGTTGCGATTGAAATCCAGCTCGTCGGGATGGGCAAAAATCTCCGGGTCCCGGTTGGCAGCGCCCAAAAGCAACAGCAGCAATTGTCCCTTGCGTAAATGCTGACCGTGCCAGTGCTGGTCCTGCATCAAACGTCTGGCTGTGTATTGAATCGGGCTGTCGTGGCGCAGCACCTCTTTGATCGCGGCAGGAATCTTCTGGGGATTCGATAGCAAGTCTTGCTGCTTTGTGCAGTCGTCCAGCAGAGTTTGAAACAAGGAGCTGAGCAGATGCCGGGAGGTTTCATAGCCGGCAAAGAGCAACATACAGGACTGCGCCAAACGTTCGCGCCTGCCTTGAAGAGAGAGTTGCTTGTCATGCAAAAGCCGCCAAGCCAAGCCACCTTCTTGTAGGTTGGCGCTGTTCCCCAGAAAGTCGGCCATATCCAACAAGGCGTCCTGCGTGTCCATCAACAAGGGCTGATCTGGTGTCGCTTGTCCAATAAAACGCGCCAGTTGCTCTGACCAGGCCTGAAAAACAGATAAGGGTAGCTGCTGCAAACCGAGTACATCCATCATGACCAAGGCGGGGAGCGGACGGCAGACTTCATCCACCAGATCGGCAGAGCCGTGCTGTAGTTTGTTTTCCAAGCCCAGGTGGATTTGCGCAACGCGCTTTTCAATGGTGCCGTGTAGGGTGTCCAAGGCCTTTGCGCTAAAGGCGGCATTCACCACTCGCCGGACACGGGTGTGACGGGGACGATCCAGAAACACCAGTGTCCTGGCCATCAAGCCCTTGAAGGTTTGCAGACGCGGGGAGGGATGAGCACCTGCTTGAGATACCCACCCACCAACACGCCGCACACTTAAATCGGGATGCCGCAGGGCGGCTTGGACATCGCCGTGCCTGTGGACCAGCCACGCCCCACCACAGAAATCCGCATCCCACACCAAAGGTGGCCCCTGGCGAAGGCGGGCATAAGCCGGATAGGGAGACGCAAGATTGAAATCGCCAAACATGACACTGTTTCCTGAAGATCAAAGCCAGCGCAGGCTAGCACTTGAGCCGGGAAGAGGCAGTCAGGAGATTGTTTCTATTAATTCTTTCAGGGTGTTTTGAGCTAATTAATGAGTTATTTGCCGTTTATGACTACTGTTAGCTGTTTTTGTGTGACTGTTTTTTACAATAAAATTGATGAGCGAATTCGAGGTGATGGTCTTTTCTTTGCAGAAACCCTTTTTTTCTATGATTTAAAATTTTGTTTAAAATCAGATGCTTATGGGGTGGTGTGAAAAAAGGGTTTTAGTCGCAAAAAAAGCCATAAGATAGAGCCTGATTAGCATTCAGGGATGAACGCTCTAGTTTGCTGCCGAGTAGGCAGCTTAGAAATTTGAGAACTACACGCGCACGGCGCAAGTCTTGTTTGCTGCCGAGTAGGCAGCTTAGAAAATACCGGCTGCGGCAAACAGTTGCATGGCTGCGTTTGCTGCCGAATAGGCAGCTTAGAAATTCGCGCATGGCTTTCTCTAGCACCGCAAAATGTTTGCTGCCGAGTAGGCAGCTTAGAAAACATCGTAGTAGTAGAACGTCCGGCCTGAGCGGTTTGCTGCCGAGTAGGCAGCTTAGAAAATTAGTAATAGGCACGGACTTGTCTCACGCTAGTTTGCTGCCGAGTAGGCAGCTTAGAAAAATGTGATCGGTGGTTCTGATTAATCGGGGCGGTTTGCTGCCGAGTAGGCAGCTTAGAAAATCCCCGCATTTTCAGTTTCACGACCGATTTTGTTTGCTGCCGAGTAGGCAGCTTAGAAATGTCGTAGCGAACTGAACAAGCGCATCCTCCATGTTTGCTGCCGAGTAGGCAGCTTAGAAAGAAAACACCAATGTCTACGTCTGAACGTTACAGTTTGCTGCCGAGTAGGCAGTTCAGAAAAAGTATGGGCTGTGCTTTTTGCTAGGCGTTAAGTGTGGCGCGTCGTAAGCAGTTGAGAAAAGCTTCTGGGTTTGTAGCGTGTGCAGATAAGGTTTGCTGCGATAGAGGCCGCTGAAAAGGTTTAAATGTCGGATGCCCAGCTAGCTTTTTGTCGTAGGCCATCGCCTATCCAGTGGCAAGGCCAGTGCTGGTATCGGCCCTGCAGCAATGGCAGGCTAGGACTACCGCCCTAGTCTGCTATTTATTCCAACTAATCACCGGGCATCAGATGCTGCTGGCAGTCCATCATTACTTAGTTTTTCGGTTTTACGCTGCGGCAACTTCCCGTTCAAAATAAAGTACGCCAACAGACCAATCACCAGTCCCCAGAAGGCCCCGCCAATCCCGAATAGCGTGATATTGGCAGCCGAGGCCAGGAATGTAATCAAGGCTGCTTCACGTGATTTGATATCGGCCATGGCCCCCGCCAGGCTGCCACCAATGGTTCCCAGTAGCGCCAAGCCCGCCAGGGTGGTGATGAAGGTTGCGGGGAAGGCCATGAACACGGCGGCCAGCGTCAGGCCAAAAACACCGACAAGAATGTAGAACACGCCGGCTGCAATTCCGGCAACCCAGCGTTTGGAGGGATCCTGGTGCGCTTCTGGCCCGGTGCAAATGGCAGCGGTAATGGCCGCTACATTCATGGCGTGAGAGCCAAAAGGAGCCATGATCAGCGAGCCCAGACCGGTTACCCACACAATCGGGTTGGCGCTGGTACGAAAACCGTCGTTACGCAGGACCAGCATGCCTGGCATGTATTGGCCAGTTAGCGTAATCAGAAACAAAGGCAAGGCCACGCTCAGCAAGGCATTGAGCGTAAACACCGGCATGGTGAACACCGGCGCGGCCAGTTCCAGTTTCAGGCCACTGAGGTCGACGCGATGCTCCAACAGCAAAAAGCTCAGGCCCAGGATCAGAATGCCCACCACAGCATAGCGTGCGGAAAAGCGTTTGATGATCAGGTAGGCCAGGATCAGCAAGCCTGCCAGTTTCGGGTCCAGTGTCATGCTGCCAAATGCCCCAATGCCAAATTGCAGCAGAATCCCGGCCAGCAGGCCGGCGGCGATGCCGTTGGGAATCAGGCGGATCAGGCGCTCGAAGTAGGAGGACAGCCCCAGGGCGACGAAGGCTGCTGCCGAGATCAAGTAGGCGCCGATGGCTTCTTCATACGGCGTGGTGGCCAGTGCTGTTACCAGGAAGGCGGCGGCCGGGGTCGACCAGGCGGTGATGATGGGCTCGCGCGAGACCCAGCTCAAGAGCAGGCCGGTAACGCCGACGCCAATCGAGATCGACCAGACCCAGGACGCGGTCAGCTCGGGGCTGAGCCCGGCGACCTTGGCGGCCTGGAAAACCAGAATAAAGGTGCCACCGTAGTTAACGATGACCGAGATGAGGCCGGCCACGATAGGCGGGATCAGATCGCTGACTAAATAGGATGAGGATGATCGAGAGGTAGACATAGTGCTCTGCGCTTTCCAAAAGGAGAGATGACAAACGAGCACTAGTTATAGCGACTAAATGGACTGGTCTGATAGGACGCTTTTCTGGTGTAGGGCAGACCACTTTTGAATTAAGTAGGTGCCTGACTATATTGAGTGGGGTGGCTACGTGATTTTTGAGGGTGGCCCGAGCTGGATTGAAGCTGGGCTGTAAAGCCACTAATGCTGGCTTTATGACGAGTTGCTCGTCTTGTGAATTGCGTTTTTCATGATAGTACTTTTTCTTGCTGCAGGGCGTGAATAATGCAACGGCAACGGCAACGGCAACGGCAACGGCAACCTCAACCTCAACCTCAACCAACAAATATATCGGACTTTTGATTCTTGGCGGGCTAGAAATAAGAAAGCGGGGCAGCCTGCAAGCTGTCCCGCTTTTTTTGCTGAACTCGCCAGAGCTAGTGGCTCGGTGCTCAGTTTTCCTTGAATTGCAGCCAGCCGTCGTCCAGCCAGGCATTGAGCATTTCACGTTCGTCTTCATCCAGGGCTTCAAAATGCTCGCCGGGGATTGAGAGCTGACGCTGGTCAGACAACAATTTCAGCGCCGGGCTGGCCGGGCAGGGGGCCACTTCACCATTGATATACAGCTCATCGCCTCGGTACATCATGCGCGAGCAGCGGTCCAACGCCAAGCGGCCTTCGGGCAGCTCGGGGTCGTGCAAATCAACCGGATCTTCGGCAATGTCGAACCAGCTATTGCTGGGCAATTCGGTCAGCCAGACACCCAGGAAGCGAGAGGCTAGTGCCTCATCAAAACGAATGGCATTCAAGGCATCCAGCGACTTTTGAATCAGGTTTTCTGGCAAGGCGGCAGGTGTGGTGCTGGCCTGTGCGTCCGGGTCGGTGTAGCGCTGTTGCATGGACTCGGGCATGGGTATTGGCGGGTCGGCATACAGACCAAAGCCTTCACCATTGGCGGCGGCCAGTTGATCTGAAGCGGCATCCATCAAACCCCGAGCCAGCGTTGCCTGGGTGGGCGAGCGAAAGCCGATGGAAATCGTCATGCAGTCGCCAATCGCAATCCCGTCATGTGCTACGTGCGGGGGCAGATACAGCATATCGCCGGGTTCCAGGGTGAACTCTTCCTCTACCTGAAAATTGCGCAAAATCTTCAAGGGCAGATCAGGCACCAGACTCAAGTCTTTTTGCTGGCTGATGCGCCAGTGACGCTTGCCGTGGGCTTGCAGCAAGAACACGTCGTAGCTGTCGAAGTGCGGGCCTACGCCACCGCCGTCAGAGGCAATACTGATCATGGCGTCGTCCAGACGGGCATCGCCAATGAAGCGGAACTGACGCATCAGGGCAGCGGTATTGTCGTCGTGCAGATCTACGCTTTGTGCCAGGGCGGTCCAGTTGGGCTGCGAGGCTGGCGGCAGCTCGTCAAACGGCCCGGTTTCCATTTCCCAGTCGTCGCCGTCATGGATGATCAGGCGCGATTCGACTTCTTCGCGCGTTACCAGTTCGCGGATATTGTCTATGCTCAGCGAGTGCTTGAAATTAGGGATGGCGCCGCGTATCAATAACGGTTTGCGTTGCCAGTAGATTTGCATGAACTCATGCGCGCTGATGCCGCCCAAAAGGGTCAATGGCTGATCGATAGTCATGGACTGCCCGAACAAGAATTAAATTAGCCCGTAGCTTAACTGATCCGGCCTGTCACGGCTTGGGCGCAGTTAGCTGATAAGACGTGTATAGCGCAAAGAAAGCAGAAAAATAGGGACAAAATGCTGTGGCCACGTTTGGGCAGGGATGATTGGCAATCAGGCAATCTAGACAGGTACGTCGAAGGTCAGGTTTTTCCATAGGGGCCTGGTAGGTAGACTGGCTAGACCTTTGCTGATGCCGTGGGGTCTTTGGTGTCAATGACACAGAGCAAGCAAAGGTCGTCAGATTGGCATCCAGAGAGCAGGCTGAAAGAACGGCCTGAAAAGGGAGCCGCCCAGGCTCCCTTGGCTTTGTCTACCCAGCGGATTTCATCTCTTTTTTCCAGCGATACAGCAGATCCAGGGCATCGCGTGCGCTCAAGTCATCCACATCCAGTTGCTTGAACTGATCCAGCAGTTCCAGTGCCTGTTCTGTGGTCGGGTCAGACTCTGTCGCCGTGGTTTCAGGCGCGCTGCCTGCATTGAACAGATCCAGTTGTGCACTAGGATCATTTTGTGCTTCCAGACGGCTTAGTTCACGGCTGGCCTGACGGATGACTGCAGAGGGGATACCGGCACGTTGCGCAACCTGAATCCCGTAACTGCGACTGGCCGGACCTTCCTGAACTTCGTGCAGGAACACAATGCCCGAAGCCGATTCTGCGGCGGCCAGATGCACATTGGCAGCCGCAGGCAATTCGTTGGGCAAACGCGTGATTTCAAAGTAGTGCGTGGCAAATAAGGTCAATGCCTGATTGTGGCTGAGCAGGCGATGCGCGATGGACCAGGCCAGGGCCAGACCATCGTAGGTGGATGTCCCACGGCCAATCTCATCCATCAGCACCAGGCTGTAGGGGGTGGCGCCGGCCAGAATCGCGGCCGCTTCGGTCATTTCCATCATGAAGGTGGAGCGGCCACCGGCCAGGTCATCAGCCGCGCCGATACGGGTAAAGATGCGATCGATCTGACCAATACGGGCCGTGTTGGCCGGCACAAAGCTGCCGATGCGGGCCAATAAGGCAATCAAGGCAACCTGTCGCATATAGGTGGACTTACCACCCATATTCGGGCCGGTAATCAGCAACATGCGGCGTTGTGCATGCATCTCACAATGGTTGGGTGTGAAACGCTCGATGCTGTGTTCCACCACGGGATGACGACCCGCTTCGATCCAGATGCCAGCTTGCTCGCTTAGTTCGGGGGCGACCCAGTTATTGTCTAGTGCATGCAGCGCCAGTGAGGACAGGGTATCCAGTTCCGCCAGGGCGCTGGAGCACAGGGCCAAGGGACCCGCGTAGCTTTGCAGCTTGTCCAGCAATTGATCGAACAGGAACTTCTCGCGGCTCAGGCTGCGATCCTTGGCGGACAGGACTTTGTCCTCCCATTCTTTTAGCTCAGGTGTGATGAAGCGTTCGGCATTTTTTAGTGTCTGGCGGCGGCGGTAATCGTCGGGGACTTTGTCGGCCTGACCCCGGCTGACCTCAATAAAGAAACCATGCACACGGTTGTATTCGACGCGTAGGGTGGCGATGCCGGTACGTTCGCGCTCCCGGGCTTCGATCTTGACCAACACATCGCCGCTGTCGCTGGCCAAGCTGCGCAATTCGTCCAGGTCGGCATCGTAGCCATCGGCAATGACACCCCCATCCCGTATGAGCAAGGCAGGCTCGGGGGCGATAGCGGCCTGCAGCAAAGAGGCCAGCTCTGGGTCCAGCGCCAGATTTAACAAATGCCCATACAAATGTTCAGACTGAGCAAAGTTGTGTTCTAGTTCCTGACGCAGCTCGGGTAGCGTTGCCAGCGCATCGCGCAAACTGGCCAGTTCCCGTGGACGCACGCTGCGTAAGGAAATACGCGTGGCAATACGCTCCAGGTCTGGAAAACGACGCAGGGCATGGCGCAGCACACCCAAAGGATCGCCTGCATTCAAGCTGGCGCTTTGCTGGGTTTGGAAAAATAGGGACACCACATCCTGACGTTGCTGGACGGCGTGGTTCAGACGCAAGGGATGGTGCAGCCAGCGACGCAGCAAACGGCTGCCCATGGGGGTCTGGCAATGATCCAGCGTAGAGAACAGCGTCGGGCTGGTTTCACCGCTAATGGTTTCGGTAATTTCCAGGTTCTTGCGCGTGACCGCATCCAGCACCAGAAAGTCCGAACTATGCTGAACACGGATAGCCGTGATGTGAACCAGGGATTGGGATTGCGTGCTGCCGACATAACGCAGCAAGGCTCCGGCTGCTGCCGTAGCCGCAGGCAGATCGTCCAGACCAAAGCTGGCCAAAGAGTCCAGATCGAAATGGTCCAGCAGGGTTTCGCGTGAACCGTCTTGCGCAAAGTGCCAGTCCGGCAAGGTGTGGCAACTGGCTTGCGGCAGTTCCGGGGCAGGGCGCAGCGATTCGGGGTAGACCAGCTCGACGGGGCCGATACGGTTCAGTTCCGTGTCCAGCATGTCCGGCTCGCACTGGCTGACCAGAAACTCGCCACTGGCCAGGTTCATCCAGGCCAGTCCGACCATTTCCTGGCGTTGTACTTTGATGAGCGTGCATGCGGCGATCAGGCGATCTGCCTTGGGAGGCAGCAAGGCATCATCGGTCAGCGTGCCGGGGGTGACTACGCGCATGATCTTGCGCTCGACCGGTCCTTTGCTGGTAGCCGGGTCACCGACTTGCTCACAGATGGCGACGGATTCGCCCAAAGCGACTAAACGCGCCAGATACCCTTCCATGGCATGAAAAGGCACACCTGCCATCGGGATGGGCTCGCCGTTGGAGGACCCGCGCTTGGTCAGTGTCAGGTTTAGCAGGCGCGCGCCGCGCTCGGCATCGGCGTAGAACATCTCATAGAAGTCCCCCATCCGATAGAACAGCAGATGCGAGCCGGCCTCCGCTTTGAGCTGAAGGTATTGACGCATCATGGGCGTGTGGGCGGACAGATCGGCAGCAGAAGTCATAGCACAGTTACAGGTCAGGGAATTCAACAACAAGGCCGCCCAGAAGGCGGCTGAGTCGATATTGTAGCGAGGGCAGTCAAGCGGGGGGGAGGGAAGCGGCTGATTTAGTCTCGCGTGTTTCTCCTTAAGGAGCAGGGATATCCCGGTTTTGAGCATAGAGGTGCTTAATGCAATAATAGAAATGATAATCACTTCTATTTCGAAAACAGGATATGCCCATGTTCACACGTTGTCTTGCTTTGTCTGTCTTGTCTGCCGCTTTGCTCAGTGCCGGATCGCTTGCTCACGCCCAGTCGTCGGAGCTTGTCTCGCTGCCCTTGACGCCGGAGCTGGCACAAAAAACCTCGATTACGGCAGAAGGAGCCTTGCGCAAGGATCTGGCCTACGGGATTTATCAAGCGGTTTACAGCCCCTTTGATAATTCCTTGTATGTGGCCTCGGCGGAGCGGGCGTCGTCAGTTCGTGGCGGCGTGATCTATAAGCTGGACCCCATCACCCTGGATGTGAAGGGGACCATGTATACCGACCAGAGCAATTTCGGCCTGGCAAGGAACGCCTCGGGCGATACGTTGTACGTTACCAATAGTCTGGCTGCTGCCGTCTCCAAAGTAGGGCTAAAGGAGGACGGAAACATAGAGCGCGTCCACTTCAACAATAAGAGTTTTGATGACACCAAAATGGGTCCGCGCACGATTCGTCACGATCCTCAGCAAGGTCGTATCTATGTGGGAGCCGTAGGCGCACCTGCCGTGATCTGGGTGTTGGATGATCGCACTCTGGAACTGATCGACACCATTGAAAACGCTGGCAAATGGGTCACGGGGCTCTTGGTGGATTCGGCCTCGCATCGTCTGTATGCCGCCAATGGTGATGGTGAGGTGATGGTGGTGAATACCCAAACCAATCAGATTGAACAGCGCTGGAAACCGGCGGGCGTCAAACCCGCCTTGCTCTTGAATTTTGCGCTGGACTCCAGCCGCAATCGCCTCTATGTGACAGAGACCAAGGACCAGAAAACCGTGTATGTGCTGGATGCCCGAGACGGCAAATTGCTGCAGACACTGCCGGTGGGCGACGCGATGGATATCTTGTACAACGCCGATCGTGATGAGTTGTACTTGACGCATCGTGAGCAAGGCAAGGTATCCGTGTTGGATGGCGCCAGCTATGCGGTCAAGGCGCAATACAACTTGCCTGATAACCCCAACAGCCTGGAACTGGGTCCGGACAGCCAGTTGTACGTAACCGTTAAGGCGCCTGCTACCCCGCAGTACAAGGCCAGCAAGCGTGAAAGTGTGGTGCGCATTGATCTGAAGAACATCAAGGGTTGATAGGTAATCGTGATGACTTCTTTATTCAAACCTTGCCTGGGACGCACCTTGGTCGTGTCCTTGTTTGCTCTTCATGTTCAGGCTCAGGCCCAAGACAATGTCAATCGTGCCCAGACGCAGGAGTTGTCCACCATTACCGTCAATGCCAGTGCCGATGCGTCGCGTCAGGGTTTGCTGCCGGAGTATGCTGGCGGCCAGGTCGCCAGCGGAGGCCGGGTTGGGATACTGGGTTCCCTGGACAATATGGACTCGCCCTTTAGCGTCAATAGCTATACCAGCCGCTATATCGAGCAACTGCAGGCGTCCACGGTAGCCGATGTGGTGCGCCATGATCCTTCTGTGGGTGTGGCCCGTGGTTTTGGCAACTTCCAGGAAAGTTTTTTCATCCGGGGCTTTTTGACGGCTTCCGATGATATTGCCTACAACGGCCTGTTTGGACTGCTGCCCCGACAAGCGACGGCTGCGGAACTGGCCGAGCGCATTGAAGTGCTGCATGGAGCAGGGGGGTTTCTGTATGGTGCCGCGCCCTCTGGCGGTGGTGTTGGCGGCACGATTAACGTGCTGCCCAAACGCGCCGGTGAGAACCCGCTGACCAAGCTTGGTGTGGGTTATGGCAGTGGCGGGCAAAGCCAGATCAAGGTGGATATGTCGCGCCGTTTTGCCGATGATGCGGCCGGTATTCGCGTCAATGCCATCAGGCGTAGCGGCGATACGGCTGTCGACAATGAACATACCCGTCTGGATCTGTACACAGTGGGGATGGATTGGCGTGGTGAGCGCGTACGGTTGTCGGCGGATCTGGGCTATCAGGAGCACAAGCTGCGTGAAGTCCGGCCTAATGTGGCGTTAAAGGCGGGCCTGTCCGCCTTGCCGGACTTGCCTTCACATAAGCGTAACTTCGCTCAACCCTGGACGTACTCCAATGAGGAAACCGTTTTCGGCACCCTACGCGGGGAATATGATCTGAATGATTCCATTACCCTGTGGGCTGCCTATGGCATGAAACATGGCAAGGAAGATAATCAGCTTGCGACTCAGACGGTCACGGATGCGGTATCTGGCAAAACCACTTTCTCACGTTTCAACAATTCCCGACGCGATGATGTGAAAACAGGCGAATTGGGTTTGCGGGCCCGTTTTGAAACCGGGCCTGTGCTGCATGAACTGGTGGCCGCCGCCTCCTTGTATGACCACAAGGAGAAAAACGCCTGGGCCATGGGCAGCAAGCAGGACAGCAATCTTTATGATCCCGTGAACCAGGCCTTGTCGCCCATCGCCTTTACAGGTGGTGATCTGGGGTCTCCGGCGTTGGTAGGGCGCACCAAATTGACCAGTTATACCCTGGGTGATTTGATGTACCTCTGGGATGATCGGTTGGAAGTGATGCTGGGCTTGCGCCATCAAATTATGGAAACGCGCAGCTATGACTACGGCACCCAAGCCTTGCAGCGCAAAGACCGTCAGCAACATACCAGCCCTGCAGCGGGTGTGGTTTTCAAGCTGACGGATGAATGGGCCTTGTACGGCAACTACACGGAAAGCCTGGCACAAGGTGATCTGGCACCGACTCGCTTTAATAACCAGCCGGTTCAAAACGCCGGGCAGCGCTTGTCGGCCTTTGTGGCCAAGCAAAAAGAGCTGGGGGTCAAGTACGACAACGGCTCACTGGGCGGCGGGCTGACTTTCTTTACCACGACCAAACCGCGTGGCGTGGTCAATGACGATCTGCGTTTTGTGGAAGCGGGCAAGGACCGCCATAACGGGCTGGAGTTAAGCTTTTACGGTCAGTTGACCGATTCCTTGCGCATTCTCGGTGGTGTGACTGCCCTGGACACCAAGCAGAAAAACACGGGTGATCCGCTTAGCGAAGGCCAGCGAGTGATTGGCGTGCCGCGCTGGCAAGGCAGTCTGGGTTTGACCTGGGATGTGCCGCAGGTGACGGGCTTGTCGCTGGATACACAGCTATTGGCCACTGGTGCCCGTTACGCGGATTCGGCCAATGCAATCCGTGTGCCAGGCTGGGTACGCTGGGACCTGGGGGCCAGCTACCAGCGCAAGATCTCCGGTGTGCCGATGACGTTCAGGGCCAGTGTCGAGAATGTCGCCGATACGACGTATTGGGCTTCGGTAGGCGGTTATCCCAATAATGGCTATCTGGTCTTATCGCAGCCACGCACCTTCATGTTGAGTATGTCCGCCGAGTTTTAAGGACGGGGCAGGGGAGGCTCTCCCCTGCCAGCTTTTTACTGCCTGGTTTTTCCTGACAATGAGGTAGTGCGATTCTCCGCTAATCCGATTCGGCCTTATATCGGTTCGTCCAAGCCTGCCGCGATAACTTTTACAAAATAAATGTCCGGAAAATGGGCTCTCAAACGTCTTTATAGGGAAGGCCTGAAAAAGGATCTCTTTCCTTGCCCCCCTGTTGCGCCGTTTTGCCAGGGCTCTAGGCCCGTTGTTAAGCAGCGTTGAGCCAGTGTTGGGGTGAGCAAGCCCCTTTCTTTTTGACCATTATTATTTTTTGATCACCTGCCCGCCATGAGCCGGGCGGGTGTAGATCCACGGGATTATGTATGAAGTCCAAAGCAGTGAAGCGTCGCTGGGCGTTCGCCCTGGTGGCGGTGCTGGTATTGGGGGCGCTGGCCGCACAGGCCGGGCGCTCGTCAGAGCAATTTGAAACGGTAGCCGTAGAGCAAGGCGATATACGCGCGACCGTTGCGGCGGTGGGAACCTTGAAGCCCAGTCGCTATGTGGACGTCGGGGCACAGGTGTCGGGGCAGATTACGGCGTTGCCGGTTGCGCCGGGCGATCAGCTTGAGCAGGGCCAGTTGCTGGTGGAAATTGACCCCAGTGTGCAACAGGCCTCGGTCGATGCAGGCCGCGCGTCGTTGGCGGCGTATCGCGCTCAGTTGGCCGAGCAACAGGCGCAGCTTGTACTGGCGCGCCAGCAGTTGACTCGTCAGCGTCAATTGGAACGCCAGCAGGCCAGCCGTCAGGAGGATATACAAATTGCCCAGGCAAATCTGGCGACGGCTCAGGCTCGTGTTGCCCATGTGCAAGCGCAGATGGAGCAGACTCAGGCCACGCTGAAAGCGGACGAGGCCCGATTGGGCTACACGCGCATTTACGCACCCATGAGTGGCACCGTTATTGGTGTACAGGCGCGTGAAGGGCAAACACTGAATGCCACTTATCAAACCCCCACTATTTTGCGTATTGCCGATTTGGGCACCATGACGGTGTGGACCAGCGTGTCCGAGGCGGATATCCGCCGTATCAAACCGGGTATGGCCGTGACCTTTACAACCTTGGGCGAGCAGGGCGAGACACAGGCGCGTCAATGGCAGGCTACGGTGCGGCAGGTCCTGCCGGCGCCCGAGGGCAGCGCGCAGGAAGAAACCGCCGCAGCCACCCCGAGCGGCACCAAGGCCATCATGTATACGGTGCTGTTTGATGTGGACAATAAAGACGGCGCGTTGATGCCGCAGATGACCGCGCAGGTGCTGTTTGAAATTGATCGTGCCGATCAGGCTTTGCTGGTGCCCTTGGCGGCCTTGCGCCCTGACCCGCAGCGCGGTCCCGATGCCTTCAAGGTGCCCGTGCTGGAGCAAGGCAAGCTGCAGGAAAAACCGGTCAGCCTGGGCGTGCGCAATCGCCATCAGGTGCAAGTTGTGGATGGGGTGGCCAAGGGTGAGCAGGTGGTGCTGGCCGTGGTGGCGGCTGAGCGTGGCTGGCGGTGGTTGCAATGGTAGGGGCTGCACCGTCTTTGATTGAGCTGCGCGACATCTGCCGTATCTATGGTGGCCCGCCCAGCACCAAACCGGCTGTGCAGGTTTTGTTCGATGTCAGCCTGAGTATTGAGCCGGGCGAGTTTGTGGCGATTGTGGGGGCGTCGGGATCGGGCAAGTCGACTTTGATGAACCTGCTCGGTTGTCTGGACAAACCCAGCAGCGGCACTTATCTGTTCCAAGGCCGGGATGTTGCACAGTTAAGCGCGGATGAGCTGGCTGCCTTGCGTCGGGAGACCTTTGGTTTTGTGTTTCAGGGCTATCACCTGATACCTACCGAAACGGCCAGTGAAAACGTGCAGATGCCCGCCATTTATGCGGGCCTGGACGAGGACGCGCGTGCTGCACGTGCCGCAGAATTACTCAGCAGTCTGGGACTGGCGGACAAGCTGGACAATCGCCCAAATCAGTTGTCTGGCGGTCAGCAGCAGCGCGTGTCCATTGCCCGTGCCTTGATGAACGGTGGCCGAGTCATTCTGGCCGACGAGCCCACGGGTGCGCTGGACTCACGTAGCGGTGCGGAAGTCATGGCTTTGTTGCGCGAGCTGTCGGATTCTGGGCACACGATCATTCTGATTACGCACGATCATCAATTGGCTGCGATGGCGGACCGGGTGATCGAGATTCGTGATGGCTGCATCTTGTCCGATAGCCGCCCCGATGCGGCCCAGGAAACAAGGGCCAAGCCGCCTTTGACGGAGTCGGCGCATCGCCGCTCGCCCTGGCTCTCGGAAATCAAGGATGCGGCACGCAGTGCCTTGCGCAGCATGCTGATCAACCGGCATCGCACCGCCTTGACCTTGCTGGGGGTGATTATTGGGGTGGCCTCGGTCATTGTCATGCTGGCCGTGGGCGAGGGCGCGCGTCAGCGAGTGATGGATCAGATGGGCACGATGGGCACCACCATCATGTACTTGAGCAGTTCCTCGCCTCCCAATGGTTTGCCCAAAGGACAACTGACCGAGGAGGATTTGGAGGCGGTCGGTGAACTGCCCCTGATACGGCGTGTGATGCCGGTGATCGGTGATCCCATTACGGTGCGCAGGGGCCGTGTGGACCGGCAGGTGTATGTGTTTGCCGCCAATGAAACCATGCCGGATATTCACCGCTGGCAGTTGGCACAAGGCCGTTATTACACCGATGCCGAGGACCGGGATCTGGCCCCTCTGGTTGTGCTGGGACATCGTGCCGCCAAGCATTTCTTCCCCGATAGGGATGTGCCTTTGGGGCAGCAGCTCCTGATCGGTAATTCGCCTTTTGAGGTGATCGGGGTGATGCAGGAGCGCGGTGCCGACTCAGGCGCACAGGATTATGACGATATGGTGTTTGTGCCTTACCACGCGGCGCGTGCTCGTGTGTATCAGGCTCAGACGCAACCCGATTATGTGGTGATTGATGCGCGGGACAGCGCGACCGTTCTGGAGGCGGAGCAGGACATGCGCCAGTTGCTGACACAACGTCATGGTGGGCGCGAGGACTTTTCAATCGGCAATGCGGCGGCTCGCTTGCAGGCCGAGGCGTCCACGCGTCAGGCCATGAGCATGATGCTGGGCCTGATTGCCGCCGTGTCTTTGGTGGTCGGCGGTATTGGCGTCATGAACGTGATGTTGATGACGGTGCGTGAGCGCACGCGGGAAATTGGCATACGTATGGCCACGGGGGCGCGACAAAGCGACATCATGCGCCAGTTTCTGACCGAGGCGGTGTTGTTGACGATCACAGGTGGCTGCCTGGGTGTGCTGGTGGGGGCTGTGGTAGGTATTGGTTTGATTTTTGGAGGGGTGGATGTGGTGTTTTCCTTGCGGGCTGCTTTGGGTGCCTTTGGCTGCGCCGTGGTGACGGGCATGGTTTTTGGCTATATGCCCGCACGGACGGCGGCCGCACTGGACCCCGTTCAGGCTTTGGCGGGGGAGTAAGCATGGCTCAGTACCGATGGATAGCAGGGGCCATGAGCACGCTGGTGCTGCAAGCGTGCAGTTCCTTGTCCTCTGATCTGGACAAGACAGCACCGACGCTGCCCCAGGCTTATCAGCAACAAGGCAAGGTGGCTTCTGAGCCGGTTCTGGCCCAGGTGGAGCCGCAGTGGTGGCGCGCCTATAACAGTCCCGCCTTGAACAGTCTGATGCAGGAAGCCTTGAAGGATGTAGCGGTGCTACGTCAGGCTCAGGCCCGGATCTTGCAGGCGCAGGCCCAGGCACGCATTGCCGGAGCCAGTTTGCTGCCGGAATTGCAGGGCAATCTGTCTGTGCAAAGAGATGCGCCGTTTTCTTCCTCGCATGGAGACTCTCGCTCGCAATATGTGGCCGGTGTATTCATGAGTTACGAGTTGGATGTGTGGGGGCGCCATCGTGCTCAGGCCGACAGCGCCGTGTTCCTGGCTCAGGCGGCGAATTACGAGCTGGACGTGCTGCGTGTCAGTGTGCAGGCGCAGGTGGTGCATTTAAGCTTGCAGGCTCTGGGTGATAAACAGCGGGTCGCCATTGCCCGTCAAAACCTGGCCGTTGCACAACGCTTGTTGAGTTTGCTGGAGGCCCGCTTGCTGGCGGGGGCGGCTTCGCCTTTGGAGCTGGCACAGCAACGTCAATTGCTGGCTTCGCAACAGCGCAAACTGTTTGTGCTTGAAGAGCAGGCCATGCGCACGCGGGTGGAGTTGGCGACCTTGTTGGGCCGTACTGAAATCATGCCTGAACCGCAGGAAGATATTGCCAGTTTGCAGGTGCCGGAGCTGGAGGCTGGCTTGCCTTCACAACTGCTTTCGCAACGTCCTGACATTGCGCGCATCGAGGCCCAATTGTCAGCGGCGCATGCCGATGTGCGGGTGGCGCGCGCTGCCCTGTATCCCAGCCTGACTCTGGGGGCGCGGGCAGGGGCATCGGGCAATCATTGGGAAGAAAGCTTGCGCCATCCGGTCTACAGCCTGATCAGTGGGCTGGTGGCTCCTATCTTCAATGCGGGTCGTCTGGAGGCGGGCAAGGATTTGAGCGACGCCCGTTTGCAGGAGTGGCTGGCGCAGTATCGTCAGACCATTGTGCAGGCCTATATGGATGTGGAAGGTGTGCTGGCGCAACTGCATAGCCTGGATGCTCAGGCGCAGATCATGGAACTGGAGTGGGAGCAAGCCAGGCTAGCGTTTCAACTGGCCGAAGCACGTTATCGCTCCGGCTCGGAAACCTTGCTGTCTTTATTGGATGCGCAGCGTACCTTGTACGCCGCTCAGGATGTGCGCGTCAGCTTGATGCAGTCGCGTTTGCAGTCCCGCGCGGCGCTGTTCAGAGCGCTGGGCGGGGGCTGGCAAGCCGGTTCAGGCGGCCTGGCTGATCAGGGGGCGGTGGCACAGGCTGGGGTCTAGCAGGCTGGCAGCGGCCTCGTCCAGCAGGATGTGGGTGTTGGCGTGCTGCTTCAAGGCCGTGAACGGCAGCTCGGGCGTGATACCGCCTTCCTGATAATTGAGCATGGTGCGAGCCTTGTGCTCGCCGGTGACCACCAGGGCAATTTCACGGGCGCTCAGAATATCGGCAATCCCCATGGTGATGGCCGATGCTGGCACTTCGTCCATGGAGTCAAAAAAGCGGCTGTTGTCGATACGGGTGCGCTCGGACAGGGCCACCACATGCGTGCGGCTGTCAAAAGGGGTGCCTGGCTCGTTAAAGCCAATGTGGCCGTTGGTGCCCACGCCCAGCAGTTGCAAGGCGACACCACCGCTAGCGGCAATGGCCGCAGAGTAGTCCTGGCAGTGCTGTTCCAGTTCTGTGGTCAGTCCATTGGGCAGGTGTAGGCGCGCGGCATCAAAAGGCAATTGGCTGAACAGGTGCTGGTGCATGTAGCAGGCGTAGCTTTGCTCGTGCTCAGCAGATAAACCGACATACTCGTCCAGATTGAAGCTATTGATCTTGGACACATCCAGCGCATTGTCACGCACGTCCTGCACGAAACGGGCGTAAATAGGTTCCATGGTCCCCCCGGTTGCCAGACCCAGCGTCGCTTGTGGATCCTGACGAATAATGTCCTGAAGACGGGCGCTCAGGTGTGTCGCAATGGCGGCGGAATCGGGGAAGACTAAAAACATGATTTTTTTCTTCGTATGGCTCAATAAGTTGAAAAAAAACTTCGCCGCAAGCACGGCGAAGTTTGATCTTTCGAGATTCTAATGGGACAAAAGCGTAACGTCAGTATTTTTTGCAAGCAAGTGACACCGGCTTAGACATCTTGTTTGCCGGTCTCTCCCAGGAATCCGCCGCTTTGACGAGCCCATAAACGGGCATACAACCCGCCTTTTTCCAGCAATTGCTGGTGGCTGCCTTGCTCGATGATGCGGCCCTGATCCAGCACAATCAAGCGGTCCAGTGCCGCAATGGTGGACAGGCGGTGGGCAATGGCGATCACTGTCTTGCCTTGCATCAGGGTGTTCAGGCTTTCCTGAATGGCGGCTTCCACTTCGGAGTCCAGTGCGCTGGTGGCTTCATCCAGTAACAGGATGGGGGCATCTTTCAGCATGACGCGGGCAATGGCCACACGCTGACGCTGGCCGCCGGACAGTTTCACACCACGTTCGCCCACATGCGCGTCCAGACCTTCACGGCCCTGGCGGTCGTGCAGTTGCGGGATGAAGTCGGCAGCGGCGGCACGCTCTACCGCCATATGCAGCAACTCGTCGTTGGCATCGGGGCGGCCATACAGAATGTTATCGCGCATGGAACGGTGCAGCAGGGAGGTATCCTGCGTCACCATGCCAATGGCAGCACGCAAACTGTCTTGCGTGACATGGGCAATGTCCTGGCCATCAATGCGGATTGTGCCGCTATCGACATCATGGAAACGCAGCAGCAGATTGACCAGCGTGGATTTGCCCGCGCCTGAACGGCCAATCAGGCCAACACGTTCGCCCGGTTTGATCACCAGGTTGAGTTTGTCGATAACCTGACGGCTTTTATCGCGGTAAGCAAAGCTGACGTCCTGAAACTCGATACGGCCTTGCTCGATTTGCAGGGGCTTGGCATCGGGTGCATCCACCACGGTGGGTTTTTGCGTCAAGGTGTTGATGCCGTCCTGAATCGTACCCACGTTCTCGAACAGGTTGGTCAGCTCCCACATCAGCCAATGGGAATGGCCCGACAGCCGTAATGCCATGGCAATGACGGCCGCCACGACACCGGCAGTGGATTGATCAATCGACCACAAATACAAGGCCAGGCCCGCCGAGCTGATCAGCAAGACTGTGGCCAGGACGTGGTTGGTCACTTCAAACAGGCTGATCAGGCGCATCTGGGCATGGCCCGTTTCCTGGAAGCGGCGCATGGCGTTTTTGGCGTGGTCTGCTTCGCGGCGTGTGTGGGCAAACAGTTTGACCGTGTTGATGTTGGTGTAGGCGTCGGTAATGCGGCCCGTCATCAAGGCGCGGGCATCGGCCTGCTCAGCCCCGACTTTGCCCAGACGGGGCACAAAGTAGACGCAGGCTAATGCGTAGCCCAGCAGCCAGAACAGAAAGGGCAGAATCAGCAAACGGTCAAAGCTGCCGGCCAGGATCAGAATACCGATCAGGTAGGCGCTCATGCCCACAACCACTTCCACAGCCATGAACAGGGTCTCGCGTACCGCCAGAGCGGTTTGCATGATTTTGGTGGTGATACGACCGGCAAACTCGTCGGCGTAAAAAGACATGCTCTGGTTCAGCATCAGTTTATGAAACAGCCAGCGCAGACGCATGGGAAAGTTGATGGCCAGCACCTGGTGCATGACCAGCGTATGCAGGCTGATCAGGGCCACGCTGCTCAGTAAAACAGCGGCAATCGTCAACAGGGTGCCACCTTGCTGGCTCCAGAACTGGGCAGGTTCAATCGAGGGCAGCCAGTCCACGATATAGCTGAGCAGGGCAAACAGCATGGCTTCGTAGGCTGACAGGCCAATCGAGGTCACGGTCATCAAGCCAATCCAGCCACGCGAATTTTTCGTACAGGCCCAAATGAAGGGGAAAAAACCTGTTGGGGGAGGGGCGACGTGTTGTTCGGGGTAGGGGTTTAATCGACGTTCAAAAAATGACAGCACCGAATGGGCTCCAGCGGACGGCCTCAAGGATGACAGGGCCGTTTAGACAAATAGAAAACCGCTCCCGGGGGATGAAGCGGCCATTTTTGATGGTACAGCAGTCATTCTGCCTGGCTGAAGAAAACCTGATAAAAACACAGTCTTTGTGTCGTGGAAGTGTCAGATATTGACCACGGTGTACGTTTGGGCAGCGAGCAGGGCAGATGCCACGCAATCTTCTTTGTCAGAGCACGGGCTGCGTAGTGTCCGGCGCCTAGCGTTCGGGGAGGCTGAAAGGATGGGTACGCCAACGCCGCTGCTCGGACGAACTGTTTATCGAACAAGTCAGGGCGACTAAGAGGCATTTGGGCCCGGATCACGAAATCCAGGCCCGAAGCAGAGGCAATCATCTCTGGAAGGCAAGCAGGCTTAGTAAGCCACCACCTGCCCGTCTTTACGTGGGTCGGAGCCGCCCACGTAATGATTGCCCTGGCGCAGAATCAGTTGTGCCCCGCCAAAAGCGAACACACCGCTGCCGGGTTCAATGACGACCTCATGACCACGCTCGCGCAGGGCCTGCACCAGAGCGGGGTCAAAGCTAGGTTCTACCGCCACGCCACGGCCCCCTGTTACACGCCAGCGTGGCGCATCGGCAGCAGCTTGCGGGTTCTGGCCGTACAGCAGAACACGCAGCGCCATTTGCATATGGCCTTGAGACTGGAAGGGGCCACCCATCACACCAAACGACATTTGCGGCGTGCCATCGGCATTCATGGCAAAGGCAGGAATGATGGTGTGAGAGGGGCGCTTGCCACCGGCCACTTCATTCACATGGCCGGGACGCAGGGTAAAACCATGGCCACGGTTCTGCATGCTGATGCCGGTGCCGGGGACCACCACCCCGGAACCAAAACCCATATAGTTGGACTGGATCAAGGACACCATCATGCCGCTGGAATCGGCCGCGGTGACATAGACCGTGCCCGAAGGACCGGGCAGGCCGTGCTTGGGGTCGCCAGCCTTGTCCCTTTGAATCAGGGCAGCGCGCTCGCGCAGATAAGCCGGGTCCAGCAGATGCTCGGGCTGATGAATCATGTGCTCCAGATCGGCGTGGTGCTCGTACAGATCGGCAAAAGCCAGCTTCATGGCTTCAATGCTCAGGTGCACCGTGTCGATATGATCGAGCGGTTGCTGACCGACGCCGGCCTGCTCCATGATGCCCAGTGCCATCAAGGCCGCCAGACCCTGACCATTGGGGGGGATTTCATGAATGACCGATTGGGCAAAAGGATGGCTGATGGTGCCACACCAGTTGGCACGATGTTCGGCCAGATCCTGCTCGTCCATGGCACCGCCATGCAGGCGGGAGAAGGCAGCAATGCGTTGGGCCAGTTCACCCGTATAGAAGTCCTGGCCCTGGGTGGCGGCGATACGTTCCAGCGTATTGGCCTGGTCTTGATTCTGGTACCACTGGCCCGCCACAGGCGCTTTGCCATCGCGTAAAAAAGCGTCCGCAAAACCGGGCTGATCGCCCAGGCGCTGACGGCCCAGTTCCCACAAGCGTGCAATAACCGGTGAGACTGGAAAACCTTCTCGGGCGTAATGAATGGCGGGGGCGGCGACTTGCTCCAGACTCAGACGGCCCAGCTTGCTGGACAGCTCGGCCCAGGCAGAGACGGCACCGGGAACGGACACGCTTTCCCAGCCCTTGTCGGGGACAGTCGCGTGGCCTTTGAATCGATCCGGCGACCAGCCACGAGGCGAGCGCCCGGAAGCGTTCAAGCCATGTAACTCTTTGCCATCCCAAACGATAGCAAAGGCATCACTGCCTATGCCACAACCCGTGGGTTCAACGACCGTCAAGGCAATGGCAGCAGCCAACGCTGCGTCAACTGCATTGCCACCGGCTTGCAGCATGCGCAAGCCCGCTTGTGCGGCTAAAGGGTGGGAGGTGCTGACCATGTTTTGGCCAAGTACCGCAGAACGGGCGGACGGGTAGGGGTTGTTCCAGTCCATACAGGTGTCAGTCTTGTTCATTGAATCTGTATTCCAGTCAGTTGGATCAGGCCTTGCCAACGTGCGCTGTCCTCGCGAACCAAAGAGACAAACTCTTCCTGGCTGGTGCTGCGGGGCAGGTCCACGCCCAATGCTTGCAGGCGTGAGCGTACGTTGGGGTCCTGAGTGGCATGGGTGAAAGCCTCATAAGCTTTATCACGGATCTCATCGGGCAGGCCTGCGGGTGCGTACAGACCAAACCAGGTCACTGATTCATAGCCCGGCAGGCCGGACTCTTGAAAAGTGGGTAAATCGGGGGCCAGCGGCGAGCGTTGTGGGCCGGTCACCGCCAGGGCGCGCAATTGGCCGCTGTTTACATACGGCATTCCGGTGGGGATGGCGTCCAGTAAAACATGGATCGAGCCGCCCAGCATATCGTTAATGGCCTGACCGGTCCCCCGGTAAGGAACGTGCGACATGACGATATCGGCCTGATTCAAAAAGGCCTCGGTGCCCAGATGCACGATGGTGCCATTGCCACTGCTGGCGTAGTTCAACTCATCAGGATGGGCACGGGTGTACTCAATCAGTTCCGGCAGGGTTTGTGCGGGGACGGACGGGTTCACCAGCAAGACACTGGCGGCATCACCCAAGTGGGCGATGGGGGTGAAGTCTTTGTCTGCATCGTAGGGTAGAGACTTGTACAGATGTGGCGCAATTGCGTGGGTACTGCTGGTGGTGAACAGGAGGGTGTAGCCATCGGGTTTGCTGCGGGCTACTTCGGCTGAACCAATGGTGCCGCCTGCGCCCGTGCGGTTGTCCACGATAATGCTGGTGTTCATCGCTTTGGCGGCGCTTTCGGCAATCAACCGGCTGATGACGTCAGTGGCACCACCAGTGGGAAAGGGGACGATCAGGCGAATGGGACGATCAGGCCAATCGCTGGCACGGGCCGCCGGCACGCTGCTGACGGCCAGAATGGCACCCAACAGGGTTTGGGCAAGACGTCGCCAGGGGCGGTGGATTGAAGGGGGGTGTGCGGTGCTTGCAGTGTTGCTGGGTGTTGTCATGGCTCTCTCCTCAATCAAGAGATGATAGAAAAGGCGATGATGCCGAACCAGCAACAAATAGGCAGGTCAGCGTTGCTATTTTGGCAAAGCCTGCGGGTCGACTTCAAGCTGCGGCAGCAACTCGTCCAGAAAGCGGCGAACAATAGAGGGCAAGCGGCGGCCAGCCAGGGCCTGTACTTCGATTTGGCGGTTCAGTAAGCCGCGTTCATGGATGAAACTGGCTTGCAGCAAACCTTGCTCAATCAGGTGACGAGCTGACAGCAGGGCCGACACGGTCACGCCTGCGCCGGACAAGGCAAATTGATGCAAGGATTGCATGTGATTGCTGCTGAATACCGGGTCCAGGCTCAGATTTTGGGCGCTGCAGGCCACGTCCATCATTTGCCGCACCGTGGTGTCCGGACCGGGCAAGGCCAGGGGGTGGGCCAAGAGGCTTTTCAGGCTGATGCGTTCGGTGCGGGTGACGGGGTGGCCGGGAACAGCCAGAGCCATTACCGGGGCATCGCGGCGGAACAAGGTCTTGATGTCTTTTTCAGCCGTCTGGGTAAATTTGATGCCGATATCTATCTGGCCGCTTAACAGCAGCATGCTGATCCGCTGTGGTGGCAGCACGTCCAGCAAAAAGCGTATGCCTGGGTGTTTTTCACGAAACTGCGCGATGCACTGGGGCAGCAGTTGGGCGGCTAAACCTTCCGAGGAGGCAATGCGGATCAGGCCGGTTTGCAGCCCTTGCAAAGCGGCAATATCGTGCAAGGTGCGCTCGGCATCCATGGCGCTGCGGCGGGCATGGGCCAGCAGCAATTCGCCCGCCGCGGTCAGGTTCATGCCACGGGCATGGCGCTCGAATAAGGCCATGCCCAGGTTTTCTTCCAGCCCGCTGATCTGGCGGCTGATGGCCGAGGTAGCCACATGCAGATTGCTGGCCGCCTGCGAGATAGAGCCACAACGCGCGACTTCCTGGAAGTAGCGCAGTGCGGTTTCTTGAAGGTGGCGTGGGTTCATATCAGACTGCCGCGCAACTGGGCGGCAATCTCGTAGGAGCGCAAGCGCTTGTTGTGATCAAAAATATTGGCGTTCAGCATCAGTTCGTTGGCGCCCGTTAGCTGAATGAACCCTTTCATCTGTTCAAGCACTTGCTCCGGATTGCCAATGGCTGTACAGCTGAGCAGGGAGTCCAGCAGGTGCTGGGCCGGTGGGCTGCATTGCTCGTAGTAATCGCGCACGGGTGGGGGCAGTTGGCCGGGGCGACCGCTGCGCAGGTTCACAAAAGACTGTTGCCAGGAGGAGGCCAGTAGCTTGGCCTCGTCTTGCGTATCGGCGGCAAAGACGTTGTAGCCCAGCATGACGTACGGTTTTTCCAGATGCACGGAGGGCTGGAACTGACGGCGGTAAACCTCAATAGCATCCATCAACTGAGCAGGCGCAAAATGCGAAGCAAAGGCATAGGGCAAGCCTAGCGCGGCAGCCAGTTGAGCACCAAAGAGGCTGGAGCCCAGAATCCAGACCGGCACATTCAGACCACGACCGGGCACGGCCATGATGCGGTTGCGCGGTTCGTCGGACATATAGTCCATCAGCTCCAGTACATCGCGTGGAAACTGGTCCGGGTCGCTGTTCAGATTGCGGCGCAAGGCGCGGGCGGTTTCGGGGTCGGAGCCAGGGGCACGGCCCAGGCCCAAATCGATACGGCCAGGGTACAGACAGGCCAGTGTTCCAAACTGCTCGGCAATCACCAGAGGAGAGTGGTTAGGCAACATGATGCCACCTGCGCCCACACGAATGCGGCTGGTTTGACCGGCAATGTGCCCGATCAGGACCGAAGTGGCTGCACTGGCAATACCGGGCATGCCGTGGTGTTCGGCCAGCCAGTAACGGTGGTAGCCCCATTGCTCGGCATGACGGGCAATATCCGCCGAACAGCGAAAGGACTGGGCCGGGGTGGAGCCCTGCACAATAGGGGATAGGTCTAGGACGGAGAGCGGATAGCTTGGCTTCATGGCATCGGATTCAAATTGGACTCGGGATATAGTCGATCCATCGTTAGGCAGCGTCAAGTAAACCCATAGCTTAGGCAAGGATGTTCAGATGAAAGAAACCAGTCGTCGCACCGTCAATCATTACCAGGATCATGCGCAGGCCTATCGGGACGGCACGTGGGACCATGACGTCAGTCAGAATCGCGACGCCTTGCTGGCGGCGATCGGTTTGCCGGGGCCTGTGGATATTCTGGATCTGGGCTGTGGGCCGGGGCGAGATCTGGTCGCGTTTCAGGCCATGGGCCATCGCCCGGTGGGCTTGGATGGTTGTGCCGCCTTTGTGGAAATGGCTCGTCAGCAAACTGGCCTGACTGTTTTGCATCAGGATTTCCTGGATTTGAACTTGCCTGCTGCTGCGTTTGATGGCGTGTTTGCTAACGCCGTGTTATTCCACATACCCAGTGCGGAGCTGTCCGCCGTGCTGACGGCCTTGCGGCACAGCCTGCGACCAGGCGGGGTGCTGTTTTCCTCCAATCCGCGCGGTCAGGGACAGGAAGGTTGGAATGGTCAGCGCTACGGTTGTTACTACAGTTGGGAGCAGTGGTCAGAGCGTCTGGAGCAAGCGGGCTTTGAATATATCAAGCACTTTTATCGCCCTACAGACAGGCCAGCGCAAGAGCAACATTGGTTGGCATCCTTGTGGCGCGTACCGGCCCGATGATGAGCGAATTGGTGAATCCCTGACCTGGCTACTTAGGGGATTGTTTTATAAGCCTATTTTTTGCTAATACAGGGGTTTTCCCTATTATTATGCACATCTTTTGTGGATAAGCCAGTTTTCAACAAACCGGTGCTTGCCCAAGGAAAAAAATGGTAAAGAATTGTCGATTCTCTGATCGCTTTGTGTAAGCGATTGATTATATTGAAATAAGCTCATTGATTCACGGTTTATCCTGTGACTTGTCCACATTTTATGGGGATAAGCGGGGTGCTGTTTCCGGATTTGGTTGATTTCTGTTCGCCGTTTTTAAGCCGCTGATACTACTGAAAGTTTTCCTGATTTGCCCAGTTTTTCCTATGAGCTATCCACAGTTTTCGGGGATAAGCTGGAAAGCTTAGTCCACTTGGGTTCATGTCCCCCCCAAGGCTATGATGCGCACTAGCAATGTTTACCCTTAGCGGCCAGTCCCTTCGGTGCTTTGCCTTTTAATTGAGGAGATTGAAACGTGGAAAAATTGCAAACCTGGATGACAGAGTTTCCCGCCGTTGTCGCGATTGCGCTTAATGTCGTGATCGCTTTGTTGATTCTGATCATTGGCTGGTGGCTGTCTGCCGTTGCCGGTCGTGCCATCAAGCGGATGGCAGCCCGCTCTCCCCGAGTGGACCCCACGATTGTGCCTATGGCCCAGTCTGTGACGGTTTGGACAATTCGTGTCTTTGTGCTGATCGCCGTACTGGCGCGGTTTGGCGTACAGACCGCCAGCATTATTGCGGTGTTGGGTGCTGCTGGTTTGGCCGTTGGTCTGGCCTTGCAGAACACACTGCAAAATATTGCCGCCGGCATCATGTTGCTGATGCTGCGTCCTTTGCGTGCCGGCGAGTTTGTGTCGGTAGTCGGTAAAGGCGACGGTACCGTGCAGGAAGTGGGGTTGTTCCTGACCCGTTTTGAACAAGTGGATGGCATTCAATTCACATTGCCTAACAGCCTGATCTGGGGTAACCCCATCATCAACTACAGCCGCAATGCGACGCGTCGTTTGGACTTTGGTGTGGGCGTGCGTTATGGCGATGATCTGGATCTGGCTATCAAGCTGTTGCAGGACTTGTTGAATGAACATCCGCAGGTGCTCAAGGACCCGGCCCCGGTGGTGATGGTCATGGAGTACAAAGACAGCGTGATTACGGTAAACCTGCGTGCCTGGATCAGTTCTGCTGATTTCTGGGATGCCCGTTTTGATCTGTTCCGCCGTGCGGTTCAGGTATTGAATCAGGCTGGTTTGCAGACTCCGGTTCCTGTGCGAGAAATCGTGCAATCGGGTGCGGAGAAAAAGGCCGCGTGATCCTGTCGGCTTCGGGCTTGGATGTCAGGTCTGCAAGCACATTATTCGGGCTTTTGACTCAGCTAAGTCTGAGATAAAGAGAAAATGCCTCAAGCCGTGTTGTTAGCGGCTTGGGGCATTTTTTTCGGGTTAGCCTGAATTGGATTGATGTCAGGCTTGCTCCATACTGGTGGCCTTAGCGCTGTTTTTCTTCCCACCCCCACGATGTTTCTGATCGACGAAAAAATCACGGTACGACGCTTGGAAGTGTTGCTGGCTTTTCTGGAAGCTGGCACCATTGCCCGTGCTGCAGAACAGTTGGGCACCAGTGCGGTCAGTGTGCATCGGGCATTAAAGAGTCTGGAAGAAGGTTTGCGCTGCCCCTTGTTCTTGCAGGAAGGGCGCCACCTGGTGCCACAAGAGTCGGCACGTGAGCTGGCCGAGGCCGCCAAGGAAACCATCCGTACCTTACAGCATGGTATTGACGCAGCCCGTGAAGCCGGGGGCTATTCGTCGGATCAACTGCGCATTGGCTCCATGTATTCGCTAACAATACGTTTGGTGCCACGCCTTTTGGTAGAGCTTAAGGTCCACAAGCCTGCCATGCAGATTGATCTGGTGTTGGATTCCAACGAGAAGCTGCTGCAAAAGCTGCGGGGCGGTCATATTGATGCCGCCTTGATCGAGTTGCCTCAAAAGCAGCCTGATGACCTGGAAATGCTGCCTGTTTTTCATGATGAGCTGATGTTTGCCGCCCCTGTGGATTGGCAAGGTTCGGACTCGTCCGTGGTGAATCTGGAGCGTTGCTCCCAGGAGCGCTTTGTGTCGCTGACCGACGATTTTGCGACTGGCCGGGACATGCAGCGCATGTTGGCCAAAGCCGGGTTCGATGCCGATATTGTGATGCGCACCGGAGACATCTTTTCTTTGATGAGCCTGGTCAGTGGCGGGGTGGGGTGTTCCCTTTTGCCAGCCCGTGCCAAAGAGGTTTTCTCTGACAAGATTCAGTGGTTCAGTCTGGAGCCGCCGTATCGACATTTACAGCGCATCGGTCTGGTGTGTATGAAGTCGCGCGAGCGTAGCCCGAATGTGTTGAGCTTGTTACGGGCCTGCCGGATCGTACGCACGCAGCTGGAAAAAGAAGGGCAGAAGTCTGCCTGATGTGGGTCTGAAAACGGCGCCAGGTCCTTCTTTTGTTCTCTTTCTCTTGTGCATGGCTTCACAGGGCCGCTATTGAGCGCTGCTGGCATCCTCTGTCGGTTTGGTGCTGGCCGATTACGGCGGCCCAAGTGTTGAATCCTGATCAGGGACGGTGCATGTCCAGCGCACGATGTCGCGCTGCATTTATCCCGCCCAGCGTGACAGCCAGCGTTGCAAACCCTCCAGGGTTTGGAACTCGTCTACACAGCGTGCGGGAATATCGGGATAGCGTTGATTCCACATGCTCGCCAGGCTACGGCCCGGACCAATTTCCAGTACCACATTAGGCTGTCGTTCTTCAATCTGCTCCATGCAGGAATCCCATTGCACAGTTTGCATTATTTGCGCCGATAAGGCCTGGGCAGCGGTAGCGGCATTATGCACCCACACTCCGGCATTGGTGGGCCACGGCACGTTCGGGGCAGCCAGTGCGCTTTGATTCAGTTGCTCCTGAAAGGCGTGAGCCGCGCTGCTCATCCAATGGGTATGGGACGCAATATTCACGGACAAGGGTGTGCAACGAGCCCCTTGTTCTTGAGCAAACTTTTCCAGGGCACAGAGCTTGTCACGCGGGCCCGCACACACCGCACTATCGGGGCCATTGCGTATGGCCAAGGCGGCGCCCTGTGCTTGGCACCATTGTTCAATCGTCCGAATTGAAACACCGCTTATCGCCAGCATGCTGCTGTCTTGCCCGGCTCCGGCCTGGTCCATCAAGGCGGCTCTTTGTCCGGCTAGGGTGACGGTATCGCTGACAGATAAAACCCCGGCGACACAAGCGGCTGCCAGCTCGCCAATGCTGTAGCCCGCCACGGCGGCCAAAGATTGACTGGAGGATTGCAGGGCAGGGACTTGCTCCTGCAATTGCTGCCAGGCGGCCAGTGCGCATGCCGTCAGCACGACTTGCGCATGGGCATTGGTGCTGGCCCAACTGCTATCGCGCATGGCAGCGCGCCAGTCGGGAACGTGCAATTGCTCCTGCATTTGCAGCAGCAGGGGATGGGCCGGGTTCATCCAGGGCAGCATGTCTGCGTATTGCATGCCTTGCCCGGAAAACAGCAGGGCGATTTTCATGCTCAGGCTCCAGTAGGGCGGCGCTGGCTGGCCCCGCCGGGTGCATACGCTTGCAATCGGTCCAGCCAGCAGCAGGCCGACAAGGTGTCGGCTGCGCCTCCGGGGGACAGGCGGCGTTTCATGAAGGCTTGATGCAAGTCTTGGGCGCGTTGCATTGCGTCGGGGGTGAACGCACTGCCCGCTTGTAAGTATTGTGCGGCGCAGCGGCGCGCGTAGTTTAGTCCCTCCAGTCCGCCACGATGGGCCAGATTACTATCGTCAAGGACCGCCATAACAGAAAAGAAGGTATGCAAACCGACGGTCTGCAACTGCTGTTCTGCCACTGGTGTGCTGTGCGGAGACAAAATGTTGACAGCGACTTGCCAGGCGGGCCAGGCCGTTTCAAACAAGGTGGGAAAGCCTTGGGCGGCTTCCTGGTTCGCGCCTTGCAAGCCATAGCGGCGTACCGCCCGTCCGCCCGGCAGTGCGGACGACGCTTGCTGGCTGCGGGCCTGTAAAGCCGCCCCCCATAATGTTTGAAGTTGGTCCCGAATCGTGGCGGGAGTCAGGGTGCGAAAAGGAAGGCAGGCGCCTGCGGCTGCGCACAACAGGCCCAGCATGAAAATGGCGCCACGGTGGGTATTGATGCCCCCCGTGGCGGCCTGCATGCGAGCCTCCGCTGCAATCCCGCGAGTTTGCAGCTGGCTGAATGGAACACGCTGTTGGCCCAGGGCCGCCATGTCAGAAAAATAATGGCGCAGAGCAAACAGACTGCGATAAAAGGTGCTGGCATCCATATCGTCATGGCTGCCGCTGTCGATCAGGGAAACCAGCCCCGGTTTGGGGGCCAGAATCAGCTCGTCATACAGCGCCAGAACGGCTGCCCGGCCTATGGCCGTGCAACTCCAGGAACGAGATGGATCCATGGAGTCGGGGGCAGTGGGTAACTGCGCCAATGCCCTGGTTTCAATGGCATCAAGCAGCATGAGAGGACTCCAGGCTAGGGGCGTGCTCGGGCCAGTCCGAGTGCGCCTGAATACGTAAACCATGCGTGTGTTTGATCATGACTTTGCGGCTGGCACCGCTGCGCCATTGCTGCCATTCACGCCAGGCAATGGCGTCGTCGTTGGGAAACAGCAGCTCGCCATCCAGACGGGGGAAACCGGGCCATTCGTTGGCTGCACGTAATAGCTGCACCAGATGATCGGCCTGCGTGGCGCACTGCACGGGCAGCAGCAAATCCAGATCCGAGCCTTCACGTACATAGCCTTGTCCGGTGATCAGTTCCCAGCCATAACTACCATAAATTTGAGCGGTGCAGCCGTGTGCCTGCATCTGTTGGCATAAGCTCAGCCAGTCTTGTGCCAAGGAAACCGGCAGTAAGGTTTGGGCTTCATGGGCGGGAGGGAAACTGCCCCAGCTCACGCTCCGAACCTGGGGAACGATCAGGGACAGCCTTTGCCGCCCCCAATCGGTCGGCAAAGGAATACCCACTTGCAGTTGCCCGCTACGCAGCTCGCCCGGCTGACGGCTGACGACCAGAGGCCAGTCACGGGCCTGCCATCTGCACAGGCATTGATAGGCGTGGCTGCTCGGCTCCAGATCAGCCAGCACCTGATCCCAGGCAGTGCTGTCCAGCGTGATCAGGTGGTGACGGCGAGCGGGCAGTTGGGCGGTCATCAGGATGCCTGCAAGACCTGTTCAATGATCTGCGCAGCCAGACGGCGGCCACCACGTTCGGCACCCTCGCTGGCGCGGCGATCCTGATTATTGGACTGGGCCAGTGCCGCACGTAATGAAGCGCGCAGTTGCTCTGGCGAACTGCTCTCCCAGACAGACTCAATACCTCCCATGGCCACGTAGTTGCCGACGCCAGGCGCAAAGACCGGATTGGATTGCGCCAGCTCTTCCAACATGGCTTCGGGCAGTTTGGTGACGCGGGCCATGGCAGGGATGCGCATGACGCGGATCTCGGCTTCAGGCACGGCATAGCAGGCATCGGCAATCAGGCCGGAGGTGATGAAACCACCGGACAGAGCCTGGTCATATACCAGCCCAATGACTTTGTGGCCTTTGCGTCGGGCCAGATCCAGGCACATGCCCAAGTGAGCCATAGCGCGGTTGATGCCTAGCAGCTCATCGCGGCGGCGCAGTTGCTGGCCTTGGGTATCGACCAACAGCAGCAGGCTGCGGCCTGGATGGTTCTTGATGATGTCCAGCACGGCCTGTGCCTGGGTCAGGGCCAGAGCCACGCCGATGGGGGCGTGTTCGGTAGTCCCGATAACGGCCAGGGTCTGGCCATCAAACTCGGCATTGCCTTGCAAGAACAAATTCTGTTCGGTGATGCTGTGCTGCGTATCGAACAGCGATTGCACCAGTGTTTCCCATTTCATGACAGCGCCTCCTGGCGGCGTAATGCTTTGACGGCGGCCGCGTCCATCTGCCCGACGTGATCGCTTTGTTCCAGCCCCAGCGCTTGCCACAAGGTCTGGGCCTGATTGTCAGTGTGATCCCATTGCTCTACGGGCAGCAGGGCCGCGCGTTGTGCCAGCAACTGATGTTCCTGTTCCAGCTCTTCCAGGGTCACCGGGCCACGCGCCGGATTCTTCAAGCCTTGCACGGCAGCGGTGCGGAAAGCGGCCACGGTATCGGACACGAGATCGTCGCAATCCGCCGTTAACCAGCGGTGTTTTCCGCCACTGGTTTGCCAGACCAAAGCACGATCTTTGGAGTCGTATTCTTCAACGCCGTGCGAGGCTTCAATCACTTCCGGGCCAGACATGGCCAGACGGCCTACGTCACTCATGATCAGGTGGTTGGTGCAGCGGGCCACAATGCCCATGCCACCAAAGCAACCGTTTTGCCCACCCACCAAGGCAATCACCGGCACACCGGCATTGCGCGTATCCAGCAAAGCGCGCATCACTTCGGAGACAGCAATCAAACCGGCATTGGCTTCGTGCAAGCGCACACCACCGGACTCCAGCAGCAGTACCACACCCGCAGGGCGGTCGATCAAGGCTCGGCGCAGCAGGCCCACCAGTTTGGCGCCGTGAACTTCGCCCACGCCACCGCCCATGAACTCGCCCTCTTGTGCGGCCACATAAACGGTCTGTCCTTCCAGCAAGGCATGGCCGATGGCCACGCCATCATCAAAGGAAGAAGGCACCCCCAATTGGGCTAAGTGAGGGCTGCTCAAGCGTTGTGCGGGGGGCAGCCATTCGTGAAAGCTGTTCGCGTCAAACAGAGCCTGGACGCGCTGGCGGGCAGAACATTCCAGATAACTGCTCATGACGGTGTTCCTTGTGCTTGGCTGCGTGCCAGGGCTTCGCTGGCGGCCTGGTCCAGACGCAGGCTGACCACGGCCGGGGTGGCCCCCATATCGTTGATGTCAAAGTGAATACCGGCCAGCGGATGGCGCTGGTGAAAGTCCCGTACCACCGCATCCCAGATCGTGGAGAAGCCGCGTGCCGAGGTGTGAATATGGATGGTGCAGTCGGGGCTGTCCTTGGGCTCGGCCAGCACTTCCAGATTGCCCGAGCCTACGACGCCCACCAGCACCGGCTGGAAGGTGGCGATGGGCTCTTGTCCTTTGAAACGGTAGGCCAGGGTTTCCAGGCCATGAGGACGGTTTGTCATCGTGATCTCCTAATGCAAATAGCGTGGCGGGCCATTACCAGTTACGAAAGCGTGCCGGCGGTTGATATAGCCCGCCGGAGGCCTGAACCAGATCCCGCATGCTGCGTGCGGCCAACAGATTGCGTGTGGCCTGGCGTGGGTCTATGCCCAGATCCTGGGGGCGACGGATGATGCCGCGATCGCGCAGGTTCTCCACCATGCGGGCATCGCGTCCCAGACCTACTTGTGTGTAGCCCGCAACGCCGCGTATGGCCTGCTCGCGTTCTTCGTCGGTACGGCACAGCAAGAGATTGGCGATGCCTTCTTCAGTCAGGATGTGGGTGACATCGTCGCCGTACACCATGATGGGAGGCAGATCCATGCCGGTTTGCTCTTGCAGGGTCCAGGCGTCCAGAGTGTCTACAAAAGCGGGGGTCATGTGTTCGCGGAAGGTCTCCACAATTTGCACCACCAGCTTTTGACCACGCGGCGTACCGGCTGCACCCTGACGACCTTCGCGGGCTTGTTGACCGGCCTTCAACCAGGCGGGGCTGGTGTGGCGACGACCGCGTGCATCCGCGCCCATATTGGGTGCGCCACCAAAACCAGCAATACGGCCGAGCGTGGCGGTGGAGCTGTTGCCATGCAGGTCGATCTGCAAGGTGGAGCCGATGAACAGGTCGCAGGCGTAGTGGCCGGCCGCCTGACAGAAAGCGCGGTTGCTGCGCATGCTGCCATCCGGGCCGGTGAAGAACACATCGGAGCGGGCACGCAGATAGTTTTCCATGCCCAGCTCGGAGCCGAAGGAGTGTACCGATTGCACCCAACCGGCTTCAATGGCCGGGATCAGGGCAGGGTGAGGATTCAAGGCCCAGTGCTGGCAAATCTTGCCTTTCAGGCCCAGCGACTCCCCGTAAGTGGGTAGCAGCAATTCAATGGCGGCGGTATCAAAACCGATGCCGTGGTTCAGGCGTTGCACGCCGTACTCTGCGTAGATGCCCTTGATGGCCATCATGGCCATCAAGACCTGGATTTCGCTGATCTGGGCGGGGTCGCGGGTAAACAGCGGTTCAATAAAGTGCGGGCGTGGAGCGGGCACTACGAAGTTCACCCAGTCGGCGGGAATGTCCACGCGCGGCAGGCGGGTGGTCTTGCTGTCGACCAGCTCGTTGACCTGGGCGATGACAATGCCGCCGGAAAACGCGGTGGCCTCCACAATGGCCGGGGTGTCTTCGGTATTGGGGCCGGTGTACAGATTGCCGTGCTCATCGGCGGCCTGGGCCGCGATGAGCGCGACATTTGGGGTCAAATCGACAAAGTAACGGGCAAACAACTCCAGATAGGTATGAATGGCACCGATGTTCAGCCGTCCTGCCGAGGCCAGCCTGGCCAGGCGCGCACCTTGCGGGCCGGAAAAACTGAAGTCCAGGCGGCTGGCAATGCCTTTTTCAAACACATCCAGATGCTGGGGCAAAGCCAGCACGGATTGCACCATGTGCAGGTCATGAATCTGCGCTGGGTCGACTCCTACCAGTGCGTCGGCCAGAAAATCGGCCTGCTTCTGGTTATTGCCTTCCAGGCAGACTCGATCTCCTACTTGTAATACGGCTTCCAGCAAGGCGCTGGCTTTATCCGTGCTGCATAGTTTGCCTTGCAAAGAGTCTCCCAGTGCGCGGCGGGCACGTTGCAGTCTTTGCTGGCGGGCTTGATTCTTAAGATTCCAGTTGCTGTCCGTCATTGGGTTTCCCTGTCATACCTCTGTCGATGTGATTCGTTAAACAAGTTGCCTGGCCCTTCAGGATCGTAGTTCAGGCAGCGCGATTGTTAAGGTGCCTAGACGATGGGCAATGCGGGTGGCCGCCTCGAGCAGTAGGTCGTCCTGCCCGGGGCGGGCGGCCACTTGCAGTCCTAACGGAAGCCCGTGGTTGCCAAAACCGAGGGGCAGGTTGATGCACGGAATGCCCAGCGCCGTCCAGGCACGGCACAGCACGGGGTCGCCCGTGGTGTCGCGAGTAGGTGCCTCGCCCAGGGCAGCGGCGCTCAGGATCAGGTCCGCCTCGCCGAAGATCAGTTCGGGCTGACGCTTGACCTGGTTGATTACGGCTTGGGCCTGGGTCAGCTCGGCAGTCGGGATCTGTGCAGATTTCTCCAGATAGGTTTGTAAAGCCAGCGAGAGCTGTTCAAGGTGGTGCTGGCGTTCATGGCTTAAATGAGCCAGTACCTCAGCCCCCATGACGGCTTGCTGCGCGTAGGTCAGTTCGCCAAACAGCTTGTCCTTGTCGCTAAGCTGAACCTCAAACTGGCCATCATCCGTTTTCAGATGGCCGACGCTTGCTTCCAGTCGATCACGCAGATCCTCTGCAATATCCTCCCACCAGGGTGTGTGCAAAAAGCTCAGGCGCAAAGGGGCTTGCAGCAGGACTTGCGATACTTCTGGCGTACTGCGCAGTGCGTTGAAAACACGGCGCACATCCTCCAGGCGCTGGCCCAAAATCCCCAGGGTATCCAAAGAGGGGCTGATGGTTTTCAGCCCGCTGCTGGACAGGGCACCAAAGCTGGGCTTGAAGCCATAAATTCCGCAGAAGGTGGCAGGACGCACCACGGACCCCGCTGTCTGGGTGCCCAAGGCCACCGGAACCACATTGGCGGCCACGGCAGCGGCCGAGCCGGACGAGGAACCGCCCGGGGTATGCTCCAGATTCCAGGGGTTGCGTGTCTTGGGCGGGCTGAACAAGGCAAACTCCGTGGTGACGGTTTTGCCAAATGGCACGGCACCGGCCGCCATCAGGGCTTGCACAATGGCGGCATCCTGGGTGGGGCGGTTGTCGCGATAAATGGGTGACCCATAGGTGGCTGGCGCGTCCTTGGTATTGATCAAATCCTTGATGCCGATGACCAGCCCCTTCAAGGGGCCCGTGTTGCTCTCCTGTTCTTGGGCGATGCGCCGTACCTGCTCCTTGTCCAGATGGGCAAAGGCCTGAATCAGATCCTCGGTTTGCTCGTAGCGGGCAATCGCTGCTTCTGCCGCCTTCTGGCTGGATGTCATGTTTCGGGTAGCGAAATCATTCACAGACATGGCAAGTCCTTAGAGCGTGAAGGGGGCAATAAGAATGGCAATCGTCAACACGACGGTGCCAATCAGAAAGGCCACGACGGTAAAGCCCATGACTTGCCGTACATTCAAGCGTGCAATGGCCAGCACAGGCAGGAGCCAGAAAGGCTGGATCATATTGGCCACTGCTTCGCCAAAGGCCACTGCCATGGACATCAGGCCCAGATAGGCGGGGCTGTCCTGACCCATGGCCAAGGCCGATTGCACGGCGATGGGGCCTTGCACCCCCCAGTGTCCGCCACCGGAAGGAACAAACAGCGAGATGATGATGGAGGCGATAAAGGTCAGAAAGGGCAGGGTGTATTCATTGGCCCCGGTCACCAGCGCCGAGGACAGTATTTCCTCTAGAGCATGACCTCCTTGCATGGGGATATAGGCCAGCAAGCCCATGATGCCGCCGTACAGTGGGTATTGCAAAATCAGCGGGCCTGCTGTTTTGGCGGACTCGACAAAGGACTTGATAAAACGGATAGGGGTCCAGTGCAGCAGAGCACCGGTAACGGTGAACAGCATGATCATGGATGAGATGTTCAGCGCAAAACCGCTGCGCACGAAGTAGTACATACCCGCAGAAAAGAACAGTACGTTCAGAATCCATAGGTTTTCCAGTTTTTCGGCTGGAGTGTTGGGTTTGGTTTTGGGTAGATCCTTTTCAATATCTGCAAAGACAGCGGGGTCGGGAGGCAAGGCGTAGTCGGGTTCCATACGCCAGATTGTCAGAAACAGCAGGATGATCAGGGCCACGACCGGGATCCAGCTATAGGGCTGGAAAATGGTCAGGCTAAAAGGCACCGTCATGCTGGTCAGTTGATGGATGACGTTGATGGGGCTGTTGGGGTCAGTATTGGCCAGGGCAATCGAGCTGGACAGACCTTGAGTCCAGAGCAGGTAGCCCATATAGCCCGAGGCAATCAGATAACCAAAGTGGACATGGGGCAGGCGGCGGGCAACCTGGCGTGCGACCAGGGCGCCAGCAACCAGCCCCAGGCCCCAGTTCAACAGGCAGAAGATTGAACCTACAGCAAAGCACAACAGGGCACCCTCAACTTGGGTTCGGGCACGGGATGCCAGCCAGATAATGGCGCGTTTTAGCGGTGGTGCTTCGGCCAGGGTGTAGCCTGTCACCAGAATCAGCACCATTTGCAGAGCAAAGGTAAAAATACTTTTAGGCCCCCATACCCCGCGATACCAGGCATCCACCATTCCTCCGGGGGTGGCACCATCAACAAACAGGGTAATCAGTCCTACAACCAGCAAGCTCAGGATGACGGCGAACAGATAGGGGTCCGGCATCCACTTTTCTACGTAACGCACGCAGATATTGGTAAAGCGGGTCAGCAAGTTTGGCCTGGGTTTGGCCGAGATGGTAGCAGTGGTGTTCATAATGAACTTATCCTTGTTTTTGTCTCCCCGACCTGGCTAGTGGGTCGGCTTCTGGATTCGGATGCTGGATACACAGTCCCGCTAGCGCGTACTCCTCGGTGTTGACTGTTGCCTGTATCTCGCCTTCCTTGTTTTTATGGCGTGCCCCTTAGGGGGCTTATCGTTGTGCCCACAAGATAGCGACAGGCCCGGCAGGGGATCAATAAAGCAAATGTCGGTTTATTTACGCGCGGCGAAACGATGGCGCGTTAACCCTAGGGAAAGAGAGGGGGGTGAGCCTGTGGACAGGCAACGGCGGCTATAAGGCCGGCAGTTTTCCCTGGTGTGGAGATATTTAGCTAAAACGAACGGATTTGAGGATCAGTTTGAATGGGGGCAGGGCGCTGTTTGAAACTGGGCGGTTTTTTTTGTTTCACCATGACTCCAGTGCCGCATTTCGTTGGACTGCGCCGACGCGAACCGCGTCATTCGCCGCATGTTCAATCTGGTCGAAGTTTGGGGCTATCGGCCCGGCAGTACCAATCCGTGCCGCCACGTTCCGATACTCCCCAACGGCAAGGCCACCCACCTCAGCAGCGACCAGGGCATGGGCAAGTTGTTTCGCCAACTGGACAAGACTGAGGAGCTGGAGAACGCCGTCATCCTGCTGGCAGTGCGGCTGCAATTCGAGTTTGCGAGTCCTCTTTGGCTTTTTTATTGAGACCCGCCAAGCTAAGAAGTGGGCGCTTTTATTAATATCACCGGAATAAGACTGGCTGCCATTGCACTGCCAACAATGACCATCAATCCACTCAGGCTTGTCATGGACAGCACTATTCCTCCCAGCAGCGCACCTGCGCCAATAGCCGCGTTAAAAATGGCGACATAGATGGCTGAGGCGGGCATCGCTGACGATCCGGCCAATCTCAATATCCAGGTTTGAAAGCCGACAAAGACGATCGCGACGCCAGCACCCCATCCCAGCAGCAGCACACCGACGATGAAGGCAGAGCTTGCAACGGGTAGGCATCCGATTGCGAGTACGCTTGCGGTCATCAGTGCCAAGGAGATCAGAACCAGACGCTTGAGATGACGGTCAATCAACTTCCCGGAAATCAAGTTACCCACGATGCCTGCGATGCCGAACACCAGTAGTAGCGTGCTGATGAGATTGACACGAATGCGCAGAGCACTTGAAAGCAGAGGCTCGATAAACGTAAAGGCAGCGAAGTGAGCGGTGATTGCGCAAGCCGTCGTCAGATAGATTCCCTGGAATGTTCGATTTTTGAGAACGCTGGTCAGTGCATCCAGGCCGATGGATGTTGACGCCGACAAGCGTGGCACGCTCCAAGCGATGGCGATGGTCGCTACCAGAGACAGTGCCGCTATCACCATGAATGCCGTTCGCCATCCATCGAGTTGAGCCAGCAGGTTGACCAGTGGTACACCCAGCACACTGGCAACGGATACGCCACCGAAAATAATCGACGTTGCCAATCCAACCTGCCGTGCGGGCACTAATTGCGCACCAATGGAGCCAATCATTGCCCAGAAAGCGCCGTGTGCCAGCGCCCCTATCATCCGCGCCCCCAGAAGCATAGAAAACTGTGCACTGAAAGCTGCGATCGCGCAGGAGACGGTCAAGACCAGCATCAAGCCGACCAAGAGCGGTTTGCGTGGCACTCGCCCCAGGAAAATGGCGGATAGCAGCGCAGTAAGCGCTGCTATCCAGGCATACGCCGTCACGATCAATCCTGCCTGGCCTTCAGTTTGTCCAAACTCGGTCGCCAACGGCGAAAGCAAGCCAATCGGGGCTAGTTCAGTCGTCACGATAGCGAATGCGCTAATGCCAAGCGCAATGAGAGCCAGCCAGGTGCGCCATGAAATGCTCTCCTGATTTGGAGGGGACGCGAACTGATTCATGCTGTCCCTCCAGTTGCTGGGCTCTGCTGGGCCTGTGCATGTGAGGCAAACGCTTTCCGTGCTGCACTGATGCCATTCATGCATGCCGGGACACCTGCATAGACGGCAATCTGTAGTAGGATTTCCACGATTTCGTTCCTGCTGACACCGACATTCAGTGCGGCCCGGATATGGAATTCGAGTTGCCCCGGTGCGTTGCCCATCGCCATCAGTGCAGCGACGGTCAGCATTTCGCGGGTGCGCAAGTCGATGCCTGGGCGCGATACTACATCGGTAAAGGCGAACCCCAGCACCAGTTCGGCAAAGTCGTCAGACAGTTCGTCGAGGTTTCTGGCGACCTTTTCGGGGGCCTGCGGGTCAAGTTGGGCCAGCAACGCAAAAGCCTGCTCGAGCCGTTCAGAACGAGGGCTGCTCATGCGTTGACCCCTTTCATACCTTCTTCGGTATAGCGGTCTCCGGCGACTGGTACTGCGTCGAGCGCACGCCTCAGTTCAGCCAGATCCTCTGGCTCCAGGCGAACCGATAACGCGCCCAAGTTGTCCTGCAGATGGGCGACGCGACGCGTACCAGGAATGGGCACGATGTCATTGCCTTGAGCCAATAGCCATGCCAAAGCGATGTGTGCCGTCGTGCATGTCTTGCGCACGGCGATGGATGAAATGACATCGACCAGAGAACGGTTGGTGGTGATGTTCTCTGGCTGGAAGCGTGGCAGGCTAGCGCGAAAGTCGCCTTCCTCGAAGGTCGCATCTTGCTGGAACCGACCCGTCAGAAAGCCGCGCCCCAATGGCGAATAAGCCACCAGGCCTATACCCAGTTCGCGGCAGGTCGGGAGAACCTCGGTTTCCACGTCCCGTGTCCACAACGAATATTCGGTCTGGACTGCTGCCACTGGATGTATGGCATGCGCACGTCGCAGGGTGGCCGCGCTGACCTCACACAAGCCGATACGTGCGACCTTACCTTGCTGTACGAGTCGGGCCAGGCCCTCCATCGTTTCTTCAATCGCCTGTGCAGGGTCTATTCGATGGACGTAGTACAGGTCGATTTGCTCGACACCAAGGCGACGCAGCGAGGCTTCACAACATTTCTGTGCGTAATCTGGGCTGTTGTCGATGCTGCGTCGATATTCGCCGGGCCTGCGCACGATGCCAAACTTGGTCGCAATCTGCACCTTCGGTTTGCGTGTCGCAAGGAAGCGGCCTATCAACTCTTCGTTGTGATGTGGGCCATACATGTCGGCGGTATCGAGGAAGTCCACGCCCATGCCGATTGCCTGACCCAGCAGATGTAGCGCCTGCTCATCGTCGCGCGGGCCATAGAACTCGCTCATGCCCATGCAGCCAAGGCCGAGGGCGGAAACCTCCAGATCGTGTCCAAGCTTTCGTCTTTGCATTGCACTTCCCCTTACAAGATGGGGGAAGTATGATCTTCCAAAAGTGATTGGAAAATAGATAAAATAGGAATCTTATTTTCCACATTCGGAAAACAAATGAATGCTCAAATCCAATGGGATGACGCCCGTATCTTTTTGGCTATTGCGCGTGCAGGCACCTTGAGCGGTGCGGCCACCGCGCTTGAGATGGGCGTTGCTACCGTGTCACGGCGACTGGATCGCCTGGAAGCGGCGCTAGGCGTACCGCTGTTCAGCCGACATCAGAGTGGCTACAGCCTCACGGATGATGGTGAAGCCCTGCTGGAGCATGCTGAAGCACTGGAACATGCCGGGCAGGCTTTCGGAGAAGCCGCACAGCAGCAAGGGCAAGTGGCTGGATGCGTGCGCCTTGCCACCGCAGAGAATCTGGCCAACGCGCTCATCGTCCCCTCGTTGCCGAAGCTGTTTGCCACCCATCCTGAGCTGCGTGTGGAGATCGTCAGCGGTGTACAGACCGTGAACTTGCACCGGCGGGATGCCGATCTGGCTGTGCGGATGGTCAAACCAGAAGCGGGTAACGTCACGATCAAGCGCCTGGGCACCCTGGGATTCGGCCTTTACGGCGCTCGTGGATACGTCGATGCGCGTAGCGCCGGAGCTGATGCGGCCACCTTCGATGACGATAGCTTCATTGGCTGGGCCGAGTCCCATAGCCATCTGCCGGCCGCAAAATGGATCGCTCGCATGTTGCGAGGACGACCGTGCCAAATGAAAGCCAACACGCTGTCAGCACAGATGGCTGCCGCGACGGCTGGCATTGGGCTGGCGGTGCTCCCGCACTTTCTGGCCCGACAGGCGGGGCTTATCTGCCTGCTGTCCGAACTGGGGGCAGATCAGCCAATCTGGCTGGCTATCCATTCCAACCTGGCGCACTCAAGGCGCGTCCGAGCAGTCGCCGATCATTTAATCCATGTATTTGAAGAACAACGATCAGAACTCGTCGGCCGTGTCCCCGAGCGCTAGAGACTTCGACCACGTTGCTTTCCAACATCCCAGGACACCCTGCTGGCGCACACCGTCGTGGCGAGTTGCCGCCCCAGCCGTTGCTCGATCGTTGGCCGCCATGGCACAAGGATGAACCCATGTCGTAGCCCAGTATCGCGTAGCGCGCACGGGCTAGGCCGGTTACACGTTTAACCATCGGCGATAGGTCGATGTTTCCGACTTACTCCGGCGGCAATGTCCTGCGCGGCCTGCCTCAGAGTGCGTTGCTTCAAAGTTTCCTATCACGATGCCCCTATGTGGCACTCAGCACATTGAAGGCAGAAAACGGGAAAGGGCCGGGAACTCGCCTAACCCATTGCCCTGTATGAGCTATTGTTCCATTGCGCCAGCAAGAAAAATCTTGATAGTGGACATTTTCCAGGAGTCATCTTGGGATGGGTGCTGCTTGGGAAGGGGCCAGGCTTGTCGTCGGCGTAGTTTCCCTCGTTTTGACAGGCTGGGCTTGGGGGAGCCATCTGTGTTGATTGGAAAAGCAAGCAGAGGGAATAAGGGCGGGAGAGTAAAAAAGCAGTAAAAAAGCACACAGGGAGCGCCGTGTGCTGATGAGGGTTTTAACGGTCCCAGCACCGCTCAGAGACGGAAATCCACCCAGGCCTAAAACTTGTCGGCCACGGAATCCAGGGCCTCGCGCAGTAGACCGGCAATTTCTTTTTGACGCGGCGCAGGCATGCGTTCGGTAATCGCCGTGACACTCATGGCCAGAATGGGGCGGCCTTTGTGGTCGCACAGGGCGCAGCCCACACCCAAGGCACCGCGCACAGCGTAATTACCGACAACCGAGTAGCCGCGAATGCGGGTATTGGTGACCAGTTGGCGCATCTCGCGCTGGGTCATGCCGCCGTACTGGTCCAACTGATTGGCATTGCGCTCGATAATTTGCTCGATGGCCTCGTCTCCCAGTGTGGCCAGATAGGCCATGCCACCGGAACCTACGCCCAAGGGCTGACGCTTGCCGACATAAGTGGCCAGAATCTGTACCGGGTAGGGGCCGATTTCGCGCCATAGGCTAATGGAGTCGTCGCCATCGCGGCCCACCAGAAAAACGGCATCGCCGGTCAGTTGCGCTAGCTCTTGCATGATGGGCTGCATGATGGTGACTCGCGGGTCCAGCCCAAACAGGCCCTGATCCTGGCGCGTGGCACTGTAGCGACGGCTATGGCTGCTGTTCTGGACCAGCCCGTGATCGATCAGAGCGGCCAGCAGCCGGTAGATGGTGGGGCGCTGTAATTGCGTGGCGCGTGACAAGTCAGTGACGCTCAGCCCTTTGCCTTGATGATTTTGCAAAGTCTTGAGCACCAGCAAGCCGCGTTGCAGGGTACGCGGCCCAGCCTGATCCTGCGGTTCTACGGTCTCGGGAGTGTTCATGCTTGAAAACAGCTAATGCTTACCGAAAAGTAACTCAGTAAGAATATACGCCAGCCGAGAAAGTGTCCACTGTGTGATCGCTCATTTCCGGTAGAGCCCCCTACAAGCAGCGGGCAAGTGGGGCGGAGCGCAAGCTTTAGCGCTGTTCCGGGCCGGCCGATTCGTCTTTACGCTGCTCGGGAATAGGGTGACCTGCCGTTTTCGCGGTCTTGATCATGGCGGTACACAGGCCGCGCAACATATCGACTTCGTCCAGGCTGAGTTGGGCTCGCCCAAACAAGTGCTGCATGCGGGGCACCAGTTTTTTGGGATGCTTGGGGTCCAGGAACTTGACGCTTTCGATAGCTTGTTCCCAGTGTTGCAGCAACGCTTGCACCTTGGCTTGAGGCGCCAGTTCCTTGCCGGGGTCTGCCTTGCCATCGGTATTGGGCAGGAGGCTAGCACCACTTTCAGCCAGCAGGGCGTAGCGCAATTCCCAGGCGGCCAGTTGCAAAGCCTGGGCGACATTGAGCGAACTGTATTCAGGATTGGCTGGAATATGGCAGACGTACTGGCACTGGCTGATGTGATCGTTGGTTAGGCCCACGCGTTCGGTACCCAGCACAATGGCCACTGTGCCGGCGTGCTGGCGCAGATGTTCACGGCTCAGTTCGGCGGTCTGGCGTATATCGGCGGCTGGCGGTCCCAGGTAGCGGGGGCGGGCAGTCAGGGCAAAAGCCAGGGTGACCGGCTCCAGCGCATGCGCCAGGGTAGGCACAATCGTGGCCTGCTCCAAAACGTCTACGGCACCGCTGGCCAGTGAGATTGCCTGAGGGTTTTGTGCAACGTCCGGGTCGAGCGGGTCAACCAGACATAAGTCGCCAAAGCCCATGGTTTTGATCGCTCGCGCCGCTGCGCCCACGTTTCCAGGGTGGCTGGGTTGCACCATAATGAAGCGAACCCGGTGAAAATTATCATCAAATGCCGATGCTTGCGTCTGAGTCATTTAAAATAGCTACTTTGAAGCTACGCTTCCTGTGTCTGCTCACGCGATTTTGCCCTGCAACAGGGCACGCCAGGCAGGCTCAATTATTGTTAAAAAAACGGAATTTCCATGCACCCGATGCTCAATACCGCCATCAAGGCGGCTCGCCGTGCCGGCACCATTATCTCTCGCGCCAGTCTAGACCTCCAGCACCTGTCGGTTGCGCGTAAAGGCCCTAAAGATTATGTCACGGAAGTGGATCGCGCAGCAGAGGAAGCCATCATTGAAGTGTTGAGCGAAGCCTACCCCGATCACGGTTTTATCGGAGAGGAAACGGGCGAGCGCCCACCGCTGGAACCCGCAGGCGAAGGCACCCCTGAATACCAATGGGTCATTGATCCGCTGGATGGCACCACCAACTTTATTCACGGCTTTCCGTGCTACGCGATTTCAATTGCATTGATGCACCGTGGTCAGGCTGCCCATGCCGTTATTTACGATACCAATCGCAACGAAATGTTCACGGCCAGCCGTGGCGGTGGTGCTTTCCTGAACGACCGTCGTATTCGTGTATCGGGCCAGACTCGTTATCACGATGCCTTGATCGGTGCGCACGTGCCAGATTCGGGCGCGGGCGTGAAACCCACCTCCCCATTTGCCGATATGCTGGCCGAATGTGCGGCTGTGCGTCGCGTGGGTGCAACGGTTTTGGATTTGGCTTATGTGGCCGCCGGCCGTCTGGATGGTTTCTGCGCCGTCAACCTGCAACCCTGGGATTTGGCCGCCGGCACCTTGCTGGTGACTGAAGCGGGTGGTCTGGTCGGCGACTTTGAAGGCGAGCAAACCTGGAAAGAAACCGGCAATGTGATTGCCGCCAGCCCGAAGATCTTTATCCAGATGCTGTCGCACCTGCAAGATTAAGAACCTAGACCCCGGCACCGCCGGGGTGTTCTTTTAGTCACAGCGCCAAGGAGCTGAGATGGAGTGGTTGATGGACCCGACCGTTTGGGTTGGGTTGCTCACACTGGTAATTCTGGAAATTGTGCTGGGCATCGATAACCTGGTGTTCATTGCAATTTTGGTCGATAAGTTGCCGCCCGCGCAGCGTGATCGTGCTCGTGTGCTGGGCCTGTCCTTGGCCCTGCTGATGCGTCTTGGCCTGTTAACGGTCATGTCTCATCTGGTGCAGTTGACTGATCCTTTGGTATCCGTGTTTGGTCTGGATTTCTCAGGTCGCGATCTGATCATGATAGTGGGCGGCTTTTTCTTGCTGCTCAAAGGTACGCTGGAGCTGCACGAGCGTATTGAAAACCGCAGTGCTCACGCCTCCGGGTCGCGCATGTATGCCAGCTTCTGGGTCATCGTGGCGCAGATTGTGGTGCTCGATGCCGTATTTTCTCTGGATGCGGTCATTACGGCCGTGGGGATGGTCGATCACCTGCCTGTCATGATGGCGGCGGTGATTATTGCCATTGGCATCATGCTGGTGGCCTCCAAACCGCTGACGGCTTATATCAACAGTCGGCCTACGGTAGTTATTTTGTGCCTGGGCTTTTTGTTGATGATTGGCTTTTCCTTGCTGGTCGAAGGCTTTGGCATACATGTACCCAAGGGTTACTTGTATGCGGCCATTTCCTTCTCCATCCTGATCGAAATGTTTAATCAGTTGGCGCGTCGCAAGCTGCGTATGTTGCAAGCGGGTCGCCCCATGCGCGAGCGTACGGCCGAGGCTGTGCTGCGCATGTTGGGCAAGCGCCCCGCTTCGGGAGAGGCGGCCATTGGGCCGGATTTGCCAGGGGCATCGGCACAAATGGTATTTGGCCAGGAAGAGCGCAATATGGTTAGCGGTGTGCTGACCTTGTCCGAGCGCACCGTGCATTCGGTGATGACGCCGCGTAATGCCATTACATGGGTGAATATTCAGGACTCCCCCGAAGTTCTGCGCGACAAAATGACACAGGAACCTCATAGCATGGTGCCGGTCTGTCGTGGTTCGCTCGATGAGGTTATTGGCATTGGTCGAAGCAAAGAGTTACTGGCAGATCTGCTGATTCATGGTCATATCCGTGTGGATCAATTGCGTCAGCCAGTCTTTGTGTATGAGTCCATCGGAATTTTGGACTTGATGGAAACCATCAAGCAAAGCCGCGGTCAATTGGTCCTGGTAACGGACGAGTTTGGGGCGATTGAAGGGCTGGTGACGCCCTTGGATATTTTCGAGGCCATTGCGGGTGACTTTCCCAGCGAGGATGAAGCCCCCGATATTGTTCAGGAATCCCAGGACCACTGGCTATTGGATGGCTCCACGGACCTGCATCATCTGGAACAGATGCTGGGCGTGGATGGACTGGTGGATGAAGAGGAAGAATACGCCACCTTGGCCGGCTATTTGCTGACGCGTTTTGGACAGTTACCCAAGGTCGGTGATGTCTGTGAGCTTGAACAGCGCGATGCCGTGTATCGCTTCAAGGTTCAGGAGCTGGAGGGGCGTCGCATTTCCCAGGTCAGTTTGGAACGCGTGCCCTACGACGATGAACAAATCGATCCCTTCTTGGCATCTTAATTTTTATTGGCTTTGATTCACACAACATGACCGAGCAAACCATTTATTTGTTGAAGGCCCTGTTTCTGGGGATTGTTGAAGGTATTACTGAATTTATTCCTGTCTCCAGTACGGCACACTTGCTGATATTGGGTTCCTGGATTGATTTTTCCTCGGGCGATGCCAAGGTGTTCGAGGTGGTTATTCAGTTTGGTTCGATTTTGGCCGTGGTTTGGATTTTCCGTGCGCGTCTGATTCAACTGATCATGGGAACCTTGCGTGGTGATCGCACCGAGATGATGTTCACCCGCAATCTGCTAATCGCCTTTTTGCCCGCTGCGGTGATTGGTGCCTTGACGATTCAATACGTGAAAGCCTTGTTCCATCACCAGATTGTGTTTGTGTTCACACTGGTGCTGGGGGGCTTGTTGATGCTGTGGGTCGAGCGCAAGCCACAGTATGCAAAGCACACGGCAGACGGCGATCAGGGTGAAACTGCCACTTCGCAAAAGGCCACGGCCTTTGCCTTGGAGCAGATCACCTGGAAGCAGGCTTTGGTCGTTGGTTTTGCCCAGTGCATTGCCATGGTGCCAGGTACGTCGCGTTCGGGGGCGACGATTATCGGCGGTATGCTGGCCGGTATTCAGCGCAAGACGGCCACGGAATTTTCTTTCTTTCTGGCTATGCCAACGATGTTGGCCGCCACGGTCTATGACCTGTACCGCAACGGTGCGTCCTTGAGTACAGATCAGAGCAGCGCGATTATTGTAGGCTTTATTGCCGCTTTCTTTAGTGCGCTGTTCCTGGTGAAGGCGGTGCTGCGCTTTGTATCCAGCCGTACTTATCGACCCTTTGCCTGGTATCGGATTGCCCTGGGTGGAGTGTTGTTTGTGTGGCTGATGACGTAGCCCGTTGTCGCTTTAGACGTTTGGAGATCCCCGCTTGGCTTAGCTGTCGGCGGGGATTTTTTTTCAGGGAAGTTCAGTAAATAGCCTCCTTCCACGCACACACTCTACCTACCTACCTACCTACCTACCTACCTACCTACCTACCTACCTACCTACCTATCTATCTATCTACCTATCTGTCTGTCTCTTGATGGGTGTGCTAACTGGATAGGCACTTTTTTGGCGATAGTTGTGTTCAAGGGTTAGTTAGCAAATAGCGGGTTTGTCGCCAGCTAGTTGATCTGGCCTGGCTTGGCTTTTGATACGCTGCTGCTGAGGGGAGTTTGGTCTCAGCAAGACGCCTCTCGGTTCGTCTCCCCCGGTGTCCGGGCTGACTACTTGCCGGTGCTGCGCACCGGTACCCTTGTCAGTGTTCGGATACGGGCGCGCCCTTAACTCGCGGGGTGTCTTGTCCCCTGGACAAGACACAAGCGCCCCCCTCAAACAGAAGGGCGCTTGCATCCCGTATCCGAACACCGCCTGCGGCAAGCTGTCTAAACCGCCCCGGATACCGGGGGAGACGAACCGAGAGGCTCACAGTGAGGTGGGGGCAAGCAGCCTTGCGTTATTCATGGGCTGTTTTGTTGCAGGACTCCAGTTGTTGACTGTCACTTGCTAGGAAGCAGGAGAAGGCATCTTGGCCGCAAGAAATACGGTCTCTTTTGTGTTTTTGAGGGGGCCGTTGGGTTCGATGGGCGAGTCAGGGCTCTGGCCGCAGGCTTTTGCAGTATCCAGGATGCAAGCCCTGTGGTGTTTGAGCGGGGCGTTTGTGGTTCGTCCGGGGGACGAGCCACCCCGCGAGTTCACAGGGCGCCTGGATACTGCAAGAGACCAGGGAACCCGTGCACAGCACGGGCCGGAGACCCGCCAAGTCGAGCCCAACGGCCCCCTCAAAAATGCTTATGCAGCCACCTTGATTCCTGCGGCCTGTCGCTGTCGCTCACAAGAAATAAGCAGTTTCTCATCCCATGAACGGACGAAAAAACCCAACTTAAAACCAACTGCCTATAGCCGGAGTCAACGAAGTCAAACTTGCTGAGGTCCCAGTGTCTGGCACTGATCCTTTTTACCCCATTGGTGCAAACAAAGCTGTGTGCCTTCAATACTGATATAGCCGCCACGCCGTTCTTCTTTAGAGAAGTCAGACTCCCAATCCGGCAGTACCCATCGGCGTACCGGTTCAAAGCCGGGAATGTCATGCACGGCGGGTCTATGTGTGTGGCCATGCACCATGGCGTGCACAGAGTGTGCCTCGCAGGCCGCGACAATCGCCGCAGGCTGCACATCCATAATCTCTTTGGATTTGTATTGCTTGCCGCGCTGGCTACCCGCACGGGCAGAGTCTGCAATACGTTGGCGCAGGCTTAACGGGCAGGCCAGGTACAGCTTTTGAAGCCAGGGTTTGCGTACCCAATAGCGAAAGCGTTGATAGGCCAGATCGTCCAGACAATACTCGTCACCGTGGGACATCAAAATCAAACCGGCAGAGGTATCCAGGATCACTTGATCCGGCAAGAGCGTGGCGTGGACATGTTGGGCGTAGGCCTTGCCCAGTAGGAAGTCACGATTGCCACGCATTAAATAAAGCGGATGTTGCTGCGCAAAAGAGCGCAGCGCCTCACTGACTTGAGCAAGCCAGGGAGCAGGGTGGGCAATTTGATCGTCACCGATCCAGGCATTGAAAATATCACCGCCCAGAATCAAGACGTGTGCCTGATGCTGGGCGGAGTGCAGAAACTGCAGGAAATCCTGGACGGTGTCTGGATTGTCCGGACCCAGGTGCAGGTCCGCAGCAATCCAGATAGTGCCCGCAAGCGTGAGCTTATTCGACAAGCGTGGCTTTTTCCAGAACGACGTCTTCAACGGGCACGTCTTGGTGGAAGCCCTTGTTGCCCGTGCGCACGGTCTTGATTTTGTCGACCACATCCATGCCTTCGATCACGCGGCCAAATACGGCGTAACCCCAGCCATTGGCGGTCGGTGCGGTGAAGTTCAGGAAGTCGTTGTCAGCCACGTTGATGAAGAACTGAGCCGTAGCCGAGTGTGGGTCGGACGTACGAGCCATGGCCAGGGTGTACTTGTCGTTCTTCAAACCGTTGTCGGCTTCATTTTTGACAGGAGCATTGGTCGATTTTTGCTTCATGTCGGCCTCAAAGCCACCACCCTGGATCATGAAGTTGTTGATCACACGGTGAAACACGGTGCCGTCGTAAAAACCGCTGGACACATAGTCCACAAAGTTGGCAACGGTGTTGGGGGCTTTTTCTGCGTTCAGTTCGATCAGGATGGTGCCCTGATTCGTCTGCAGTTGGACGCGTGGGGAGGTGCTCATAGAAGTGCCTTCAGAAGAAGTGGAAGAATCTGCTGCCATAGCCGGACTGCTCATCATAGGCATAGCCATACAGGCAGCAATAAGCAGGGTGCGCAAGCGACGAGCCTGATCACACCATTTAAATGTGCTTGCAAACATAAGAGAGGGACAATCCCGTCAAATAAAAATCTTATTGTTGCAGAATTTGGCCAGTTTGTTGCGCGCGCTGGGCTGCTTTGGGCACACCGCTGGCGGCGGCTTGACGATAGGTGTCATTGGCCAGCATCAATTGGACTTCACCCATATTGGCGCGAGCCAGTGCGTAGGACGGATCGGCGGTCAAGGCCATTTTCAGGGCCTCCAGTGCCATATCCAGCTTGTCTTGTGCAATGTACTCAGCCGCCAGATTATTCCAGGGCTCGGGAAGCTCCGGATAATAGGTGGTCATATCCTGATAGAGGCGGATTGCGCCATTATGGTCACCACTGGCCGACAGGGCACGTGCTTTCAAAAACAGCAGTTGTACATTGGCCCCGGGTTCGCCACGGTCTTTGCGCTGCTCCAGCTGTTTCTCAATAGCTTGCAAGGCGTCAGCATGACGGCCTTGGGCAATGAGGGTGCTGATGCGCTGACTGATTTGAGCTGAGCTAAGCGGCAACGAGGTATCCACACTGGGCGCGAGCACGTCCAGTGCACGGGCCAGTCCCTTCCAGCCACGTTCAGGTTCGGGGGCGATATCGAGCAGGGGATCGTTCACCCGCACGGCGGGCGGGGGTAAATCGGGCAAGGATTGGGCGCTCACGTTGAGACCGAGGGCCAGCAAAAAGGCCAGGGTGCACGGAGCGAAAAACCGAGTCCGTCTAGGTGTACTGAGCACAGAGGGGGCGCCTATAAAATCTGGCTTGAAGACCAGGAAGGTTGGTAGATTGCTGCCTTTAACGAGGTCTGCTTGCTATACTTGTTGACCATCATTCTAACCTTGCCTCTTGCCGGGCGGGAAATACGGAACCTGATCCAAGGGCAAATTGTTCTGGCACAAGGTTCCGATTTTATGACGATTACAGGCCATGTTGCGCATTTATAACTCGTTGTCACGCTCTAAAGAGGTGTTTTCTCCGGTTGAACCGGGCCACGTACGTATGTACGTCTGTGGTATGACGGTGTACGACTTCTGTCATTTGGGGCATGCTCGTATGCTGGTCAGTTTTGACGTCGTGCAGCGCTGGCTGCGAGCAAGCGGCTATCGCGTCTCGTATGTGCGCAACATTACCGATATTGATGACAAGATCATCCGCCGTGCCGTCGAGCGCAAGCAACTGATGTCACAAGTGACGGACTTTTATATTGCGGCCATGCATGCCGATGAAAAGGCCCTGGGTGTGCAAAGTCCCGATTCGGAGCCGCGTGCTACACAGTACGTGCCCGATATGCTGGGCATTATTGCCAAGCTGGAAGAGAACGGTCTGGCCTACCAGTCCGAGGACGGTGATGTGAACTACGCGGTGCGTCAGTTCCCCGGCTATGGCAAATTGTCGGGCCGCTCCCTGGACGATCTGCGTGCCGGTGAGCGTGTGGCCCTGAACTCGGCCAAGCGCGACCCCCTGGATTTTGTGCTGTGGAAGGCGGCAAAAGAAGACGAGCCTGCCGAATCCAAGTGGGAATCGTCCTATGGTCTGGGCCGTCCGGGCTGGCACATTGAGTGCTCGGCCATGAGCAAGGCACTGCTGGGTCAGCCCCTGGATATTCATGGCGGTGGCCCGGACTTGAAGTTCCCCCATCACGAAAACGAAATTGCCCAAACAGAAGGTGCCTTTGGTGGCCAGTTGGCCAATGTCTGGATGCACTGCGGTCCCCTGATGGTGGACTCGGAAAAAATGTCCAAGTCCCTGGGCAATTTCCGTCGCATCCGCGATACCGTGGCTCCTGAAGGTCTGGCCGACGAAGAAAGCAGCTACATCGCCAATCCGCGTGAAGCGGAAATGCTGCGCTTCTTTATTGTGCGCAACCATTACCGCAGTCTGCAAAACTACGCGCCGGACAATCTGCGCGACGCCCAACAGGCGCTGGATCGTCTGTACCAGACCTTGCAACACGTTCCTGCGGCCGAAGTGGACATTGATTGGACTCAAGGCCCTGCGCTGGCTTTTGCCGAAGCCATGAATGACGACTTCAATACCGCTGGAGCCATTGCCGTCCTGTTCGAGCTGGCTGGTCAGGCCAACCGTGACAAGGATGCGCAGGCAGCCGGCTTGATGCGTGCGCTCGGTGGGGTGATTGGTCTTTTGCAAGTGGAGCCGGCCGTTTATTGGCGCGCCAGCACACGCTTTGGCCAAGCGGGCAATGTGGCTGGTGCCGACTCCTTGAGTGATACCCAGATTGACGCGCTGCTGGCTGAACGCAGCCAGGCTAAACAGAACCGGGACTTTGCCCGTGCCGATGCTATTCGTGATCAGCTTAAAGAGCAGGGCGTTGAGCTGGAAGATCGGCCAGGTGGAGCAACACAATGGCGCAGGGCCTAAACGGCGTCCAATCCGGCCCCCAAGTTCGTTTGGTGGGCAAACCTGATTACTGGGACGACGCGTGCGCCCAGTTGATGAGGCGCGATCGTATCTTGCGCAAGCTCATCCCCCAGCACGGCGACTATTGTTTGCAACATCAGGCACCGGCTTTCACCACCTTGGTGCGCTCTATCGTGGGCCAGCAACTGGCCTCGCGTACAGCGGACCAGTTGTGGCGTAAGCTGCTGGACGGTTGCGGTCAGGCGCTCTCGCCCAAACTGATTGTGGAACTGGGCTACGAGGCCTTGCATGGGTTGGGTTTGCCCAAACGCAAGGCTGAATACATTGTTGATTTGGCGACGCACTTTGATGCTCGTAAAATCGACCCCCAGGCATGGCAGTCCCTGTCTGACGAAGCCGTTATTGCTGATCTGTGCGCCATTCGTGGCGTGGGTCGCTGGACGGCAGATATGTTTCTGATTTTCAACTTGCACAGACCCGATGTTCTCCCTTTGGATGATGCGGGCCTGCTCAAGGCAATCTCTCTGCACTATTTCAGCGGCGAGCCGGTATCCCGGTTCGAGGCGCGTGAAGTTGCCCAAGCGTGGGCACCGTGGTGCACGGTGGCCACCTGGCATCTGTGGCGCAGTCTGAACACAGTTGCGGTACGATATTAAATTAGGCCTAAACCTTAAGAACCGACATGCGAAATACATTCCTGGAATTTGAGCAGCCTTTGGCCGAGCTCGAAGGCAAAATCGAAGAGCTCCGCTACGTGCAATCTGATTCCGCTGTGGATATTTCAGAGGAACTCAGCCGTCTGCAGCAAAAAAGCCAGACGCTGGCCAAAAACATTTACGCCAAGCTCACGCCTTGGCAAACGGCCCTGGTTGCTCGCCATCCGCAACGTCCCTACACGCTGGACTATGTAAACCAGATCTTCTCGGACTTTCATGAGTTACATGGCGACCGCATGTACGCGGATGACCTGGCTATTGTGGGTGGTCTGGCCCGTTTCAACGGCACACCGTGCATGGTCATTGGTCATCAGAAAGGTCGTGATACCAAAGAGCGCGCCCGCCGCAACTTTGGCATGCCGCGCCCCGAAGGTTATCGCAAAGCCTTGCGCCTGATGCATCTGGCAGAAAAATTCGGCATTCCGGTTTTCACGTTCGTGGACACCCCCGGTGCTTACCCCGGTATTGGTGCTGAAGAGCGTGGCCAGTCCGAAGCGATCGGCCATAACCTGTTTGCCATGGCCAAACTGCGTGTGCCTATCATCTCCACCATTATTGGTGAAGGCGGTTCGGGCGGCGCGTTGGCCATTGCTGTGGGAGATGTGGTGTCCATGTTGCAATACTCCACCTACGCCGTCATCTCGCCCGAAGGTTGCGCCTCAATTTTGTGGCGTAGCGCGGACAAGGCTCCTGTGGCGGCTGAAGCGCTGGCCATCACTGCCCCGCGTTTGAAAGAACTGGGTCTGGTTGATCGCGTGATCAATGAACCTATCGGTGGCGCGCATCGCGACCCCACTATGATGGCACGCCAATTGGGCCGCGCTTTGGCTGACGCCTTGCGTCAGGTCTCAGGCCTGAGCACCGAACAATTGCTGGCGCAGCGTATGGAACGTCTCTTGGCCTACGGGCGTTATCAGGAAGTTCGTGCCTGATCCATTGTCTTCCAGTCAGCTGGGGGGCTTTAGCCCCTCAACCCCGCTGCTGGAGGCGCTTGATCATCACCTAAGTTTTAAAAGTGGCGATAGTGTCGCTGTTGCCTTAAGTGGTGGTGCGGACTCGGCAATGCTGGCGGTACATGCTCATCTTTGGGCCAGCCGCCGCAACGTCACACTTCATTTTTTCCATATTCATCATGGCCTGCAAGCCATTGCCGATCAATGGCAAGCGCATGTGCATGATTTGGCTGCGCGTTTGCAGCGACCCTGTCACAGCTTGCGGGTCCAGGTGCAGTCCCGCCGACTAAGCGCGGATGGTATGGAGTCTGCCGCGCGTGATGCCCGCTATCAGGGTCTGGCTGAACTGGCGCATTTTGTTGGCTTGCAGCATGTGCTGCTGGCTCATCATCAGGACGATCAGGCTGAAACCGTTTTGATGCGTTTGCTGCGAGGCACGGGCACAACCGGCCTGGGTGCGATGGCTCCCCATATGCAGCGCGATGATCTGAATTACTGGCGACCCTGGCTGGAACAGCCCAGGGCTCTTATTCTTCAAGCCAGTGAAAATTTTGCAGCGGCCACAGGCTGGCACGCAGTGCAAGACCCTACCAATATCAATCCTGAGTACATCCGTGGTGCAGTGCGCGACTTGCTCACGCCCGTGCTGGATGCACGCTGGCCGGGTTGGCAACGCCGTTTGCAACGACAAGCCCAGTTAAGCCGCGAGACGCAGGACGTATTGGACAGTGTGGCCCGCCAGGATTGGCAAGCTCTGGAGCCGGATGAGGCAGGCCGCAGTTTCAGCCTGAGCGCCTGGCGTCAGTTGGAACCGGCCCGACAAAGCATGGTGATCCGTTATTGGTTGCAAGCGCAGGGTGCGGGTTTACCCACGCATGCTCGTCTGGCGGAGTTGTTGCGTCAGCTGCGCGGTGTCCATGCCCAAGGTCACGACAGAAATTTGATATGGAAGCAAGGACCGAATCTGATCCGCTGTGTGCGTGGTCGGGTGCAAATTGAATCTGCCTGCTCAGGTGAGCAGAAAAACAGTCTGGGGGCAGATCAATCTAACAAGTAAGTAGTTTGGGGTGGCCTGTGGCAGGAGCGTGGGCTATGGTGTTGAGTCGGCAAAGTATGTGTTTTTTGCGTGCGTATCTGGTAGAGCCTGCGCTTGGGGCACAGAAAGTCGTTAAAATAGTCGGGTTTTGTGTCTATCCCAGACCTTAGCCCTTTGATGCAGAGTAAAAGATGTCCCTGATCGTACATAAATATGGCGGCACGTCGATGGGCTCGATCGAGCGCATCCAGAATGTGGCGCGTCGGGTTGCCAAATGGCATGCCGCCGGGCACCAAGTTGTGGTGGTTCCTTCGGCCATGTCCGGTGAAACCAACCGTTTGCTAGGCCTGGCCAAAGAACTGAGCATTCAGCCTGATCCGCGCGAGCTGGATATGCTGGCTGCCACGGGTGAACAAGCCAGTAGCGCTTTGTTGGCCATGGCTTTGGCTGCCCAGGGCGTTCCCGCCCGCAGCTACGCCGGTTGGCAAGTTCCCGTTAAAACCGACAATGCCTACACCCGTGCCCGCATTAGTTCTATTGATGACACCCGCATCCGCCAGGATTTGGACGCAGGCCGTGTGGTCGTTGTGACCGGCTTCCAAGGTGTGGATGAAGAAGGCAACATCACGACCTTGGGTCGTGGCGGTTCGGACACCTCTGCGGTGGCGATGGCCGCTGCCATGAAGGCCAGTGAATGCCTGATCTTTACCGATGTGGACGGTGTCTACACAACTGACCCACGCGTTGTGCCAGAAGCTCGACGCATGAAAGTGCTGTCCTTTGAAGAGATGCTGGAAATGGCCTCCTTGGGCTCCAAAGTTCTTCAAATCCGGTCCGTGGAATTTGCTGGCAAGTACAAGGTGCCTGTGCGCGTCCTGTCCTCCATGACCGACCCCATGATTCCGCTCGAAGAAGAAATGTCTTCGGGCACGCTGATTACTTTCGAGGAAGACCAAAAAATGGAAGCTGCCGTTGTCTCTGGCATCGCCTTCAGCCGTGATGAAGCCAAATTCACCCTGCGCGCCGTCCCTGACACCCCCGGCGTGGCCTATTCCATTCTGGGCCCTATCGCCGCAGCCAACATCGAAGTCGATATGATTTTGCAGAACCTGTCGGTTCAAGGCACAACTGACTTCTCCTTTACCGTCAGCCGCAACGATGCGCTGCGCACCAAGGAACTGTTGATGAACCAGGTCGGTCCTGCTGTGGGCGCTGGCGAAATCGTGTTTGACGAAGCCGTGTGCAAGGTGTCCATCGTTGGTATCGGCATGCGTAACCATGCTGGTATTGCCAGCTCCATGTTCCGCGCCTTGTCCGAAGAGGGCATCAATATCCAGATGATCAGCACCAGCGAGATCAAGACCTCGGTCATCATTGCTGACAAGTACATGGAATTGGCCGTACGTGCTCTGCACAAGACGTTCGAGCTGGATCAGGAAAAATAATCCCTATAGCTATTTGCATTGGTTTTTTAAAAATGCTATAGTTACTTCTTTCCTAGAGCTGGAGACGTGGCCGAGAGGTTGAAGGTACTCCCCTGCTAAGGGAGCATACGGCTTATACCCGTATCGAGGGTTCGAATCCCTCCGTCTCCGCCAGCTGAAATTAAATTAAGCCCTTGTTTTCAAGGGCTTTTTTTATTGCCCGCCGCTTGTTCGTGTGTGCCCAAGCCTGCCGGGAAAGAGCGATCAGGCACGTTGTCGACGCTGCGTTCAAGCTTGTTCCGAAGCCAAAATAAAAAAATAATTGTTACCTTTATTCTGGGACAGAGTGAAGCCAATTTCACGGATAGTCCGGCTGACAAATTTCAGACAGTATGGAATTCAAACAGGGCAAGTCTTTTTAGAGCAAGACTATTAAAGAGTGAAATGCTGTGTCGTTTTTGGCACAGGCCAAGAAAAGCAGTGAATCTCGTGCTTACAATCAAACAAAGTGTTTTGCGTCGTTCAAGACGGCTGTCTTGTTTTTTAGGGCGAGCGATGATTAAACGAGTCCTCTGTATCTGTGGCATGGCCTTGATGGGCCTGCCGTTTTTGGCGTCCTCAACTGAGCTGGCATTGGATGACCAGGTCGTGACTCGTTATGTGCAAAGCCTGCACGATATTTTGCCAGTGCTCCAAACGGTAGAGCGCAGCGAGCCTGTTTGGGATGGGGGGCTGCCCGACGGTTTTCCTCCTGTGCTCGATGTCACTCAGATAAGGCGCGGTTCGGATCTGTACCGCCAATTAAACAGCCTGACGCAAAAGCATGGGTTTTCGGGGCTGGAGCAATGGGACGCTGTGGGGCAGCGTATTTGGCTGACGCGTCTGTATATTCAAGAGCGCGAAGATCTGGACTTGGTCTATGAACAGTTAGACGCGCTGGAGGCGGCTTTGCGTGATAATGCCCGCCAATACTCTACTGCCGAGCTGGAGCAGTTAATGCGTACTTTCCAGATCAGCAAAAATCATATTTTGCGCTTGATTGCCACTCGCAGTGATGTGCCTCCTGTGCAGGCGCATATGCCTGATCTGGATGCGGCCTTGGCTTCTTTGGAATAAAGGCGCAGGCCGCGTATCGCGCTGCCTAGGATGCTGCAAGGGCGTCCGTTGATGATTTCTTACCGGCAATATGGCTCATTTGTCATATTTTGACGCTTATTTTCTGAGCATGGCATAGGGAATCGGGGATAATTGCCGTCTGTTTGAAATCTAGTGGGAAGACTGAAGCGTCATGCGTATCATCTTGATTTTGTTGGGGGCCGCTGTGCTGGCCTACCTGATTGCCAAAGGCATACGGCAACTGATGGTGGAACGTCGTCAATTAAAAGACCAGACGCGTCAGCCACATAAAGGAAGCCGTGATGAGCACTGATAAAAATCCATTAACGAAACTGGCTGCTAAAGCGAAGTCAGAAGGTGGCACGACCAATTTCTCCAAGGGACTGGGCTTTCTGGGGGCCGCTGTTGTTATTTTCCTGATCCTGATTGTGGCCTCCATGGGCTCGTTCTTGCAGGTCGATCAGGGTGAACGTGGCGTGGTGCTGCGTAACGGTAAGTTGGTGCGCGTGGCCGAACCTGGCTTGGACTTTAAGGTTCCGTTCTTTGATACGGTACGCAAGATCTCGGTACGTGATCACACGGTTCGCATGCAGCTTGAGGCGTATAGTTTTGACCAGCAGTCTGCCTCCATGGTGGCCTCGGTAACGTATCGAGTGCCTGAAACCGATGTGGCCCAGTTGTACTCCGAATACGGTTCGCTGGAAGCTTTGGAGGCCCGCTTGCTGGAGCGCAAGGCTCTGGACGTAATCAAGAACGTGTTCGGTAAGTACACCGCCGCTCAGTCCATTCAGAATCGTGAAAAACTCGGTGCTGACATTAACGAGGCCATGCGCGTGACTCTGGAGTCTGCCCCCATGCAGATGATGGGTGTACAGGTTGAGGAAGTGTCTTTTTCCAAAGCGTACGAGCAGTCGATTGAAAACCGCATGTTGGCCCAGGTTCAAATTGAAACCACGCGCCAGCAAAAAGAAACCGCTTCTATTCAGGCTGAAATCCAGGTGGTGCAGGCCGAAGCAGAGGCTCGCGCTCAACGCGAACGCTACATGGCTGAAGCCGATGGTATTCGTCTGCGTGGTGAAGCTGAGGCCAAGGCGATTTCTGCCAAGGCTCAGGCATTGGCCCAGAACACCAATCTGGTCAACTTGAATGCAGTGGAAAAGTGGGACGGTAAACTACCAGAAAGTCTGGTTCCCGGTTCTGCCATGCCCTTTATCGGACTGCGTTAATTTATTGACAGTCGTTAGCCCGAACAGCGTTTCTCCGGTAGCGTTACAGCAAAGGTAACGCTACCGTTTGTTTTTCCAAGGAGTGATCAATGAATGATGATATGAATCCGGTTCCACAAGACGAGGGTACCAAGCAGTTGGTCAACCTACGTAACCTGACATTAATCAATTACGCCCTGTACATCTTGTCCATGTTTGGCGGTATTACCGCCTTGGTCGCCATCATCATCAATTACATCAAACGTGATGAGGTTCGCGGCACTTACCTGGAGTCGCACTTCGATTGGCAAATCCGTACTTTCTGGTGGGGCCTGGTTGGCGTGGTGCTGTCGTTCTTGCTGATGGCGATTCTGGTCGGTTTTGTGACTATCGTGATTGTGGGCGTGTGGATCGTGTACCGCCTGGTCAAAGGCCTGTTGGCATTGAATGACGGCAAGGCCATTGCCTGATTGCCAGAACGCCGGGCCGTCTGATCAGATAGGCTTTGAGTCTGCTTGGGCCAGGGCCCGCATATTCTCGCGGACCTCTTTCGGCGGCACTCCGAAGTGCCGTCGAAATGCCCGGCTGAAATGGGCAGAGCTGCTGAACCCCCAGTGGTAAGCAATTTCTGTGATGGTCCTGTGCTGATGGGCCAGTTGGCGTAAATCCTGTTCAGCGCCTTGCAAGCGCATGGACCAGATCCAGCTTGTCAGTGAGTTGGCCTCGCCCTCCTAGGCGCGGTGTACGGTGCTGGGCGTCAGGTCCAAGCGTTTGGCAATTTTGCCTATATTCAATTGAGGATCGCGCAGATTCTCCAGCACATAGGCTTTGATGCGGTCGCGCCGTACAGACCCTGTGTTGTCCTGTAAAGGCAGGCCGCCCAGATTCTCTGCTAGCGTCGCCACCAGAATGCTGACCAAGCTGTCAGCAAGCGACGTATCTACACTGGGACCTCCGGAAGGGGGGCAGTCGGTTAGCTCGCTGACCATATGGGAGAGCAAGCGTGCCGTGCCCGATTGCGCGCTGGTGATTTTGCAGGCTGTCATGTCCTCGGCATTGTGCAAACGATTGCGCAAAATGGAGCCGGGCAAGGAAAGTACATACTGCTCAAAGTCCTGATCAAACAGAAGCTGATAGGGACGGGTGGAGTCGTACAAGGCCAATTCACCGGGTTGCAGGTAAGCGGTCTTGTCATCCTGAACCAGCTTTCCCGCTCCGGCCACTTGTATGCTGAGCAGAAAAATGTCCTCGGATGCTCTGGAGATTTGCAGCGGCGTGCGCAGGACTGTCTGTGTGGTCGAGGTGATATGAGAGAGGCTGACAGCGGCCAGTTCATGGCGCGTGATGGCACCGAAGAAGGGGGCAGAGGAACGGGAGGGGACGGTGCACTCCAGTTGTACATAGGCCTTATTGACGGCCTCCATCCAGTAGGGCGCGCGCCGGGTAGGGGGAATTGCCGTGGTGGACCATTGCTCCATTGATGACCTCTGCGTCGTGTATCCGAATGCTGACGGCAGGACTGCGATCAACTGGACTGACTAAGTATCGGGCAAGATCTTTGGTTTGCACCAGACCAGAAATAGCGGCGGGTGACGATAATTTCCGACCAGGATGAGGCGGTGACCGCAACGAGAAGGCAATAGAAAGCAAGGCCTGGGCAGTCTGTCCGGGCCTTGCTTTCTGGGCGATCAGGACGGTTCCTGCACCAACAGTGTGTCCGATTCCTGGATCTGGCTGACGGCAACTGGTGCAATCGTACTGGGTGTGAGTGGTTCGCAGGCCTCTTCCTTGATCAGGCTTTGGGAGTGAACCCGTGTCATGGGCTCACGGTGCCCCAAATCCAGTACCAAACGGGTAGCCTCAGGTTTGGAATAGTGACCTGCGGGGTCGTTGATTGCCTTGGCGAAGGCAATTTCTTCCATGTTCAGGTCGGCAATGATCAGGCCTTCGGCATCGTGCGGCAGGTAGGGGGCCAGTGTGCGTCCGTCTGGCGCAAAAATCATGGAACTGCCACCGCCCATGGTCAATAAGGAGGCGTTGTGCTCTCCCACTTCCAGCATGTCCAGCGTCTCTTGAGTGACCACACTGCTGGCGGCGATGGTAAAGCATTGGCCTTCGACCGAATAGATTTGCGAGGCAGCCATGTTTACTTTGGCGCTGAGAGCATGGGCCTGTTCACTGTACAGCGAAAAAGACGGCCAGGCGGCAATGTGAATGGCTTCGTGCTGGGAGTACAGCGCGTACTTGCTCAAGGGAGACAGGTGCTCCCAGCAGCACAGCGCACCGACGCGGCCCAGCTCGGTGTCGGACACAATCAGATCATGGGCATAGCCTTCACCAAACACGGTGCGCTCGACATGTGTGGGTTTAAGTTTGCGGCGCGACCACAGCATCTCGCCTTTGTCGTCAATCAGGCATTGGCCCAGATACAGGCTGCCACCACTGCGCTCGCTATAGCCCAAGGCAATGAAAATGCCCAAGGTCCGTGCGGCCTGGGCAATGCGTTGAAATTCCGCACTGTCCAGCGAGAGCGAGTTGGCATAGTAGCGGGCACTGTATTTCAGCGACCAGGCCGGTGCGCCCAACCAGACGTGGAAGGGGTAGCCTGGTAGCCAGGTTTCACCAAACACGATCAGGTCGCAGCCCTCATCGCGGGCCTGACGAGCCAGCTCAATGGTTTTATCAACCCCTGCTGCCAGATCGTAGTTGGGAGAGGCGGCCTGTACGGCGGCTGCCCGGACGATTTTTCTTGTCTGCATACATCCTCCTTGTCGCGGTATCCGCGATTCTGATCGTCAGACCGCGCTGCTTACTGAGCCCGGCCATTTTGGTTTGCGTCAGTGTAGGAGGGGTGGGCGGCGCTGAATTGACTGACAGGCGCAGGATGCTTGACTGGGAGTCGCAAGCATGGGGTCAGGAGGGGTTCATCCTGATCCGGCCGTCCATGCAGTGAACAAGCAGGGAGTGAACTATCCGGCCTAAGGTGCGAAGCTGTATTGCACCGTCAGCCCCATGCCCAAGACCCACAGAATCAGGGGAATGGGGCGCATCAGCAAGCCGGGAATGGCGCGCAGAATAAAGCCGATCAAGCGGGTGAACAGCCAGAGCAGGGGTGGCGATTGATCTTTTTCCTTCATATAGAGGATGCCTTGCGACAGCAAAAAGGACTGCGACAAGTAGGCGGCGTAAAACACCATGCCCAAGAAAAAAGCCAGCCAGTAATACAACATGCTCATAGGGTGCAAAAAGAAAGAGTACGGCGCATTATATCGGTCTGTAGCAGCTATGATCGTATTTTTGGCCGGACCTGGGGCCGGCTGTGGGTGCAGGCTTTTTGTACGAGGCAGGTATGCAAAATATTTATTCTATTGATGGGCTGGTGCCTGTGGTTCACCCCACGGCCTATGTTCATCCTACCGCTGTACTGATTGGTGACGTCATTATTGGTGAGGGCGTGTATATCGGCCCTTTGGCCAGTTTGCGAGGGGACTTCGGGCGCATCATCATGAAGGCCGGCTCCAATATTCAGGACACCTGTGTTATTCACGGCACGCCTTATCAGGATACGGTGGTGCATGAGGATGGCCACGTCGGACACGGCGCGGTGCTGCACGGCTGCGTCATTGGTCGCAACGTGTTGGTGGGCATGAATGCGGTCGTCATGGACGCGGCGGACATCGGTGCAGACAGCATTATTGGTGCGATGGCCTTTGTGAAAAAAGGCATGCAAGTGCCTCCCCGCAGTCTGGTGGCGGGGTCCCCGGCGACGGTGGTCAAAGAGCTGGATCAGAAAGCCATTGATGGCAAATTCTTCGGCACGCGTATGTACCAGCGATTGGCGCAGCGTTCTTTGGCAACGATGCAACGCGTGGAGCCCTTGACGGAAGTGGAAGCAGACCGCCCGCGTTTGCGTGAAGATCAGATTTATCCGGTTGATTAAGCGAAGCGGGGCTTGAATGGAGATTTGCTTCCATCAGGATCCCGTTCTTGTTGCTGATTTATGCGCCGATTTGCATCAGCACGGGGCTATTTATTGGCACTCCATGCGCCCTAATTTTCGGCTTGTGTTTGATATGGTGAAACAACAGGGGCTGGAGGTTCTGCCCTTGGCGGCCAATGTAGGCGGGGACTTTTTAAACTACATCATTCGTCTTGATTGTGTGGAGCAAGAGGGTTTGGAGGCTACAGGACAGCGAGTCTCGGCGGCGATGGCTCGATGGATGGAGCTTGGTGAGCCGGTGCCGCATATTGAACGACTCTGAGAGGGTTAGAGCGGATCTTGCTTCTTTTTTGGGCGTCGTTTTTTAGCGGTGATAAAAAACCCTTGGTGCGGAGCGAAGCCCACACCAAGGGTTTTGTCTTGAGTTCTGATCAAGCAACTGGTGGGGTAGGCCCACTTGGCGTCGCTGTTCAGTTCGGGGCTTGGCTGGTTTATTTACCCGCTGCTGCCAACGCCTGTTTCCAGGCCTCGATGACTGTTTCGTACTCGGCAGCGGCCTTCAAGGGGTCGGTGCTGGCAATCTTGATCTGATCCAGATTAGGTAGTTTGGTCAGTTCGGCCACATTGATGTCGCTGCGGGTGGGGCGGCGGAAGTTCTCAACCAGTTCGGCTTCCTGAACCTCTTTGGACAGTAGAACATCGACCAGTTTGCGCGCTGCTTCCTGGCCGTTCTTGGGGTTCTTGATGACAGCTACGCCTTCAGGGGCGATGAAGGTGCCGTCTTCAGGGTAGACCAGCTCAATGCCTTTCTGACCACCAGCCACATAGGCGTAAGCGGCGTATTCCATGGTCACGCCCAAGGGGTACTCGCCGTTTGCCACACTTTTGTAAACCTGGCCCGAGCTCTTGGACACGATCACGTTGGCCGCCAGCTTTTGCAGGCCTTCAGCGCCATACAGTTGGTAGATGCCGTAAACCTGGTCGTAAGCACTGCCCGACGAGGCGGGGTCACCAATAATGACTTTGCCTTTCCACTGGGGATCGAACAGATCAGCCCAGGTCTTGGGAGCAGCCAAGCCTTTGAGCTGACGGTCGTTGACCATGATGACCATGACGTGCGCGTTGGAGCTGGTCCACAGGCTGTCCTTGCCGTGGAAGGCTTCAGGAATGGCCTTGTTCTCGGGCGACTCGTAAGCCTCGAAGTTCTGCTGGAAAGCGGCCATGGTGCCGTAGCCAGTGCCCCATACCACGTCACCGAGCGGGTTCTGCGATTCGGCTTCGATACGCTTCATCAAGGCGCCAGCGCCCGAAGTCACTTGTTGAATGGACAGGTCAGAAGCAGTCTTTCGAGCGATTTCCAGCGCTGTATCAATGGTTTGTACATTGTTGGGCGTGTACATCACGGCATTGGCGGCCAGGGCGGTACCGGACAGGGACAGGGCGCCGACACTGAAGGAGAGTGCCAGACCAGTTTTCAAAAAACGTGTAGTCAGCATAGTGAGCCTTTTTAGATTAGCGGCTGGAAAACAAATCCAGCTTGAGAAAACGGATAGCCAGATAAATCGGCACCAGAATCACGACCATCAGGATCACCCCGTAAGCCGAAGCACGGGCCAGAAAGCCGGCGTCGATCTGACGGAACATCTGGATGGGCATGGTTTCCATACCACCGTAATACAGCACGATAGTGGCGGAAATTTCAGCCAGTGAAGTGACCCACATCAGGATGGCCGCGCCCAGAATGGCGGGCTTCATCAAGGGCAGAACCACTTTGAAGAAACTCTGGAAGGGGCTGACACCCAGATTGATGGAAGCCTCTTCGATAGAGTCGGGAATGTTGTAGAGCGAGGCCGAGGCCGAGCGAATGGAAAAAGGCACTTTACGCACAAAGTACGCACCGGCCATGATCACCCAAGTGCCGGTCAGCACCAGCATGCCGCTGTTGTAGGTCTGGATCAGGGCAATACCCAGCACGGTGCCGGAAATGGCCAAAGGCAGCATCACCATATAGTCCAGTGCAGTCACCACGAACAAACGTTTTTTCACGATCAGGTAACTGCAGATCGTGGCAAAGCAGGTGCCTGCAACGGTGGCAACACTGGCCAGCATCAGCGAGTTCAAGATGGGCTCGGGGGCGTAGCGCAGGGCACGCTCCATATTGTCCAGGGTGAAGGTGCCGTACTGCATGACCGGGCCGCTGGCTTTGGTGAAAGCACCCATCAGCACGATAAAGGCCGGGATCAGCGAGAAGGTGACAAACATCACCGCACCGATGGTCAGCAAGATACCGGCCAGACCTTGAGCGCGAACCGGACGCGGGGCACGGCCTTGCTGCATCTGGAAGGTCTTGCGCTCCAGTACCCGTTTCTGAATGAATAACACCGCACCGACCAGAATCACGGACACCACGGCCAGCACGCCTTGCATGGTGGGGTTGCCGCTCATCTCGGACAGGAAGGTGGTGTAGGTCAGCGAGGACAGAACATCAACCTGACCACCCAGAATCATGGGGATGGAGAAGTTGTCTACGGCCAGCGTGAACACAATCATGGCATTGACCAGCAAGGCAGGCATCAGCACCGGGAAGGTCACGCTCAGCGCTCGCTTGAAGTTGGTGGCACCCAGGTTCACGGCCGCTTCTTCCAGCGTGCCATCAATGGCTTTGAGCGCAGCCAGCATGCCGATATACACGTAGGTGTAATCGTTCAGGATCAGCACGTAGGACATGCCGAACCAGCCATAGAAGCTGGGCAGATCAATACCGATGCTTTCCAGGGCCAGACGCACCACGCCGTTATTGCCCAGCAGCATCAGCCAGGCCTGCGAGACGATAATGTCGGGTAGCACGATGGTGGTTAAAGGCAGGATCGCCACAATGGCTTTGCCGGGGAAGTCGTAGCGGGCTACCACATAGGCCAGCGGGGCGCCCAGCAGTAAGGTCCCAACGGTGGAGATCAGCCCCAGTTTGATGGTGTTGAAGAAAGCTTCAACATAGCGCGGGTCGCTGAAGAAGGTTTCAAAGCCATGCAGGCTGGGCATGCCCGTTGCCGGGTTGATAATGCTTTGATAGAACAGAGAGGCGAGGGGCCAGACGACCCAGAACACCAGCACCACCAGACAAATCAGGGCGGGTAGGAACCAGGGGGAACGAAGGGCCAGGGGTCTTGCAGCAATAGCCATGGGTCTTAGGCCTCGACCAGACGGCATTCAGGACTAAAGCTCAGATTCACCGAGCCACCTGCAGACAGATGTGGGTCCTGGGCGGCAGCAACGTCAGCAATAATGGGTTTGCCGTCGCTCAACTTCAGGCTGTAGGCCGTTTTAGTCCCTAGGTACTGGCGTGCCACGACTTGAGCGGGGATGCTGCCAGCCTGGGCTTCGGTATGCAGGGTGATGTTTTCGGGGCGTACTGCCAGCAGCACCTGACCATCAGGGGGCGGGCTGTTTACCAGAATGTGTCCGCCGGCAATACTGACGGTGGTGTGATCGGCGTCCACATGTACACCCAGAGTGTCGATCAGGTTGGCCGCGCCAATAAAGTCGGCGGCATAGGCGGTACGCGGTGTGGCGTACATGGCTTCGGGGGTATCGAGCTGATCGATACGGCCCTGGCGCAACAAGGCAATGCGATCCGACATGGACAGGGCTTCTTCCTGGTCATGCGTCACGAAAATAGCCGTGATGTTGGATTCTTGCTGCAATTCGCGGATGACCTGGCGCATTTGAATACGCAGCTTGGCATCCAGATTGGACAAGGGTTCATCCATCAACAAGACTCGAGGCTCGATCACCAGGGCGCGGGCCAGGGCCACACGCTGGCGCTGGCCGCCGGACAGCTCGGCCGGGTAGCGCTGGGCCATGCCGCCCAGCTCAACGCGGTCCAGGATATAGGCGACTTTTTTCTTGATGTCGCTGCTGCTGACCTTGCGCACCCGCAAGCCATAAGCCACATTGTCAAATACGGTTTTATCGGGGAACAGCGCGTAGTCCTGGAACACCATGCCGGTCTCGCGTTTGTGCGCGGGCAGATAGGTAATATCTTCCTTGTCCAGAAACAGACGGCCTTCATCGGGGATGATGAAACCGGCAATCATACGCAGCAACGTGGTTTTCCCACAGCCGCTGGGCCCTAGTAACGTGAAGAACTCGCCATGCCGGATTTGCAGGCTCAATTCATTGATGATGGTGTTGCTGCCGTAGCGTTTCACTACGCGATCGATGTGGATTTCTGCCATGGGGATAGATCAGCCTGGGGCTCAAGAGTGCAGGTAAACCGACAAGCAGGGGAGCGCTTGCCTAGGCTTTAAAAAGAGGCAGCTCAGCGGCTATTGACGAGGTAAACCTAGCGGTAGCGGGATTCTGAGCGAACATTACAGATTAATGACAAGTTTTATAAGAAGTTGCTATCTTAGCAGCAGGCCAATACTTGTAGTTTTAATTATCAGGCGTCTAAGTCCAAGGCAAAGGCTGATTGCATCAGTGTTACCGGGCAGGCAAGCAAAAAAAATCCGTAGAACAAGCATCCTATTGCGATAATCAGGTGGTAGTAATGTGTCTTGCTTTTTCGTCTAAAGCGGTCTAGTGCGAGTTAGGGTTTCTTGTGTCAAATAAAGGCCCTTATAGTGAGTTCAAAAAGAATGGTGGTTTCCTGCAAAAGGCAGGGGTGGGAGAGGGATACAACGGGGTAGGTATTTATCCTGTTCAAGCAGGTCTGCAATAGGCCTGCTCATGCACATCCGAATTTATAGATGGTGTTCCGGTGTTGTGGACAGACACAGACCGGGCCGGAGAGGTTGTTGGGTCGTGTCCCCTTGGGGGACAGACTCACCCATCCGGGTACTGCACGTCGTCAGAGATCATAGAAGTTAGTTAATTAACTGGAGATTGAAGATGCGACTGGGTGTACTAAGCCCCCGGGGGACCGGGGAAAAGAGGGTAGCGGCCACGCCCGATACCATCAAGGCTTACCGCAAGGCGGGCCATGATGTGATTATCGAGGCGGGTGCCGGACAGGGTATTGCCAGCTCGGATGCTGACTACGAGGCAGCAGGGGCAACGATAGGCGATCCCTATCAAGCCACCGTGCTGCTGGTAGTGGGCCCGGCTGATGTTGATTCGGCACGTTTACGTGCCGAGCATGTGGTCGTCGGTATGCTGGACCCTTACGAGAGCGAGGGTCTGGACAGGTTGGCCTCTTCGGGCTGCCAGGCATTTGCCCTGGAGCTGATCCCGCGCACTACGCGGGCGCAAAGCATGGACGTTCTGTCCTCACAAGCCAATATTGCCGGTTATGCCGCAGTGCTGAAAGCGGCCACCTTATATCCCCGATTCTTCCCCATGATGATGACCGCAGCGGGCACCGTCAAAGCGGCCCGAGTTGTGGTGCTGGGCGCGGGTGTGGCCGGTTTGCAGGCGATTGCGACAGCACGTCGTCTGGGAGCGGTGGTGGAAGCCTCTGACGTGCGTCCTGCCGCGCGTGAGCAGATCGAGTCCTTGGGTGGCAAGTTTATTGACGTGCCCTACGAGACGGATGAAGAGCGTGAGGCGGCGCAAGGGGTAGGCGGTTATGCTCGTCCCATGCCCGCTTCCTGGTTGCAACGGCAGGCGGCGGTGGTGGCGGCACGTTGCGCACAGGCCGACGTCATCATCACCACGGCATTGATTCCGGGGCGCCCTGCTCCGCGTCTGATTGCCGAGGATGTGGTGCAGTCCATGCGAGCGGGTTCGGTCATTGTTGATCTGGCCGCGGCCCGTGGCGGTAACTGCGCCTTGACCGAGGCGGATCAGATTGTGGAAAAACATGGCGTGACCCTGGTGGGCGAGACTAACTTCCCGGCCCGTGTGGCCGCGGATGCCTCTGCCTTGTACGCACGCAATATTCAACAGTTCCTGGGCTTGATGCTCAAGGATCAGTCTGACGAGCTGCATATCCCTGCGGACGACGACATTGTGAATGCCAGCCGCGTTGTACAGGGTGGCAAACGACTCTTTCCACTGCAGGGAGCCTGACGCCATGGATATTATTTCTCCCCTGGTCATTAACCTGATCATCTTTGTGCTGGCCATCTACGTGGGGTACCACGTGGTCTGGACAGTGACACCCGCTTTGCACACGCCCTTGATGGCGGTGACCAACGCGATCTCGGCCATCATTATTGTGGGCGGGATGTTGGCAGCGGCCCTGACCGAAAGCCCTTGGGCGCAGGCGATGGGCATTATTGCCACCGCGCTGGCCTCGGTCAACGTGTTTGGTGGTTTCCTGGTAACCCGCCGCATGTTGGAAATGTTCAAAAAGAAGGGCGCTAAAAATACGCCCAAGGAAGGGCAGTCATGATTTCCATGAATACCGTTACCTTGTGCTATTTGCTGGCCTCGGTGTGTTTCATTCAGGCCCTGAAAGGCTTGTCGCATCCGGCCAGCTCGCGTCGTGGCAACTTGTTCGGCATGGTGGGGATGGCCTTGGCCATTGCCACTACCGCTGTGCTTATTTATAGCCTGGCCCCTGAAGGTAAAGAGCTCTCTGGCTTGCTGCGGGTTCTGATTGGTTTGGTGATTGGCGGCGTGCTGGGCACCGTCATGGCGCGTCGTGTCGAGATGACCAAGATGCCGGAACTGGTGGCCTTCATGCACAGCATGATTGGTCTGGCTGCGGTAGCCATTGCGATTGCCGTGGTGCTGGAGCCGGTGGCCTTCGGGATTGGTTCGGCCGAGGTGGCTCTGCCTATGGGTAACCGTGTGGAGCTGGCTTTGGGCGCGCTGGTCGGTGCCATTACCTTCTCCGGTTCGGTGATCGCGTTTGGCAAGCTGTCGGGCAAGTACAAGTTTCGACTGTTCCAGGGCGCACCTGTCACCTTCAAAGGTCAGCACATGCTGAACCTGCTGCTGGGGCTGTTGGCCCTGGCTTGCGGTGTGATCTTTGTGATGACCCAGGCATGGTGGGCCTTTGGCGTGCTGCTGGCCTTGTCCTTCCTGCTGGGCGTGATGTTGATCATCCCGATTGGCGGGGCAGACATGCCCGTGGTGGTGTCCATGCTGAACAGCTACTCGGGCTGGGCGGCCGCAGGGATTGGTTTCTCCCTGAACAACTCCATGCTGATCATTGCCGGTTCGCTGGTGGGCTCCTCCGGTGCGATTCTGTCCTACATCATGTGCAAGGCCATGAACCGTGCCTTCTTCAACGTGATCCTGGGCGGTTTTGGTGCCAATCCGGAAGCGGCTGCGGGTGCTGCGGATCAGGGCAGTCGTTCGGTGAAATCCGGCAGTGCTGAAGATGCCGCGTTCATGATGAGCAATGCTGAGTCCGTGGTGATTGTGCCCGGTTACGGTTTGGCCGTGGCTCGTGCTCAACACGCTTTGAAAGAGTTGTCGGACAAGCTGACCAGCCAGGGTGTGAATGTGCGCTACGCCATTCATCCGGTGGCCGGTCGTATGCCTGGCCATATGAACGTCTTGCTGGCCGAGGCGGAAATGCCTTACGAGCAAGTCTTTGAAATGGACGACATCAATAGCGAGTTTGCTCAGACCGATGTGGTGCTGGTGCTGGGGGCCAACGATGTGGTCAACCCAGCAGCTAAAAACGATCCGGCTTCGCCGATTGCGGGTATGCCAATTTTGGAGGCCTACAAAGCTCGAACCGTGATCGTGAACAAGCGCTCCATGGCTGCTGGTTATGCCGGTCTGGATAACGAACTGTTCTATATGGATAAGACCATGATGGTGTTTGGCGATGCCAAAAAGACCATCGAAGACATGGTCAAAGCGCTGTAAACCCTTTCAGTTTTAGCGCAGGCAGTAAAAAAGCGCTCTGGTTCCTTGCGGGTCAGAGCGCTTTCTTGTTGGGTAGGGTGAGCTCAGAACTTGGGGCCGGAGCGCAACTGCTCGCACATCTGATTGCGCTGGGTGTTGGTGGCGCCCTCAAGGTCCTTGCGGCCGCGCTGCAGGCCTTGCTCGAATGCCACATCGAAATCGGCCTCGCTAAGGCCCATATCCTTCATGGCTTCTTTCTGCTTGTTCTTCATGTCCTGTAATTGCGTGTCAGTGTAGTCGCCACAGACCTGGGCGGCCGCATGCATGGCGCCGCCCATCTGGGCCAGTTGGGCCGTAGGGTTGGCCTCTTGCGCGACCGACAGGCTGCAGGCGAGAAGCAGGACGGCGGGCAGAAAATGGATAGTACGTGAGATCATGATGAGTCTTGTTGCCTTGCTGTAAAAACGCCTGGGCCTAACAGCTCAGGCGTTTTGAGTATAGCGAGCCTCAAACTAAGAGATTTTTAGTTGTGCGATAAGCTGTAGTCGGAGACTTTATGGTTCTCAAAATGGATATACAGTCTGCGGCCATCTTCTTGTGTTGCCCCGGTGATGCTACTGGCGGCGCCTAGCCCGAAGGCACCCATGGCAGAGGACAGCAAGTCAGAGGTTGCATTGTTAGAGGGTGAATAGGTCCACATAGACGGACCTCTTGGGCCTTCTTGAGTGGTATCTGGTTTGCCGTAGAGCTGGCGCACTTGTTCGACGGTGGTCACGCCTGGTTTTAGGTGTGTTTGCATGTAGGCGGCAGTGAACTTGTCTTCGCCCCCTGTTCCACCACCCTGTAGGGTCTGGCAGGCTGCAAGTGGAATGGACAGTAAAAGCGTAGCGAGCATGCGACGAGTCATGGGTTTCCTCTTTAGATTAATGAACAGATCTGCTTTGTTTGTTTTTCGGGTCTATTCAAAGATGGGAATAGCCCAAGATGTGCCAACGACAGGCTGCACCGGGATATCGGTTTCAGCAGGTACAGGCCGGACGGCTCAATTTTTTCTGTCGAATGTGACTGCGTGTTGTACGCAGCCCATGGCATAAGCTCTTGGAATGGTATGTCCCCTCTTTTAATTCGTTTTGGCAATAATAGAGAGGTTTTACCCTTATTTTTTGAAATTAAAATAAAGTTTCAATTGTTACATTTAATTTGTGGCATTGGTGAGGTTCAGTTTATAAACGCTTGGACAGGGACTTAGGATTGGGGATGTGCCTTTCTGCCTGACAAGGCTGAGGGGTGGGAACAATTGACTTTGTCCGCTAAATGCAAATCACAGGAAAAAGCAGATAAAACGGGGAGGTCAGGTGGGGTAAAAAAGCGGAAAGACAAACGAAAAAAGCCACTTCCGAAGAAGTGGCTTTTTTCTTTATATGGCGCGGCTGGCAAGATTCGAACTCACGACCCCTTGGTTCGTAGCCAAGTACTCTATCCAACTGAGCTACAGCCGCTAAAGAAGTGAAACTATAGCAGATTATTTATCTGGATGACAAGCCTAAAAAGCATTTTCTTGAAATAAATACGAAATTTTTCTGAAAACACGGGGAAATAAGGCTTTGACGGCGCGTACGGAGCAGGGGGCTGCAGACTTAACCCGGCACTTTGTAGTGTCTTTAAGCCATGGTATTGATGGTTTTGCCGATGCAGGAGTGGCTTGCTGCTTGGGGAGGGGAACCATTACTCTTGGTGGCGGCTGAGTCAGAATCGAACGTGAGGAGTATTGCAGCCAATACCACCAAAGTATGGTTTGCAGAATGCTGCGGGTATTGAGTTGCCAGAAAGGCGATAAGGCCGTGAAGGAACAGTTCCTGGCTATATAAAGCCAGGACTGGTATTGCTCATTCTATTTCTTTGTTCAAGCCTGCTCGGATTGCTATTGTGGGTGGAGGCATGAGTGCCGTAGTGGATCTTTTTGCCGTCTGATATCCGAGTAGAAAGCAAAAAAGCCATTTCCGAAGAAATGGCTTTTTTACTGAATATGGCGCGGCTGGCAGGATTCGAACCCACGACCCCTTGGTTCGTAGCCAAGTACTCTATCCAACTGAGCTACAGCCGCTAAAGAAGTAGAACTATAGCACGGCCATTTTGGCTTGTCACCAAAATATCTGTTCTTTTTAGCAAAATAGTCTCTTTTTGGATTTCTCGGTATAGGGAAACGCTGGAAAGCCGCCAGGCGCAAGGCTTGTAGCCCTGCCCGGGACTGCTCACGTTCATGATTGGGCTCACGCAGAAAAATAGAGAAGGAAGAAACTTCGAACAGTCTGCTTCGGATGACTTGCCCCACAGGAAACAAAGCCGCATTATTACGCCATTGTTTTGGAGCCCAATGTCATGGATCTGTCGAAAATTACCTGCACTGAAGATTTCCGCCTGGCGGCTAAACGCCGCGTGCCCAAGATGTTTTATGACTACGCTGATTCCGGCTCCTGGACGCAGGGAACGTATCATGCGAACGAGCAGGATTTTCACAAACTGAAATTCAAACAGCGCGTGGCGGTAGATATTGACCATCGCAGCCTCAAGACCAAGCTCTTGGGTCAGGATGTGGCCATGCCCGTGGCAATTTCTCCCACTGGTCTGACGGGTATGCAGCATGCTGATGGTGAAATGCTGGCAGCCTTGGCCGCACGGGATTTTGGCATTCCTTTCACCCTGTCCACCATGAGCGTGTGCTCGCTGGAAGATGTGGCTCAGGCGACCCGCGCCCCGTTCTGGTTTCAGCTTTATGTGATGCGTGATCGCAGCTTTATTGAGAACCTGATCGCGCGTGCCAAAGCCGCCAATTGCTCGGCTTTGGTGTTGACCTTGGACTTGCAAGTGCTGGGCCAGCGTCACAAGGACATCAAAAATGGCCTGACCACACCCCCGCGTCTGACCATTCCTAATTTGCTGAATCTGGCGACCAAGCCTTATTGGTGCCGCAATATGTTGCGTACGCACCGTCGCAGCTTTGGCAATATCGTCGGTCACGCCAAGGGCGTGTCGGATCTGCGCTCCTTGTCGACCTGGACTGCCGAGCAGTTCGACCCGACCTTGAACTGGAAAGACATTGAGTGGATCAAGAATGCCTGGGGCGGAAAGCTGATTGTGAAAGGCATTATGGATGCGGACGATGCCCGTTACGCCGTCGATAGCGGCGCCGATGCCTTGATCGTGTCCAATCACGGTGGCCGTCAGTTGGATGGCGCACCGTCATCAATTTCCTGCCTGCCTGCGATCAGCAAGGCGGTGGGCGACAAGATTGAGGTGCTGGTCGATGGGGGAATCCGCAGTGGTCAGGATGTGTTGCGCGCCCGAGCCCTGGGTGCCCAAGGCGCCATGATTGGCCGTGCTTTCCTGTATGCCTTGGGTGCAGCAGGTCAGGCGGGGGTGGCCCGCCTACTGAAACTGATGGCCAATGAGCTGGATGTATCCATGGCTTTTTGCGGTCGTACCGATATCAATCAGGTAGACCGCTCCATCTTGCTCAATCCCGATATTTTTGATCGTCCCGGTTACTGAAGACCGATATGCAAGGGCCCTGGCTGGACCGGCAAATGACCGCGTCCGTGGGGCCCGTTCAGGTCCAGCACCGGGCCAGCCGGCACAATGCCGGTCGGGTTCAGTTGATGATGGCTGCTGTAGTAGTGGATCTTGATGTGATCCAGGCTGAACGTGCTGGCCACGCCGGGCATTTGGTACAGCTCCAGCATGTAATTCCATAGATTCGGATAATCAATCAGACGGCGCAGATTACATTTGAAGTGGCCGACATAAACGGGATCAAAGCGAATCAAGGTGGTAAACAGTCGCCAGTCAGCCTCGGTCAGTTGCGTACCGACCAGATAGCGTTGCTGGCTCAGGCGGGCTTCCAGTTCATCCAGGCTGTCAAACAGGGCGTGAACCGCGGTGTCGTAGGCCGCTTGTGAGCGGGCAAAACCTGCTTTGTAGACTCCGTTATTGACGGTGTCATATACATGGGCATTGATCTGGTCGATTTCACCCAGCAGCTCGGCAGGTGCCATATCCAGACTGCGCGCCCCCAAGGTATCGAATGCGCTATTGAAAATGCGCATGATCTCGGCCGACTCGTTATTGATGATCGTGCCGCGCTGCTTGTCCCACAGCACGGGGACGGTAACGCGCCCGGTAAATTGTGGGTCTGCCTTGGCATAGAGCTGATGCAGGAATTGAGCATCCATGACTGGGTCCGGCACCACGCCATCGGCCGGTTCAAAGGTCCAGCCTTGATTGTCCATGATGGGGTTTACCACCGAGACCGAAATCAGCTTTTGCAGCCCCTTTAGTTCGCGCATGATCAAGGTGCGATGTGCCCAGGGGCAGGCCAGCGAAACATACAGGTGATAGCGGTTGGCCTGGGCAGGCTGCGCTGCCTGGCCGTCCGGGCCGGGGCCGCCATCGGCCGTAATCCAGTCCCGGAAGGCAGATTGGGCACGTTGAAAGGTATCGGACTGAGTGCTGCTGACAGGCTCGTTGCTGTGCCATTGTCCATCTATCATCATGCCCATCTGTGTACTCCGTTTTAGCCTTTCAGCTTGATTGCAATTTCAGCGATATGGCGGCCTTGGTAGCGCGCGCCGTCCAGTTCGTTCTGGCTGGGCTGACGCGAACCATCGCCACCGGCAATGGTGGAGGCACCGTAAGGGCTGCCGCCAGTGACTTCATTGATCAGGGTCTGGCCTGCAAAGCTGTAGGGCAGGCCTACCACGATCATGCCAAAGTGCATCAGGTTATGAATAATGGACAGCAGCGTCAGCTCCTGCCCACCGTGTTGGGTGGCGGTAGAGGTAAAGGCACCGCCTACCTTGCCATTGAGTGCGCCACGCGCCCACAGACCACCGGCCTGATCCAGAAAACTGGCTATTTGCGAGCTGATGCGTCCGAAACGGGTGCCGGTGCCCACAATAATGGCGTCGTAGTTTTCCAGGTCGGCAATGGTGGCGACCGGAGCGTCTTGATCCAGCTTGAAATTCGCTTTTTGGGCCACCGCTTCCGGGACCAGTTCGGGGACACGCTTGATGTCCACCGTCGCGCCAGCGCTTTGTGCACCTTCGGCTACCGCTTGAGCCATTTTTTCTACGTGGCCATAGGCGGAGTAATAGAGAACCAGGACTTTTGCCATTTGAACTTCTCCAGTAAAGCGATCAACAAGGAATCGGGCGGGGTAACGGCCCCACGGCTAGGCTGGGACACATGTGCTATGACGATGATAGTCGGGCAAAGCCTGCTCTGACAAACCGTTGGGCGCACTGTTTTGTGTCAGAGTCTGTCTTGCTAAGCAAGCGGCAGTTCCGGGCAAAGTCAGCCTGGTAACAGGGCGTAGGTGGTGGTGGCGTGAGCCACCAGCTTGCCTTGATCGTCCAGCAGCTTGATATCACCAAAGACCATGCTTTTGCCACGTTTCAGTACTTGGGCGTGAACCAGCACATCCCCTTGGCTGACCGGGCGTACAAAACTGGTGTTCAGCGAAACCGTGGTCATGGGGCGAAACTCGCCCAGGCTTTGGCTGACGGCCAGCACCATGGCGGTATCGGCCGCAGCCATATAGACCTGACCGCAAACCACGCCGGCCACGTGTGTCAGTTGATCCGAGAAAGGCAGGCGCAATACAACGCCGTCTTCGCTCAGGTTTTCTACGCGCAGCTTCAGGGCTTGCACCCAGGGGGCGAACAGCGTGTCCAGCAAATGTTGGCTTTGGTCGTGAGTCATTGGGGATCAGCCGCAGTAAACAGAAATAATGTTGTTTTGTTCGTCTACGCGGATGTTCAGGCGGCTTGGGTCGTAGTCGGTGGTGTACATGCGGTCTGGGGCCAGTACGCGAGCTTTCGCAGCACCGGCTTGTTTAACAAGGCGCTCGACCTGGCTTTGGCTGGCGGTCTGGCCAGCAGGGCTCAAGGCGTCCGCATTGCACAGGCCAACAGGGGCGTCGCTGAACGAAGAGGTCGAGCTTGTTTGTGCGCTATTACCCGTGGCCGTGCAAGCTGCCAGCAAAACGGCGGGAAGGACGCTAAGTAGTACGGAAAGTCGCATGGGAAATCCTTAAAAGCAGCTGATACGCATTCAGCGTGAAGGATTAATAATACCTGTTCTACGCGGGGCGTTTAAGGCCTTTGACACTGCGTTTTGTGGTGGTTTTGCCCGGTTTGACCGATACCTGCGGATGCCGGGCAATCGAGTAGCGCAGGGGGGCCTTGGCCCAGGTTCCTGCATAGTCCACGCCAATACGTGGGCCGATCAGGATTTGCTCTGGCGGCAGAGCAGGAGCGTCCAGTAGATGCAAGGTAGGGGCGCACGCATCGGCACCGTTATAGGCCTTGTCGATACCCAGTCCTTTGCACAGACGCCCCGGGCCAGACAGGGAAGGGCCATCCTGGGGCCAGGTCCATTGCGCTGCCCGCAGCAAGACGGCTGTGCCGTCGCCCGGCATGCCACTGACGATATTCATGCAGTGGTGCAGGCCATAAATCAAATACACGTACGCATAGCCAGCCGGGCCAAACATCAGCCGTGTGCGCTCGGTAATGCCGCGCCGGCTGTGGGCAGCCTGATCTTGAGGGCCCAAATAAGCCTCGGTTTCCACAATGGTGGCACAGCGCCTGCCGCGTTCGTCATTCAAAACCAGGGTTTTTCCCAGCAATTCCAGGGCGACGTAACGTGGATCGCGGGCAAAGAACGCTCGTGGCAGGTACAGCGCGGGCTCAGTCATTTCCGGGAATCTGCTCCAGCTTGTTCAACCAGGCCTGTTTTTGCTCTTTGGGTAAAAAGGAGGAGCGCAAGCTGTTGGCTGCCAGAGTGCGTAAATCCGCTTCCTCCAGATGCAGGGCCTGGGCCGTTTGCATATAGTTGTCCAGCAGATAGCCGCCAAAATAGGCCGGGTCGTCCGAGTTCACGCAGACATTCAGGCCGCGATCCAGCAAATGCTTCAGATTGTGCTGGTGCAGGCTGTCAAAAACCTTGAGCTTGATGTTGGACAGGGGACAGACTGTCAAGGAAATGGCGTGGTCGGCCAAGTATTGCATCAGGGCCGGGTCGTCCTGGCTGCGGACGCCATGATCGATGCGTTCCACGTTCAGCAGTTGCAGGGCATCGCGGACATAGCTGGCTGGGCCTTCTTCACCGGCATGGGCGACCAGCCGGAAACCCAGCTCTCGGCAACGGGCATAGACCTTCTCGAATTTGGCGGGCGGGTTGCCTTTTTCCGAGGAGTCCAGGCCAATCGCAATCCATAGGTCGGAATACTGATTACGTAAGGGCAGGGCGGCGTCCAACGTGGCAAAAGCATCGGCTTGGCTCAGGTGACGCAGGAAACTCAAGATCAGATAGCTACTGATACCCAGCTCGGACTTGGCCTGGCGGGCGGCGCGGGCAATTCCGGCAAACACGGTTTCCATGGCAATCCCGCGTGCGGTGTGTGTTTGCGGGTCAAACATGATTTCCGTATGGACAATGCCATCGGCCTGGGCGCGTAGAAAGTAGGCCCAAGTCATGTCAAAGAAATCCTGCTCGGTGATCAGGACGCCGGCCCCTGCGTAATACAGGTCCAGAAAGGACTGTAGATCGGTGAACTGATAGGCGGCTTGCAGGCTGGCCTGATCGGGATAGGGCAGCGTAATGTGATTGCGCTGGGCCAGCTTGAAAATCAAGTCCGGTTCCAGCGTGCCTTCAATATGAAGGTGCAGTTCAGCCTTGGGCAGTTGGCGGGTAAATTCGCGTAAAGAAAAAGCGGAATCAGACACGGGGCGCTCCTGTTAAGCACACGATGCGCCCCATTATACGAAGGCGTAGGCTCTGGGGTCAGGTGTCCTTGCCACGCCAGGCGGCTATTGCCAGAAAGAGCCAGGCCAGGATCATGGCCACCCCGCCAATAGGGGTAATGGCCCCCAGCCATTTCACGCCGCTGAGCACCAGAATGTACAAGCTGCCGCTAAAAATCAGCACGCCAGCCAGCATCAGAATGGCGCTGCGGGATTGCCAGACTGTATTTAGCTGCGAGCCTAACGCGGCAATCAGCAGCAGGCCCAGGCCATGTAGCAATTGATACAGCACGGCGGTATGCCAGGTCGCCAGGGCCGATGCGTCAACCATGGCACGCAAGGCGTGAGCACCAAACGCGCCCAGGCCGACGCCCAGAGCCAGAATCAGTGCGCCCAGGCACAGGATGGATCGTGATTTCATGTCTTTCCTTGCAAGTCGCTGCCGTCGCAGCGCGCAGGCAGGCCAGTGCTATTATCGAACAAAAAAACGCGCTTTGTCTGTAAGGAGACAGCATGCAAGAAATAGCTCCGGTCCCACCAGGGGCACAAGATGTTGTGGTGGCCGCGTATCGCTATCAGTCTGGCCAGCCAGCTCAGGTTTTGGATATTCATCACCTTGCTGCGCATGACCCCTTGCAGGATGGTTTTATCTGGATTGGCTTGAAAGACCCCAGTGAGGCCACCTTGCGCGAGGTGGGGGCGCAACTGGGTCTGCCAGACAATGCTGTTGAAGAATTGATTGCTCCTCATCGCCGTCCCAAGCTGCTGGAGTTCAGTAATTGCCTGATTGTGGTTGCGGTGACGCTGGGCCTGAAGGATTTGCGCCCGCTGTTGGGTACAACACAGATTTTGATTGCCCACGGTTTGTTGCTGACGGTGCGCCGTGGTTCCAACAGCAATTACCTGCCCTTGCGCGCCCGCCTAGAAAGTACGCCCGCTTTGCTGGCGCGGGGCAGCGACTTTGTGGCCTCGGAGCTGCTGGACTTGATTGTGGACCAGTATCAGACTTCGTTGGAGCAAACCGAAAAAGCCGTAGAAGCCATTGAGCAGCAATTCCTGATTCGAGGTTTCAAGGAAAACGATGTACGGCGTATTTATCGCTTACGGCGCGACTTGCTGCGTGTCCATACGGCAGTGTCGCCGCTGGCCGAGTTGACGCGTCGCTTGTCGCGTATCGAACTTGAATATGTCGATGCGGAAAGCAGGGCCTATTTTGCTGAGGTTTCAGACCGTATTGCGCGCACGGCCGAGTTTATTAATAGTCAGCGACAAGCCCTGGCTTTTGCCTTTGAAGGCGGGTTGATGATCGGGCAGATGCAGCAAACCGATACCACCCGCAAGCTGGCCGCTTGGGCCGCTATCCTGGCCGTGCCAACTGCCGTGGCGGGGATTTATGGCATGAACTTCAAGTACATGCCGGAACTGGAGTGGACGCTGGGTTACCCCATGGCCTTGGGCTTGATGGGCAGCGTGTGCGGATTTTTGTACTGTAAATTCAAAAAGGCCAAATGGCTCTAGCCTGAAGCAAAGAGCGACAAGGCCGAAATCAAGGAGGCGAGATGGCTCTGGAACAGCAGTTACAGAATCAGGTGCCGGATTTGATGGATGATGATCTGTTTGGCGAGGATCCGGCCCTACAACATTGGCAATCTCAATTGGCCTGCCAAGAGGCCCGGCAAAGTCTGGCCGACTATGGTCAGAAACTGGGCTCTGCCTATTGGCGTGAGCAAGGAGCCTTGGCCAATCGGCAGCCGCCGCAATGGCGAGGTTGGTCTGCTCAAGGGCAGCGAATTGATCAAGTGGATTTTCATCCCGCCTGGCATCATTTGCTGAGCCTGGGCATGGAGCAGGGCTTGCATATCTGGCCTCATCAGCCCCAGCCCGGCCAGCACCTGCTACGGGCCATGGGTTTTTACCTGCATGGTCAGATCGAGGCGGGCACTTTGTGTCCCTTGACCATGACGCGCGCCGCTGCGCCTTTATTGCAGTCTGACCCGTTTCAGGAGTGGGCGGCCAAGCTGGATATCAATCAGTACGATTCGTCCAGCCAACAGATGGTAGAAAAGAGCAGTGTGCTGCTGGGCATGGGCATGACAGAAAGGCAGGGCGGCTCTGATCTGCGTGGTTGCACCACCGAAGCGCACCCCGATGGGCAGGCTTTTCGTGTTTATGGCCATAAATGGTTTTTATCTGTGCCACAAGCGGACGGACATCTGGTGCTGGCCCGTGAGCACGAGCAGTTCTCCTGCTTCCTGATGCCGCGCTATACCGAAGACGGTTTGAATCGCCGCTATATACGCAGGCTGAAAGATAAGTTGGGTAATCGTTCCAATGCCAGTGCCGAGATTGATTTTGATGGCGCTCTGGCCTGGCGTGTGGGCCAGGCCGGTCGTGGTATTGCTTTGTTGGCCGCAATGGCAGCTCGTACCCGTATTGATTGCGTGCTGGGCAGTGCGGCCCTGATGCGCCAGGCGTTGGTGCAATCTTTGCACTACTGCCAGCATCGACGCTGCTTTGGTAAACCATTGATCGATCAGCCCATGATGCAGGCGGTACTGCTGGATATGAGTCTGGAAAGCGAAGCCGCCACCCATCTGGCCCTGTTTCTGGTGGACCTGCAAGAGCGGGCCAACGATCCTGTCGCGCAGTCCGTGTTGCGTGTCCTGGCTCCAGCCGCCAAGTTCTGGGTATGCCGTCGGGCCATCGCCCTGTGTGCCGAAGCCATGGAAACCTGGGGCGGCAACGGTTATATCGAGGATGGCCCCATGCCGCGCTTGTTGCGCGAGGCTCCCGTCAATTCCATTTGGGAAGGCTCAGGCAATGTGATGTGCCTGGATGTGCAGCGCGCCTTGAGTCAGGAAGGCGTATGGGAGGCCTTGCAGGCGGACTTGCGTGCCCGCACGGGGGATGATGCGGAACTGGGGCAGGCGGCGCAGGAGGTGTTGAGCGCAGTCTCCCAGGCTGGCGGCCGTGTCTGGACGCAAAAACTGCTTACCCTGTATCAATCCTGCTTGATGCGCCAAGTAGCACCCGATGCCGTCGCAGACTTGTTCACGACTCATCGTTTACAACAAGGGCCCGCTGCCGTATTCGGGGTGGAGGGCGTGGAGCAGGCTTGCTGGTATTTGCACCGCAGCTGGCCCCGCCTGCAAGCGTCTTGACGCGGGCCTGCCTACTAGGGACATTGCTCTGGACAGGCGGTGCGCAGTATCTATAATTTGTTAGCCTAGTTTCTGCTACTCGCCTGGAGTGTTGTCCGCATCATGACTGTGTTTTCCCTGTCCGGCTTTTCTTCTTTGACTCGGCGCACAGCCGTTTGTGCTGGCATGGCGGCTGTGATGGCTGTCTGGGCCTTGCCTGTTCAGGCTCAAAACTTCGAGTTGACTGGGCGCGTGGTGCGGGTGGCGGATGGCGATACGCTGACAATTCTGCCCAGTAATAACAAGCAGGTGCGTGTGCGCCTGGCCAGTATTGATGCCCCTGAAACCACGAAAGACAGCCGTCGCCCTGGCCAGCCCTTTGCGGTGGCCTCGCGACGCTTCTTGTCGGATTTAGTGTCCGGCAAGCAATTGACCCTGTCTTGCTATGAGAGCGATCGCCATGGTCGTGCGGTATGCGATGTGCCCTTGGCCGATGGTGAAACCGCTAATCAGAAACTGGTGCGTGCCGGTATGGCAATGGCGAACCGGGAAAAGCGTGGCCGCTTCCTGCGTGACCCGCGCATTGACGGGCTGGAGCGCGAAGCCCAAGAGGACCGCGTTGGCATCTGGTCCGAACCCAATCCTGTGCCGCCATGGAAATGGCGCTATGACTGCTGGCGGCAAGGGCAATGTTAAGCCCTTGGCGGTGGGTCGGGCTGGCCCTGTTGTGTGTCGGATTGGCAGCCTGCTCCAAGCCCGTGAACAGCCCTTATCACGAAGAAAGCGCAGCGGAAAACACGCTGTACAGCGCATTCACGACTCGTTCTCCCAATCACCTGGATCCGGCTTTGTCCTATTCCGGTGACGAGACCCCATTTACCTATTCGATTTACGAGCCGCTGTACGGCTACCACTATCTGGATCGGCCGTATCGCCTGATCCCCAAGACGGCGGCCGAGCTGGTAGACCCGGTGTATCTGGACGCGCAAGGTCATCGTCTGCCAGCCGATGCGCCGGGTGAGCAGGTGGCCATCAGCCGTTACGACATTCCGATCAAGCAAGGCATTCGCTTTCAGCCACATCCGGCCTTTGCCTTGGATGAGCAGGGTGAGTTCCGTTACTACCCCATGCGGGCGCCGGATTTGAGTGACGCCTTTAGCATTGCCGACTTTGCCCATACCGGCTCGCGAGAGCTGACGGCTCACGATTACGTTTATGCCTTCAAGCGTCTGGCCAGTCCGCGTTTGGCCTCGCCTGCCTTGGGGGTGATGGCCGAGCATATCCGGGGCTTCAAGGAGTTCAGTGAAGAACTGGCCCGTATTGACAAGCAGGAGCCGCGTCCTCAATGGCTGGATTTGCGCCCCTTTACCTTGCCGGGTGTGCGTGCCCTGGACAAGCACACGCTGCGTATTGAGGTCAATGGCAAGTATCCGCAGTTCAAGTACTGGCTAGCCATGACTTTCACTGCTCCTATGGCTTGGGAGGCCGAGCGTTTCTATAGCCAGCCACGCATGGCACAGCACAACCTGACGCTGGATAGTTGGCCGGTGGGTACGGGCCCATTCATGCTGACGGAGTCCCTGACCAACCGCCGCCATGTGTTGAGCCGCAACCCCAATTACCGGGGTGAGCCCTACCCGTGCGTGGGCGAGCCGGGTGATCAAGCAGCCGGTTTGCTGGAAGATTGTGGTAAACCCATGCCTTTCCTGGACAAAGTGGTGTTCTCTTTGGAAAAAGAGGGCGTACCTTTGATGGGCAAGTTCCTGCAAGGTTATTACGACATTCCGCAGGTGGAGCGGGGCGAGTATGGCGTGGCCATGACCGTAGCGGCACAGGATTCGGTCGACAAAGCCAATCTGTATCAGGAGCGCGGTTTGCAATTGCGTACGGCTCCCGAAGCGCAATTGTTTTATATGGGCTTTAACTGGCACGACCCAGTGGTCGGCCAGGGCGACACACCCGAGCAGTTCGAGAAAAACCGCAAGCTGCGTTTGGCTATCAGCATTGTGTTCGACTGGGAGCAGTACGTCTCCATTTTCATGAATGACCAAGGGCAAGCCGCGCATGGCCCCTTGCCGCCGGGCGTGCCGGGTTATCAGCCCTTGCCCCAGGGCGCCAACCCTTATGTCTACACCAGGGACAATGGTGTGGTGAAACGCCGCAGCCTGGACGAAGCCCGTGATTTGTTGCGGCAGGCCGGTTATCCCGATGGACGGGACAGTCGAACCGGTAAACCCTTGATCCTGTATTACGACTCCATGATGGGGATGGGTTCGGATGCCACGGTGGACTGGATGCGCCGTCAATTAGCCCAAGTGGGCCTGCAATTGGAAGTACGTGCCACCGACTACAACCGTTTTCAGGACAAGATGAAGCGTGGCGCGGCGCAGATATTCCTGTGGGGTTGGGTAGCGGACTACCCGGATGCAGAAAACTTCTTCACCTTGCTGTACGGCCCTCAAGCCAAGAAAGATTTTGGGGGTGAAAACGCTGCCAATTATCAAAGTGCAGAGTTTGATCGTCTGTACGAGCAAATGCGTTTTTTGAATGACGGCCCGGACAAGCAGGCGGTGGTGCAGCAGATGATTCATTTGGTTCAGCACGATGCTCCCTGGATGTTTGGCTATGTCCCCAATGCGGGCGGTGCATACCAAAGCTGGGTACGCAATGCCAAGCCGTCCATGATGGTGCGCGACAGCATCCAGTATTACCGTATCGACCCTGAACAGCGCGTCGAGCGCATTGACCTTTGGAATCGCCCCGTCTGGTGGCCTGCTATTCCATTGGGCTTGCTGGCTTTGATTCTGGCGTGGGTGGTGCGCTCGCAGGCTCAGGCGCGTCGTCGCCGTGTGGCTTTGCGCAAGGAGAAAGACTGATGTTTTCCTATATGCTGCGGCGCATTCTGTATGGCGTGCTGATTCTGATCGGGGTCAATCTGCTGACCTTTGTGCTGTTTTTTGCCGTGAATACGCCCGATGATATGGCCCGTTTGTCCATTGGCGGGCAGCGCGTCAGCCAGACGGCGATTGAAAACTGGAAGGCAGAGCGCGGATATAACAAGCCGCTGTTTTATAACGCTCAAGCCGAGGGCAGCAAAGCGTTGACCGATACGATCTTCTACGAACGCTCGGTTCCCTTGCTGCGCCTGGACTTTGGCTTGTCTGATCAAGGGCAGGATATTGCCTATCAGATCAAACAGCGCATGGGCCCCAGTCTGGCCTTGGCCCTGCCCACCTTCTTTTTGGGTTTATGGGTGTGCATCAGCTTTGCCTTGCTGATGGTGTTTTTCCGGGGAACCCGACTGGACTTTTCAGCCGTCGTGCTGTGCGTAGTACTGATGTCCATTTCAGGGCTGTTCTACATCATTGCCGGGCAGTGGCTGTTTGCGCGGGTGCTCCGTTGGGTGCCGTTCTCGGGCTGGGTGCAAGGGATGGATAACTGGCGCTTTTTGGTTTTGCCGGTACTGGTGGGAATTTTGTCACGCATCGGGGCGGAATCGCGTTTTTATCGCAGCCTGTTCCTGGAGGAGGCCAGCCGTGACTATGTTCGTACGGCGCGCTCCAAGGGCTTGACCGAATCTACAGTTTTGTTCCGTCACGTGTTGCCCAATGCGCTATTGCCCATTCTGACGGGCACCGTATCGGCCTTGCCTTTGTTGTTCATGGGTAGTCTGATTTCCGAGTCTTTTTTTGGTATTCCGGGTCTGGGTAGTTTCACCATTGATGCCATCAATGCCCAGGACTTTTCCATTGTGCGTGCCATGGTGTTTTTAGGATCGATGCTTTATATCGCCGGTTTGATTCTGGCTGATATCTCCTACACCCTGGTCGATCCCCGCATTCGTTTCAACTGAGCCCGCCATGCCACAGTTCGTCTTTCTCTGGACCGATACCTTTGTGCTGGCACTGTTTCTGGCCATGGCGGTCTATACCTGGCGTGTCGTCAAGCGTCCCGCCTTGCGCTCGGCCTGGGCCAGTGTGGCACGTACGCCATCGGCCATGTGTGCCGCTGTTTTTCTGGTCTTTTTTCTGCTGCTTGGTCTGCTGGACTCCATTCACTATCGGCCGCTTTTGCCAGCGGCCCCGGGGCAGGAGGCCAGCACACCCAGTTATGCGCCTGTAGCTCGTTCGGCACTGGATGATGTTTTGAAAGCGGCGGGTCTGACAAAAGTTGAAAAGACGTATTCGGCTCCCTTGGCCCGCTTTCAGTTGACCAAGGAAAGCATGTTGATTGACGGCAAGCCCGTGCGCGACTTCCCGCGCCTGGTCAATGCCGGGGTTGGGATGGACACGCCTCAGGAGCACCGACAGGACCTTCTCCGACTCAGTCTGAAAGGCCTGTCTTGGGGGCTGCTGGCCAGTGTGGTGCTGGCTTTCTTGTTGACGCTTTGGGGGCGCAAGCAATCGATGGAAGCAGGCTGGGGGGCGGCATGGCGTTATTGGTGGCAGGGGCAGGGTTTGGTGAATTGGCGGCTTGTCTGGTTCAGCGCTTGCGCACTGGTGATACTGCTGTGTCTGGTTCTGAGCCTGAGCACGAATTACTACGTGCTGGGTACGGACCGCACAGGTAACGACATCATCTGGCAAGCCTTGAAAAGCGTGCGTACCGCGTTGGTGATTGGCACCTTGACCACCTTTGCCATGCTGCCGCCTGCCATTATCCTGGGCTTGGCCGCCGGATACTTCCGGGGCTGGGTCGATGATGTCATTCAATACATTTACACCACGCTGACCTCCATTCCCGGCGTCTTGTTGATTGCCGCCTGCGTGTTGATGATGCAAGTTTATATCGACACCCATCCCGATAGCTTCGACACCGTGGCTGCCCGTGCCGACCTGCGTTTGTTCATGTTGTGTCTGATTCTGGGCCTGACCGGCTGGGCGGGCCTGTGCCGCCTGCTGCGTGCCGAGGTGTTGAAACTGCGCGAGCTGGACTATGTGCAGGCCGCTCAGGCTTTTGGCGTAGGCCATTTGCGCATCATGTTTCGTCACCTCCTGCCCAATGTGATGCACATTGTGCTGATCACTCTGATTCTGGAGTTCTCCGGTCTGGTGCTGTACGAGGCGGTGCTGTCCTATCTGGGCATAGGCGTGGACCCCAGCATGCCTTCCTTTGGACGCATGATTGATGCCGCCCGCAGCGAACTGTCCCGCGACCCGATTATCTGGTGGGGTTTGGCCGGGGCTTTTGTGATGATGCTGGGGCTGGTTCTGTCCGCGAACATTTTTGCCGATGCGGTGCAAACGGCTTTTGATCCTCGTACCCGCCGATTCAAGACGTTGCGAGTCCGTCGCCCAGGAGGAGCCAAAGTATGAGTGAGCTTGAGAACGACTGCGCCGTGAAGCCCTCTACAACGCCTGCCGTGCTCAATATCGAGGGCTTGGAACTGCGCGTGCAGTCTGATGCCGGTGTGCAAAGCGTGGTACGCAATCTGTCTTTGGCTGTGCAGCGTGGTGAAACCTTTGCCTTGGTGGGGGAGTCCGGCTGCGGCAAAAGCATGACAGCGATGGCGATCCTGCGTCTCTTGCCGGAAGCTGCCTGGATGCAGTCCGGTCACATTGCCTTGGATGGACTGGAGTTGCCGCCTTTGCCTGAGCAACACATGCAGGATGTGCGCGGCAAACGCATCAGTGTGATTTTTCAGGAGCCGTCCACCAGCCTGAATCCGGTCATGTCCATTGGCCGGCAGATCAGCGAGGTGATTCGTCGTCATGCTGTAGCTCCTGCGGGGCAGGAAAGGGCAAGGGCTATCCAATGGCTGGAGCGTGTCGGCATCCCCGGTGCTGCCCAGCGCTACGATGATTTTCCGTTCCAGTTTTCCGGCGGCCAGAAGCAACGCATCATGATTGCGATTGCCTTGGCGGCAGAGCCTGATTTGCTGGTGGCCGATGAGCCAACTACTGCGCTGGATGTGACGGTTCAGGCACAGATTTTACAGTTGCTGGCCGATATACAGAAAGAGATGGGCCTGGCTATTTTACTGATTACGCACGACTTGCTGCTGGTGAAGCAATACGCCGACTATGTGGCCTTGATGCGGCACGGGCAAATTGTGGAAGCCGGGTTGGCCAGCCAGTTCTTTCTGCGCCCCAGCCATCCGTATGCTCGTGAATTGCTCGATGCCATTCCCACTTTTGAAAAACGTGGACGGCCCTTGTCCCGCGCCATTGCGCCTATTGAAGCCTTAGCGCCGCGCAGTAGCGGCAAAGAGCTGGTTCTGGATATTCAGAACCTGTCTGTGTCCTACAAACAGGCCGGTTCCTGGTGGCGACGCTTGCCCGTAATCCCCGTGGTCAAAGACTTGAGTCTGCAACTGCACAAGGGCGAAACCCTGGCTTTGGTTGGTGAATCGGGTTGCGGTAAAAGCACGGTTGCACGTACCTTGATGCGTTTGCTGGATCACCAGGCGCAGATCAGTGGTCAGGTGCACATGCAGGGGCAGAATATTCTGCAAGTAAAAGGCAAGGCCTTGCGGCAATTGCGCTCACGTCTGCAGATTATTTTTCAGGACCCATATGGATCGTTGGACCCGCGCATGATGGTGGGCGATATTCTCTTGGAAGGCCTGACTGCCTTGCGCCCCGAGCTGGATGCCAAGGCGCGTCGCAAACGAATTGAAACGTTGGTGGAGCAAGTCGGTCTACCCAAGAACGCCCTGGATCGTTACGCGCATGAGTTCTCAGGTGGACAACGCCAGCGCATTGCGATTGCGCGCGCCTTGGCGGTTGAACCTGCTGTTCTGATTTGCGATGAACCGACCTCGGCCCTGGACGTGTCCGTGCAGGCGCAGATTCTGGATTTGATGCGTGAATTGCAAATGGAGCTGGGGTTAGCTTATTTGTTCATTACCCATAATTTCGGGGTTGTGGAGTATCTAGCCGATCGAATTGCTATTATGGCCAAGGGGTGTATCGTAGAGCAGGGCAGTGCGCAGCAGGTTCTGTTCCATCCACAGGAAGAGTTGACGCAGCGTCTGCTGGCCGCTGTGCCCCGTTAAGCCGCGCATGCCGTACTTGCCATAATTGGTTCGCCACTTCCATGTCACAATATGGCGGTTTATTCGCCCATTGATATACACATTATGAGCTTGAAGGTTTTTGATCTTGAGTGTGAACACGGCCATGTGTTCGAGGGTTGGTTTAGCTCACGCGAAAGTTACGATGAGCAGATCAGTCGTGGGCTGTTGTGTTGCCCCGTCTGCAACAGCCATGAGGTCAAACGCAAACTGTCGGCTCCACGTATCAATGTGGGTGCGCAAGAAAGCAGCACCGCTTCTGACACTGCTCCCGTTCCGCCGCCTTTGCCCTCAACCATGCCCACCGAAGAGCAAATGCGGGTGATTCAAGGCCAGCTCTTGCAGGAGCTACGCTCGGTGATACGCAAGTCGGATAATGTGGGCACCCAGTTTGCCCAGGAAGCGCGCCGTATGCACGAAGGCGATATTGAACCGCGTGCCATCCGTGGTCAGGCCACGGCGCAGGAGTATCAGGAACTGGCCGACGACGGCATTATTGCCATGCCGATTCCTGACTTTCTGGATGATGACCGCCTGCAGTAATAAGCGGCGACATTTCTTTCAGTCTGCGATGCAAGGTGCTGCGATGCAGCCCCAAGGCGCGCGCCGCTTGTGAAATATTTCCCTGATGTTGTTCCAAAGCCTGCTGCACAGCGGCGTATTCCTGTTCCTTCAGGGTTTGTGGCTTGGGGGCGGCAGGGGGGCTTGTTTTCGTGATATTTCGGGCTGCTGGGGCGGCTGGCTCTTGAGCCAGCAGCGGATGCTCGACATGTAAACATGGCAGGGCAGGCAGATCCTGAGCCAACCACAGACGCCCAGGAGAATCTTGCACAATGATTTGCAGCAGTACCGATCGCAGCTGGCGATAATTACCCGGCCAGTCGTAGTTCTGCAGTGTTTGCAAGGCGTCGGGATGGAGCTGGGGTGCCATCTGGCCTTGTGCCAGAACGGCCAGCTCTCTGGAAATATAATCGCCCAGATCGTTGCGCTCTCTAAGACTGGGGACTGTGCAGACATAGTCTTGCAGCCGGAAGTACAAGTCAGCACGGAAGCGGCCATCACGTACCAGTTTTTCCAGCGGCTGATGGCTGGCACTGATCAACTGGAAGTCTAGACGGTGTGTGCGCTCCGAACCCAGTGCCTGAACTTCGCGTTCTTGCAGAACCCGCAGCAGACGGCTTTGCAAAGCGACCGGCATATCACCAATTTCATCCAGAAACAGCACACCGCCGTGTGCTTGACGCAATTTGCCGGCATAACCCTGACGACGCGCACCGGTAAATGCACCGGCTTCATAGCCAAACAGCTCGGCTTCAATCAGGGTTTCGGGCAGGGCGGCGCAGTTAATTGCCACAAAAGGGCCGGACTGCGACTGGCGGCGGCGATGCAGTTCACGTGCCATACGCTCCTTGCCAGAGCCACTGGGGCCACTTAGCAAGATGGACAAGCCCATTTGCATGGCCCGCAACGCTGGTTCCAGCGCCTTTTCCTGCTGTGGAGACAACTGAGTTGTGTCCGCTGTCTCCGTTTGAACGTGTACCGCGCGGGCGGGGGCCGGGGCTTTAGTTGCCGTGCTCAGGTGTAGCGTGACAGGCTGACTTGTGCTTTTCGCCTGCTCCAGTACCGAACGTAAATCCTGGCCGGGCAGCTCCTGCCAGTCCTGGCGCAACATGCGGGCGGCCAGCTCATCGGCGGCCACAATCATGTCGTCTTCCAGAACCAGTCGACCACTGAAAGCGCTATTGAGCAGGCCTGGGTCGGTATGTAGATGCAGCAGGCGGCGGGATGGCGTGCACAGCGACTCCAGCATTTGGCGGCTGATCTGGCGGGCGTACAACTGCGCCAAATCCAGGGCGTAGTGATGCTCCAGCTCTGAAGGCCCGGAAATATCCAGCACCCCAATAATCTGACCATAAGGGTCATAAATGGGGGCGGCGTGGCAGCTTAGAATCCGGTTGTCAGGCAAATAGTGCTGACTGCCGTGAATCTTGATGGGCTGTGCGCAGAACAGGGCGGTGCCTATGGCATTGGTGCCGCGATGGTTCTCGGCCCAGCTTACACCCGCACGCAAGGCAACCTGCTCGGCCCGTTGCAGAAAATGCGGATCGCCCGCTTGTTGTAACACCGTGCCTTGGGCGTCGCACAATAAAACCAGACTGCGATGCGGATGCACCAGCGCGGCCAGATCCTGTACGGCTGCCGAAGAGTGATGCAATAAGTGATGCTGCTGTTCCAGCAACTGTCGCAGCGCACCTTGGCTCATGTCTCTGGGCTCTGCACTTAAGTCCGACTCCATCGTTTGGCAGCGCTCCCAGGATTGACGCCACATGGTTTCGTTGGTTTGCGGGCAAAACGCGTGTAGAGAAGTCATGAATGTGCTCCGGGAGGGGTGTCGCATCCTGCGACAGTGCTCACTTTTTGCGACAGTCGCTGTCGCAGCCTGCGACTGGAGGTTGTTCCATTATGGAGGCGGGCGGGCTTAGGATCGAGTCGGGACAATCGCTAGCTAGTTTGGCACGTTATTTGCTTTAGTTAAATCAGGATAAAGGCACCCCTAACCTTTCCCTGCGGTGTACGTCTGGTGACACCGAACTAAATCAATAAGGAGACATCATGAATCTGTCCGATCTCAAATCCATGGGCCTGGATCTGGAATTTCCCTTCAAGTCCCGTTACGACAACTACATTGGTGGACGTTGGGTGCCGCCGGTCGAGGGTGAGTATTTCGATAACGTCTCCCCCGTCACCGGGCAGGTGTTTTGCCAGGTCGCCCGCTCGGGTGCCGCCGATATCGACCTGGCGCTGGATGCCGCGCACAAGGTACGACACCAGTGGGCCAATACTGCACCTGCCGAGCGCTCCGCTGTTTTGCTGCGCATTGCCGACCGTATTGAACAAAACCTGGAACGTCTGGCGGTGGCAGAAACCATCGACAACGGTAAACCTATCCGTGAAACCCGCGCGGCTGACTTGCCTTTGGCGGTCGACCATTTCCGTTACTTTGCCGGTTGCCTGCGTGCTCAGGAAGGCAGTCTCTCGGATATCGATGGCACCACGGTTGCTTACCACTTTCACGAGCCTATCGGCGTCGTCGGTCAGATCATCCCCTGGAACTTTCCGCTGTTGATGGCTGCCTGGAAACTGGCACCGGCCCTGGCTGCCGGTTGCCCCATCGTCCTGAAACCCGCCGAGCAAACCCCCGCTTCCATCCTGCTGCTGATGGAAATCATTGGTGACCTGCTACCGGCTGGTGTGCTGAACGTTGTCACCGGTTACGGGAAAGAAGCCGGCCATGCCTTGGCCAACTCCAAGCGTATCGCCAAAATCGCCTTCACCGGCTCCACACCTGTAGGCCGAGAGATCCTGCACGCCGCCGCTGATCGCCTGATCCCCGCGACTGTGGAGCTGGGCGGCAAGAGCCCCAACATCTTCTTTGAAGACGTGATGCAGGCTGATGATGCTTTCCTGGACAAAGCCCTGGAAGGCTTGAGCATGTTCGCCCTGAATCAAGGCGAGATCTGCACATGCCCATCGCGCATTCTGATTCAGGAGTCCATCTACGAACGCTTTATTGAACGCGCCGTTGAGCGAGTCAAACGTATTCAGACTGGCAATCCACTCAATGCCGGGACGATGGTGGGTGCACAGGTTTCCGAGAAGCAGATGGAGCGTATTTTGGGTTACATCAATATCGGTCGTGAGGAGGGCGCACAAGCCCTGACCGGTGGTGAGCGTAATCGTCTGGGCCAGGGCCTGGACAATGGCTATTACATCAGCCCCACGATGATGCTGGGTAAAAACAGCATGCGTACCTTCCAGGAAGAAATCTTCGGACCCGTGGCCGCAGTGACCACCTTCAAGGACGAAGAAGAAGCCATCGCCATTGCCAACGATACCGAGTTCGGCCTGGGTGCTGGCGTCTGGAGCCGCGACGGCTCGCGTGCCTACCGCGTAGGCCGTGGTGTTGAGGCAGGTCGAGTCTGGACCAACTGCTATCACCTATACCCCGCTCATGCCGCTTTCGGTGGCTACAAGCAATCGGGCATCGGCCGCGAAACTCACAAGATGGCCCTCAATAACTACCAGCAAACCAAGTGCCTGCTGGTCAGCTACAGCCCGAACGCTCTGGGCTTTTTCTGATCTCTTGATCTATTCGTAGTGCTGTTAGACCTCCCCCCATGCAATATGGGGGGATCCCTTCCTTGCGCGCTTTCAATGCGTATTGCCTTGAAGCGGCAAGGAGCTTCTTCTATCGTTAATTAGGAGTACGCACAATGACTGTCTCTGAGTTTTTCATGACCCCACACAATGTTCTGGGCCCCGGCGCCTTGGATCAGGCTATGCCGATTGTTGGGAGGATGGGCTTCAAAAAGGCCTTGATCATCACAGACTCTGACCTGGCCAAATTGGGTATGGCTAAACTGGTGGCAGACAAGCTGATTGCGCAGGGTATCGATACAGCGATTTTTGATCAGGTACAGCCCAATCCCACTGTAGGTAACGTCAATGCAGGCTTGGAAGCGCTGAAAGCACACGGTGCAGATATGATTGTCTCCCTGGGCGGCGGCTCCTCCCACGACTGTGCCAAAGGTGTGGCCCTGGTTGCCAGTAACGGTGGCAAGATTGCCGACTATGAAGGAGTCGATAAGTCCGCCAAGCCACAACTGCCGCTGCTAGCCATTAATACCACCGCTGGCACAGCGTCAGAGATGACACGCTTTACCATCATTACCGACGAAACCCGTCACGTGAAGATGGCGATCATCGACCGTCACATTACTCCGTTCTTGTCAGTGAATGACTCAGAACTGATGGAAGGCATGCCCGCCTCGCTAACCGCTGCCACCGGCATGGATGCCCTGACTCACGCAGTCGAAGCCTATGTATCGACCATTGCCACTCCCATTACCGACGCCTGTGCGGTGAAAGTTGTCGAGCTGGTTGCTAAATACTTGCCTATCGCGGTGCGTGAGCCGCATAACAAAAAAGCCCGTGAACAGATGGCGTATGCCCAGTTTTTGGGAGGGATGGCATTCAATAACGCGTCGCTGGGCTATGTGCATGCTATGGCTCACCAGTTAGGTGGTTTCTACGACCTGCCGCATGGTGTTTGCAATGCCCTGCTGCTGCCGCATGTGCAGGCTTTCAATATGCAAGCGGTAAAAGGGCGTTTGGACGAACTGGGTAAGATATTGTCGGACAACAATCCTGACCTCAAAGGTCTGGATGTGATTGCAGCAATTAAAAAGCTGGCCGATATTGTGGGGATTCCGAAGTCGCTGGAAGAGCTGGGAGTGAAGCGGGAAGATTTCTCAGTTCTGGCTGAGAACGCACTCAAGGATGTGTGTGGAGCGACTAATCCGATTCAGACGGATAAGAAGACGATTGTGGGTATTTTTGAAGAGGCGTTTGGGGCGAGGTAAGAGCTGGCGGACTGAATACTGTGTTCGTTAAAGTTAGTGGTATCAAGTCTGCCGTTGCCCTGCCCAGAAGGCCACTCGGTGAATCTGGCAGGCAGGAAAAAGGGGCTGTAAAAACAGCCCCTTTTTTTGCGCGTACCGCACTGGGCGGCACGACGTCTTTCTTACATCACGCGGCTGCGGTATTCGCCAGTGCGAGTATCGATTTCGATCTTGTCGCCGATGTTGCAGAACAGAGGCACGCTGATTTCGGTACCTGTGTTGATCTTGGCGGGCTTTAGCACTTTACCGGAGGTATCGCCTTTCACGGCAGGTTCGGTGTAGGTGATTTCGCGCACGATGATGGTGGGCAGTTCAACCGAGATGGCACGACCTTCGTAGAAAACGGCCTCAACGGACATGTTTTCTTCCAGGTAGTCCAGAGCGTCGCCCATGCTTTCGGCTTCGATTTCGTACTGGTTGTACTCTTCGTCCATGAAGACGTACATGGGGTCAGCGAAGTAGGAGTAAGTGCATTCGCGCTTTTCAAGCTGGACAACTTCAAATTTTTCGTCAGCTTTGTGCACGGCTTCGCTGTTCGAGCCGGTCAGCAGGTTCTTGAACTTCAGTTTGACAACGGCGGAGTTGCGACCGGATTTGTTGTATTCCGTTTTCTGAACGACCAGAGGGTCGCCATTGACCATCGCGACGTTACCAACGCGCAGTTCTTGTGCGGTTTTCATTAAAAAAACTCCGAATGGGACAGGCTCCGCCAAACGCAGTGTCAGGGAGCTTTTAAGAAGTAATCTGTTATTTTAGCGTTTTCGGGCGACTTGGGTGTAAAAACTCAGCAAACTGCTGGCCAAATCGGCTTGTTCAGCCAGTTTTGTACTATATGCACGGGCTTCTTGTTGCCATAGACGCAACACCTGCGGTTCCAGACTGCGGCGCAAGGCGGCGGCAGCGCCGGCCTGATCCGCACTGCTCCAGGCCAGATGCAGGGCTTGAACCGGCTCGGGTAGATTGCCGGTATCCAGCCAGGCTTGCAGCTTGTCCAGATGGGCCTGTTCTTCCTGTACGTAGGGCTGCCACAGCATGGGTTGCCCGGCCCAGATGGCACGTACCAGGGAATCTTCGCCACGTACTATATTCAGTGCGCTACGCCATAGCAGGACATCAAAGTCGGCCTGATTCACAGCAGGGATGCGTTGGATCAGCAGGTGGCCTTTGGCTAATTCCGGGAGGTGCTGGGCAACGGACTCGGGCACCAGCAGCAGGGTTTTCTGCTGTAGCGAGGACAGCACTTCGGGCAGAGCCAGCACGGGTGCATCGGGATAGCAGAACAGGAACATTTGCTGCATCTCGCCCTGGAGCAGGGCTTGGACGTGTTTCTGCGATACGCCCAGACGGTTCAGCATGGCCTGATAGGCCGTATCGTCCTTCAAGAAGGTGTCGCGGCGGGCCAGCAGATCGCTTTCACGCAGCAGGCCCCCTGTTTGCGGGACAAAGCCGGGAAAGAAGAAATATTTGTTCGCCCCACCTGCTTGCGGGGAGGGCAGGCCGTGGCAGCCCTGTACCCAGGGCTCGGCGCTTAGGTAATCCAGATTGATCCACACATTGCTGTCGGCCTTCAGTTGCCGAGTCATGGTCTCGGGCGGCTCGCAGGCAAAGGCCTCGATGACGAAGGGGTGTGGCGCGGGGTAGTCTTGGCGCGCGTTGTGCCAATGTTCGATATCTACACCTTGTAGACGCTGGCTTTGCAGGCTGCTTTGGATTTCGGACTGGATGCGGCTAAAGCTGTGCAGATCATCCACCCACAGGCGTAGCTGGGCGACCTCGGGTCTGGCAGCCAACTGACGGGCCAGCCGCCAGCACACGCCTATATCCCCCAGATTGTCGATAACACGGCAAAACAGGTCTATGGATACAGGCTGGGAAACAGTAGCGGTGTTCAATTTAGTGCAGTTGTACGGGGTCCAGATCGATTTCGTCCGGCAGTTCCGGGTGCTGCATCTCGCCGTTAATGTCCGGAAAGAAAGGCGCGTTGCAATCGTCGCAGGTCTCGGTGGAGTGTAGGCCCGGCAGGCGCTGAATCTGGACCAGGCCCAGGGTACTGAGCAGGGCAGCAATGACGTCCGGGATGTCGACATGGTCATCGCTGTGGAAAGAGGACTCGGCCTCTTCCTGACTTAATACAGGCCAGATACAACCATAAATGACGGTAGGCGAGGAAATGGTGCTAAAGCCCACGCGGTACTCTTCAATCTGCTCTTCACCGCAGGCGACGATGACGGCACGCAGTTGGTCGGGCGAGAGCTTGACCGCCGTTTGCAGCCAGGTGATGCCAGCCTTCAGAGCCAGTGGGCGAATCTCACGGTCCGACTCGCGGTTGTTCATGTAATACGCGTTAGGAGCCAGAAACTGCAGTTGGCAGCCGGTAAACAAAGGCGTGACGATGGCGGAATAACGCGCTACCCATTGTTCGACGCAACGCAGGTGCTCAGCTTGCAGATTGTCGCTGGATTGCTGCCAGCGAAACAGGGCTTGGCCTACCGGAGCCATGACTACGCCAATCAGAAAGCGGGCGTCGGCCAGCAGGCTGCTGGCTTCTTCTGGCTTGTTTACAGGGGCAGGGTCTTGGCTGCGGCCCAAGGCTTGCGCGGTCAGGCTGCGCGTCCAGGCGTAGGCTTGCTGATAGGTTTGCGGCATCTCGTCGTAATTGACCAGATTGGGCAGCAGGGCGCACATCGTGCCTTCGGCCAGAACGGTGGCGCGTAAGGACTCTTCCAGTTCCTTGTGCTGTTGGGGCTTGAGTTCGCCTTGGGGTAATTGATAGCGTGTCCAGGCGGTCAGCGGAGCTGAAAACAGCAAGGCGTCGTACAACACGCCTTCATGCTCGATTTGCTGACATTCGGCGTGGGACTCGGCCAGTTCCATTAAAATTTCGTAATGCTGACTTTGCTGTTGGCTGCCCAGCAGTTCCAGCGTCTGTTCAACAGCCGTATTACGTCGTCCGCTATAGAGCTTGTCCAGCAATTTGGCGGTCAGCCCTTGCCAGTAGCGGTCTTCGATCTGCGAGCCAGAACGAACCAGCGCGTCCGTGTAATTGAGCAGCCGCTGGATTTCTTTGGGTTGTTGGGCGAGCAGTTTGGAGTTGAGTTGCGACATGGACATACAAAACCGGTAGAGGGACAGCTTAGTTTACCCTTTGCTACGACCGGGGTGTGTGAATGAGGGAAGCTCCCTAGAAAGGAGCGTGAGGCAAAAAACCGCCGCATCCGGAAATGCGGCGGCTTCTGTTGTGATGCGACTTAGCTGAGATCAGTACAGTACCCTGGGCAGCCAGAGGCCGATGTCAGGGAACAGGTACAGGACGATAATCGCCAGGATCTGGATCCCCATGAAGGGCAGCATGCCCAGGAAAATCTGGTTCAGGGTGACATGGGGTGGCGAGACGCCTTTCAGGTAGAAGGCCGACATGGCAACCGGCGGCGACAGAAATGCCGTCTGCAGGTTCAGTGCGACCAGCAGACCGAAGAACAGCGGATCGATCTGGTAGTGCGCCAGCAGCGGCAGGAAAATGGGCATGAAGATAATGATGATCTCCGTCCATTCCAGTGGCCAGCCCAGCAGGAAAATAACAACTTGAGCCAGGATCATGAACTGGATGGGCGTCAGATCCATCGACAGCACCCAGTTATTGATCAGTTCTTGGCCGCCCAGCAAGGCGAAGGCGGCCGAGAAGATACTGGAGCCGACGAACAGCCAGCAGACCATGGCACTGGTCTTGGCGCTGAGGTACACCGATTCGCGCACCATGGAAAAGTTCAAGCGGCGATAGGCGAAGGCCAGCAGGATGCCGCCCAAGGCACCCAAGGCCGCCGCCTCGGTGGGGGTACAAAGGCCGACGATGATACTGCCCAGCACGGCAAGAATCAGCATGGTCAGCGGAAAGAAAGAGCTGAGCAGCATCTTGAAGATTTCCAGCCGAGCGAAATTCAGCATGGCGTAGTAGAACAGCAAGGCCAGACTGCCCACGATCAGAAAGATCCAGAAGGTCATCGGCGCAGCCTGGCGCTCTGCTGTCCTGGCTTCTTCGGTGGCTGCTGCCTGCGGGGCGGGAGCCTCTGTACCCAGCTCGTTTGTACCCAGCGAAACGAGTGGCTCACTACCTTCGGGTTCGGACAGACCGCCAGCCCCCGGAGGTTCTGCCAGCCCGCCGCCACTGTAGTCATTGTCGAAACTACTGAAACCGCCGCCCATTTCCTGCAGTTCGTAGTGCTCGGCGGTCTTGGGCGCGGTGACCGATTGATAGCTAAAGCCCATGACAGCGAGGAAGATTGCAGCGGGCAGCAGGGCGACTGCCAGATTTTTTAACAGCAGCTTCATGGGTACATCGACATTGCGAGGCCCCTTCATGGCGCTGATCAGGCCGGGCACAGCACGGTCCGTGATGGTTTCCTTGATGGTTTGCGCGAAGGCGGGCAGTGGCACAATGCGGTCTTCCGCCGAAAGAGGGGGCGCGACGCTGGGCTTGAGCTTGGCCAGGATGATCACGTACAGCACGTACATTACGGCCAGCAAGAGGCCTGGGAAGAAGGCTCCAGCATACAGTTTCACGACCGAGACACCGGCGACAGCGCCATACAGGATTAGCAGCACGGAGGGGGGCAGCAAAATACCCAGGCAGCCTCCCGCAGTAATGGAGCCGGCTGTCAGTTGTACGCTGTAGCCCGCCCGCAGCATCGCGGGCATGGCCAGCAACCCCATCAGAGTCACCACCGCACCTACAATGCCAGTGGCTGTGGCAAAGATGGCGCAGGTGGCAATAGTGGCCACCGCCAGCGAACCAGGGATTCGTGCCATGGCCAGGTGCATGCCCTGGAACAGGCTCTGGATCAGGTTTGCGCGTTCAACCAGATAGCCCATGAAGATGAACAAGGGCACCGCAATCAGGACATCGTTGGTCATGACGGCGTAGGTGCGCAGAACCATTAGGTCCAGGGTCTGCTGGATAGCTTGCTGTGTGCCCATGTTGCGGTACGCAAGCCAGGTAAAGATCACTCCCATCCCCATCAGCGTAAAGGCTGTGGGAAAGCCCAGCATGATGGTGACGACAATCAGGGCCAGCATGAGCAGGCCCAAATGACCATTGGTCATGTCCGCAGGTGCCGGCATGAACACGGCAATGCTCAGAACAATGCCGATCAGGATAGTAAGCCCGAACCAGATTTCTTTTCTCATGTCGGACTCCCTTTTTTGCCGCCGACTTTGACAAAGGCATCCAGTTTTTTAATATCGTCGCTGTTGACGTCCACCATGTCCATGAGCTTGTCCACATCGACTTCTTCAACGTCCTTGTCGCGCGAAGGCCATTTCCCGTCCCGCAGACAGCGCACGCAGTACACCATTTCCACAAAGCTTTGCAGTAGAAGGCACAAGCCTGCCAGCGGGATGATGGCTTTGAACGGGTAGATGGGCGGTCCGTTAGCCGTAATGTTCGAGTGCTCCATGATGGCCCACGACTCGGCAGCGAAGTAGTAGCCGGCCCAGAACATGGCGACCACACCGGGAATAAAAAACAGGATGTACAGGACCAAGTCCAGACCCGCCTGCAGGCGGGGCGGGAAAAAACCGTACAGCACATCCCCACGGACATGGCCGTTCTTGGAGAGCGTATAGGCACCGGCCATCATGAACAGGCTGCCATACAGCATGTTCATCATGTCAAAGGCCCAGGCGTGCGGGTTGGATAAAACGTATCGAGAGAAAACCTCGAAGGAAACGAACAGGGTCAATGCCAGGATTAGCCAGCCGAACAACTGGCCTATCCACGTATTGAACCGGTCGATAAAGGCCAGGATTTTCTGCATGGTCGGGTCACCTTGCTGGCGCGGAAAGGGTCTGATGTGTGTCGACTGCGGCTTTGGGCGCGGCCGGCCTGGAGTCAGGGAGGAGACGTCATCCACATCCGAGTAGACGGGATGACGCGGTACGATTGCCGATAGGAGCTAGCTTTAGGCTTGGGGGGCCTTGCGGCCGAAGTAGTGGTTGTAGGCCATACGACGGTTATTGTTGGTGTCCATGTCCCACGCCATGGCACGTGCCGCGAATGCGCGTTGCGACGCGTCGATTTCCTTGAAGAGGGGGTTGGTCTCCGCCTTTTTGGCGATGATCTGGTCCCAAACAACCAGTTGTTGCTGCAAGATGGCGTCGGGCGTTTTGTAGAATTTGACGCCGTCTTCCTTTTGCAGGCGCTGGTAGTCTTGCGAGTAACGGTCAACCGCCTTCCAGGACATGTCGGCCGATGAGGCCTCGACCGCGTTGTCGACAATGGCTTTCAGTTGTGTCGGCAAGGCGTTGTATTTGTCCTTGTTGAACATGATCTCGAAGGTTTCGGAGGCCTGGTGAAAGCTTTGCAGCATGCAGACCTTGGACACGTCCGGAAAACCCAGGGCGCGGTCTGATGTGGCGTTGTTGAACTCGGCACCATCGAGCAGGCCGCGGTCCAGGGCGGGGACAATTTCACCGCCTGGCAGCGCGTTGACGGCAGCCCCCATTTCGGTGAACAGGTCGATAGCCAGGCCATTGGTACGGAATTTCAGGCCCTTGAGGTCTTCGGTCTTGGCGATGGGTTTTTTGAACCAGCCGAACGGTTGTGTGGGCATCGGGCCGGTCAGGAACGAGACGACATTGCCACCGATGGCATCGTACAGCTTGGCCAGCAACTCCTTGCCGCCACCGTATTTGTGCCATGCCAGCACCATATTGGCGTCCATGCCGAAGGCCGGACCAGACGAAAATAAAGCCAGGGCATTTTGCTTGCCGTAGTTGTAACCCAGTACGCCGTGGCCGCCGTCCAGCGTTCCCTTGGAGACGGCATCCAGCAGGCCAAAGGCCGGTACCACTGCCCCGGCGGGCAAGACTTCGATTTTCAGGTCTCCACCGGTCATATCGTTGATTTTCTTGGCAAAATCGAGGGCGAATTCGTGGAAGATGTCGACGGTGGGCCAAGTGCTTTGAAAGCGGAAGTTGATGGGACCCTGCGCGCGAGCGATGGCAGGAAAGCCCATCGTTGCTGCAGCCGCGGTGCCGACTGCCGCACCGCCCAGGAACTTGCGCCGAGATGCGCCAGTGTGTTCGTGTGGCGCGGTGCTTTTTTTGATCCTGTTTCTCATGAGGTGTGTCTCCGAAGTGGCTGTAAGCGTTCGAGAGCAAACTGCAGCAATCCGATACTGTTTTTCAGCTTTTCTTCAGTTTGCTTTCAGCTTTATAGGCGATTCAAACGCCAGACGTACATAAGGAGTAACCACAATGACAGTAGGGGTATACCCGTGGGCAGCCAATCGTGCATATGTGCACGGCCAACGTCGGCTGACGCTTGATACCCAGGCTTTTTTGTCTGTGTCTTGACAGGGGGATCATTTCAAAGGGGCAAAGAAAAACGCCTTCGCCGCATGAAGCGGCGAAGGCGTTTTTTGCAAGCGCTAGGGCTTACAGACCTACGGAGTCAGCAATTTCCTTGAACTCTTCGATCTGGTCGAAGTTCATGTAGCGATAGATGTCTTCGCTATTGGCTTGCAGGACACCCATGTCGGCCAGGTACTCTTCGCGGGTCGGGATGCGACCCAGACGCGAGCAGATGGCGGCCAGTTCAGCCGAACCCAGGAACACGTTGGTGTTCTTGCCCAGACGGTTGGGGAAGTTACGGGTACTGGTGGACATGACAGTGGCGCCTTCGCGAACCTGTGCCTGGTTACCCATGCACAGCGAGCAACCGGGCATTTCCATACGAGCACCAGCCACGCCCAGAACGCCGTAGTGGCCTTCTTCGCTCAACTGTTGCTGGTCCATCTTGGTCGGAGGAGCGACCCACAGACGGGTTGGAATGTCGCGCTTGCCTTCCAGCAGCTTGGAGGCAGCACGGAAGTGACCGATGTTGGTCATGCAGCTACCGATAAACACTTCGTCGATCACGGTGCCGGACACGTCGGACATGGTTTTCACGTCATCAGGGTCGTTGGGGCAAGCGACGATAGGTTCGTGGATTTCAGCCAGGTCGATGTCGATAACAGCCGCGTACTCAGCGTCTGCATCGGGTTCCAGCAGCTCAGGGTTGGCCAGCCAGGCTTCCATGTTCTTGATACGACGCGAGATAGTGCGCTCGTCCTCGTAGCCATTGGCAATCATCCACTTGAGCAGCGTGATGTTGCTGTTCAGGTATTCGATGATGGGCTCTTTGTTCAGACGAACGGTACATGCAGCGGCGGAACGCTCAGCCGACGCGTCGGACAGCTCGAAAGCCTGTTCGATCTTCAGGTTAGGCAGACCTTCGATTTCCAGGATGCGACCGGAGAAGATGTTCTTCTTGCCGGCTTTTTCCACGGTCAGCAAGCCTTGCTTGATGGCGTACAGAGGAATGGCGTTAACCAGGTCACGCAGCGTGACGCCGGGCTGCATTTCGCCCTTGAAGCGCACCAGTACGGATTCTGGCATGTCCAGAGGCATCACACCGGTAGCCGCAGCAAAGGCCACCAGACCGGAACCGGCGGGAAAGCTGATGCCGATAGGGAAACGGGTGTGCGAGTCGCCACCAGTTCCCACGGTATCGGGCAACAACATGCGGTTCAACCAGGAGTGGATGATACCGTCGCCTGGACGCAGGGAAACACCACCACGCGTGCTGATGAAAGCAGGCAGTTCGTGGTGAGTTTTAACGTCCACAGGTTTGGGGTAAGCGGCGGTGTGGCAGAAGGACTGCATCACCAGATCGGACGAGAAGCCCAGGCAAGCCAGGTCTTTCAGTTCGTCGCGAGTCATTGGGCCTGTAGTGTCCTGGCTGCCAACGGTGGTCATGCGTGGTTCGCAGTAAGTACCGGGGCGCACGCCTTGACCTTCAGGCAGGCCGCAAGCACGGCCAACCATCTTCTGGGCCAGGGAGAAGCCTTTACCGGAGTCGGCAGGGCTTTGTGGCAGGCGGAACAGGGTGGTTGGGGGCAGACCCAGTGCTTCACGAGCACGGGTGGTCAGGCCACGGCCAATGATCAGGGGAATACGGCCACCAGCACGCACTTCGTCGAACAGCACGTCGGACTTGACCTGGAATTCGGAGATCAGTTCGCCATTTTTGAAGGCTTTGCCTTCGTAGGGACGCAGCTCAACCACGTCGCCCATTTCCATGTTGGAAACGTCCAGCTCGATAGGCAAGGCACCGGCATCTTCCATTGTGTTGTAGAAGATAGGAGCAATCTTGCTGCCCAGACATACGCCACCAAAGCGCTTGTTGGGAACGAAAGGAATGTCTTGGCCGGTGAACCACAACACGGAGTTGGTAGCCGATTTACGCGAAGAGCCGGTACCGACCACGTCGCCTACGTAGGCAACCAGGTGGCCCTTTTCTTTCAGGGATTCGATAAAGCTGACAGGGCCTTTCTTGCCGGGCTCTTCAGGTTCGATACCTGGGCGTGGGTTCTTCAGCATGGCCAGCGCGTGCAGCGGAATGTCCGGGCGGCTCCAGGCGTCAGGGGCGGGGGACAGATCGTCCGTGTTGGTCTCGCCGGTGACTTTGAAAACAGTGACGGTCAGGCTTTCGGGGACTTCAGGACGGCTGGTGAACCACTCGCCGTCGGCCCAGCTTTGCAGCACTTCTTTTGCAAAGGCATTGCCCTTTTCGGCTTTTTCCTGAACGTCGTGGAACGAGTCAAACATCAACAGGGTGTTTTTCAGACCGTTGGCAGCGATCTGGCCCAGTTCGGGCGAATCCAGCAGATCGATCAGAGGGCTGATGTTGTAGCCACCCAGCATGGTTCCCAGCAGCTCAGTGGCTCGCTCGCGGCTGATCAAGGCACAGGTTTCTGTGCCCAGCGCGATAGCGGCCAGGTAAGAGGCTTTGACTTTGGCAGCATCGTCTACACCGGCGGGGACGCGGTGCGTCAGCAGGTCGACCAGAAATGCTTCCTCACCGGCAGGTGGGTTCTTGATGAGCTCGATCAGCTCGGCGGTCTGCTGAGCTGACAAAGGCAGCGGGGGAATGCCCAGAGCAGCGCGCTCGGCAACATGTTCGCGGTAAGAGTCCAGCATAGTGCGGGTGCCTATCGGTAAATGGTTGATATGAAAATGCAATAAATCGCGTGTTGCCCCAATTGTAATTTGAAGCGCACAGCGAAGCAATGGTCTTATATCTTATATAAGACTTGCGAAAGGCTGAATATTGCTGGGTTCAGGCCTGCAAGTCGGCGTATTCAGGGTGGCGGCGTAGATAGACCACGGCATAGCTGCAAATCGGGCGTACTTTCCACTGTTGGTTTTTCGCCGTCTCCAGTGCAAAGCGGGTCAGTTGCCCTGCAATGCCGCGGCCTTCCAGTTCGGGTGGCACGCGCGTATGGGTGATGCTCATGATGGCATCATCCAGTTCGTATTCGATCACGCTGCGCAGGTTTTCAACATCGCAGTAAAACAGATGTGCTTGCGGGTCGTGGTGGATCTCGGTGGTCAAGGCGGGCTCCTTCAAGTGGGGTTGGAGTGCAGGGCGATTAGAATCCAAACGGCCAGCATGCTGATCATGCCCAGAAAGCAGCCGCCCCACAGTCCCATCAGGGGCCATTTGACGCCCATGGGAACCTCGTCGGGCTGGACGTGCCTGAGCAAACGGTTGGCATTGCCAAACAGCGAGCTTTGGCGTTTGGGAAAATTCAGCCGTAAAAAATAATCCAGCAGTATGCCGGCCTTCAGGGGGAAACTGAGTTTTTCCCAGGGGTACTGGTCCAGATAAGGGTGGCGTAGCACCTGGTTGCTGCGGCGCAGATTGAACAGCAATAAATAAGCACCGGACACTAGTGTGGTCAGGGCACAGGCAATCATCAGAGTGCCGGCTAGCGGCAGGGCGTAGCGTACAAATTCAGAGAGCATGGAAGTCACCAGCAAGACGGCCCCGCGTGCGTAATGCAGCGGGGCCGTGAGTTAGATCACAGGCGAATAATAGCCCAGGATCTGTGACTTATGGGCGCTGGTCCAGAGGCACAAAGCTTTGGTTTTCAGGGCCAATGTAGTTGGCGGTAGGACGAATAATCTTGTTGTCCACGCGCTGCTCAATCACGTGAGCCGCCCAGCCAGCCGTACGCGCGATCACGAACAAAGGCGTGAACATGGCGGTAGGCACGCCCATGGTGTGGTAGGACACGGCCGAGAACCAGTCCAGGTTGGGGAACATTTTTTTCACTTCCCACATCACGCTTTCCAGACGCTCGGCAATGTCGTACATGCGGGTGTTGCCATCGGCCACGGCCAGCTCTTTGGCCACCGATTTGATCACTTCGTTGCGTGGGTCGGAGATGGTGTAGACGGGGTGACCGAAGCCAATAATGACTTCCTTGTTTTCCACGCGCTTGCGGATGTCTTCTTCAGCCTGGTCAGGTGTCTCGTAGCGCTTCTGGATTTCAAAAGCCACTTCGTTGGCACCGCCGTGCTTGGGACCGCGCAGAGCGCCGATCGCACCGGCAATCGCGGAGTAGAAGTCCGAACCCGTACCGGCGATCACGCGGCTGGTAAAGGTGGAGGCGTTGAACTCGTGCTCGGCGTACAGGTTCAGCGACACATGCATGGCTTTTTCCCACTCGGCCGAGGGCTTTTCGCCATGCAGCAGGTGCAGGAAGTGCGCGCCGATGCTGTCATCGTCGGTTTGCACATCAATCATTTCGCCGTTGTGGCTGTAGTGGTACCAGTACAGCAGGGCTGAACCCAGGCAAGCCATCAGACGGTCGGCAATGTCGCGCGCGTCGGGCAGGTTGTGGTCGTCTTTTTCAGGCAGCACGCAGCCCAGAACCGATACGGCGGTGCGCATCACGTCCATGGGGTGGCTGTGGGCAGGCAGGGTTTCCAGAGCGGTTTGCAGGGCCAGGGGCAGGCCGCGCAGGCGCTTGAGCTTTTGCTTGTACGCGCGCAGTTCGTCGCGGTTGGGCAATTTGCCGTGAATCAGCAAATGCGCTACTTCCTCAAATTCGCAAGCCTGGGCCAGATCCAAGATATCGTAGCCGCGGTAGTGCAGATCATTGCCGCTGCGACCGACCGTGCACAAGGCGGTATTGCCTGCCACAACGCCAGACAGGGCAACAGATTTCTTGGGCTTGAAGCCAGTGCTAGGGGTGTTCTCAGTACTGCTCATAAAGGTCTCCTGGTTGCTGGGCAGCCAGCACGAGGCTGGCTGCTAAATGGGGTTTTACCCGCGCAAAGGCCCTGTCAAAGGGCCGGGCGGGAGCCTGTGGGGGCTCAGGACTTCTTGTTTTTCTGGAACAGCTTGTCGAGGCTTTGCTCGTAAGCATGGTAGCCGATACGATCGTACAGTTCTTCACGAGTCTGCATCAAATCGATGACATTTTTTTGATGTCCGTCACGACGGATCGCCTGGTAGACAGTTTCGGCGGCCTTGTTCATGGCGCGGAAGGCGGACAGGGGGTAGAGCACCATGGCGACATTGGCCGACGCCAGTTCTTCCACGGTGAACAGCGGGGTCTGACCGAACTCGGTAATGTTGGCCAGCACAGGCACATCCAGTGTTTCGGTAAAGCGGCGGTATGTGTCCAGGTCGTAGCAGGCTTCAGCAAAAATGCCGTCTGCACCCGCTTGCACGCAAGCCTGGGCACGTTCCAGGGCGGCGTCCACACCTTCAACCGCAATCGCGTCGGTACGAGCCATGATGAAAAATTCTGGGTCGGTACGGGCGTCAACAGCGGCCTTTACACGGTCTGCCATTTCGCCGGTGCTGACGATTTCTTTGCCGGGGCGGTGACCGCAACGCTTGGCACCCACCTGGTCCTCGATGTGGCAAGCGGCGGCGCCGAACTTGATCAGGCTTTTGATCGTGCGGGCGATGTTAAAGGCCGAAGCACCAAAGCCGGTATCAATGTCCACCATCAATGGCAGATCGCATACATCGGTGATGCGGCGAATGTCAGTCAGCACGTCATCCAGGGTGTTGATGCCCAGATCAGGCAAGCCCAAAGAGCCAGCCGCTACACCGCCACCCGACAAGTAGATGGCGCGGTAGCCGGCGCGTTGGGCCAACAAAGCGTGGTTGGCGTTGATGGCGCCGATGATTTGCAAAGGCTGTTCTTCACGCAGGGCCTGGCGAAAACGGGCGCCTGCCGATGTCAGTTGGTTTTGGCTCATTTGGGGCTCCAGATCACAAGATAAGAAAATGTCGTCAGCGTGATGCTGCGATGGGTTATTACTTCTAAAGCAAATGCTGTGCCAAGTTCAGCGGTGGAGATGATGAAAGCTCTGAAGCCAGACGAGGCGGGAATGTCTTGATCGCTCGCAGGTGTCCCTCTTTTTTGCAAATACGGTATTTCATTGTTTTGTGTTTCAATATTGAAACGTAATTTGAAACAATGTCGCATTGTTGATGCCTGGGTGAAATCACATGCCTTATCCTTCCTCCCCTCCTGCTCGGCTGCGTCTGGTGGCTTTTGGCCTGCATGGACTGCGTTCTCTCTTGGAAGAGTTGGTGCCGCAGTTCCGCGCCCAGGCCGAAATCCTGATCGTGGACAAAGCCTATGGCGAGGCTGTGCAAGCCGTGCAGGTTTTGCGACAAACCGGTGCAATCGACGTTCTGGTGTCCGCTGGTTCCAACGGCAGTTATTTGCGTGAGCATCTGGACTTGCCGGTGGTGCTGGTGCATCCGGGTGGCTTTGACATTATGGGCAGTCTGGCCTCGGCACAGGCCGAGCGTAAAGCCGTGGTGACCTATGGCGAAATGCCGCTGGAACTAATGGAGTTCGTGCAGCGTTTTGATCTGCCCGTGGAGCTACGCAGCTATCGCAGCGAGGCTGATGCACGTAGCTGTGTTCAGGATTTGAAAGAACTGGGCGTGGAGTGGGTGCTGGCCCCCGGTCTGGTGGTGGATCTGGCGCGTGAGAATCAAATGGAGGGCGTGCTGCTGTATTCACAAGGAGCCGTTCGCCAGGCGCTGGAATCCGCTATCGAACTGGCCCGTGTTGCGCGCGCTGAAGCGGCCCGTCGGGATCGCTTGAATACGATTCTGGCGCAGTTGCGTGACGGTGTGGTGTCAGTGGACAGGGACGAGCGGATTGAAACCGTTAACCCGGCCATGGAGGCCTGGTTGGGCCAACCCGCCCAAGCCGTGATTGGCCGCCGCTTGGGTTCCTTGTACCCCGAACTGGATCTGGCCGGTACGCTGCGCAGCCTGGAAGTGCAACTGGATACGGTGCAGCAAGTGGCTGGTCGCACCGCGATTGTGACCCGTATGCCGATTTTGGAGCAGGGGCGGTTGAGCGGGGCCGTGCTGCTATGCCAGGACCCGGCTGCGATTCAGCGATTGGACCGCAGTTTGCGTTCACGCAGTCAGCAAGTGGCATCGCGTCATGCCCGGTACGAGTTATCCGATCTGGTGGGGCAAAGTTCGCCCATGTACAAGCTGCGTGCCCAGGCTCAGGCGTGTGCACAAAGCACGGCGACCACCCTGATTATCGGCGAGAGTGGTACAGGTAAGGAACTGCTGGCTCAAGGGATTCATAGTGCCAGTGCCAGACGCGCACAGCCCTTTGTAGCGGTGAACTGTGCCGCTTTCCCCGACAGCCTGCTGGAAAGCGAGCTGTTCGGCTATGTAGAAGGCGCATTTACAGGCTCCAGCCGGGGCGGCAAAGTCGGGCTGGTGGAAGCGGCTCACACTGGCACCCTGTTTCTGGACGAGATCGGGGAAATGCCCTTGCCCTTGCAAACTCGTTTGCTGCGTGTGCTGCAAGAAAAAGAAGTCCTGCGTATTGGGGCGATTGAACCCACGCCGGTGGATGTACGTGTGATTGCGGCCACTCACCGGGATCTGGCCGCGCAAGTTAAAGAAGGCGTGTTCCGTCAGGATCTGTTTTATCGTTTGAATATTCTGGTGCTGCGTTTGCCGCCCTTGCGTCGGCGTACACAGGATTTGCCGGAACTGGTGGAGCATCTCTTGGCAAAAGTGGCCCAGCGTCTGGGTGGGGCTGTAACACTGAATCCGGATTGGCTGGCTGAGTTGTTGGAGCTGGGTCGTCACTACTCCTGGCCCGGCAATATCCGCGAGCTGGAAAACCTGATCGAACGTTTGATGGTCCTGGGCACAGTGCAAGGCGATCAGGCTGTGGTGCTGGAAGATATTGCGCCGGAGTTGCGGGCGGTGGTGGCCGAGCCTGCCATGCCAGCGCTGCGCGATCAGCAAGAGCGCAGCGAACAGGAGCATCTGGCCAAGGTGCTGGAAGAGTGTGGTGGGAATCGCGCCCTGGCCGCCCAGCAACTAGGGATCAGTCGCAGCACTTTGTGGCGGAAGTTGCGCAAAATGTGATGTCGGCCCCTGTGTGCCAGAGGGGGGACACAGAAGGCCGTTTTTTAGGTCTGTTGCGCGTCTTGATGAGCCCTGCTTAAAGCCAGTAATAGAAGACTGATCAGTACGGAGGCCAGCAGGTTGTAGCTCAGGCCGATTACAAAGGCAGAGGCATATTGTTCCGCCTGGGATGCGGCAGCGCTGCTAGCGTTTTGTCCTGCATTAAAGAGCAGTCCAACGACGGCAACCCCAAGGGCGGCTCCCACCTGCTGGATGCTGGAAATGACGCCTGATGCCATGCCTGCCTGGGCCTCGTTTACAAAACCCAGAACCAGATTCAACAAGGGGGTCATGATCAAACCTTGGCAGGCTCCTAAAAAAATTAAGGCCGGAATCAGGTGGACGGGTTCTGTCTGTGCGCCTGCCCAGGCAACCTGGCCGATCAGCCAGGCAAACGAGACGGCGTAGCCAGCAGCGCCAAGCGTAATCACACGGGTGCCGTAGCGTGTAACAAGTCGTGGTGCACTGAGAGAGGCTGCCACAAAGCCCACGCTGGCGGGGGCGAAAATACTGCCCGCGTGGAACGGACTTAAGCCCAGCCCACTTTGCAGCAAAAGAGCAAAGCAGAGAAAGAAAGAGCTGGCGGTGGAGTACACCAACAAGACCAGTAGGGCTCCCAAGGCAAAACGGGGCTGTGCCAGAAGCTGCATATCCACCAAGGGTGGGTGTCCTGCGCATCGGCGCCTTTCTTGTTGCTTGTAAAAAATGACGAATAGTAAGCCGGCTGCGGCCAGAGCGGCCAGGCTGGAGGCAGGCCAGCCGTGCTCCGAACTTTGGATCAGGGGGATCAGTAGCAGGCTCAGGGCAAGGCTGATCAGGACTACGCCTGTACTATCTAGCCCTTGGCCGTGCGGGGCTCGGGTTTCAGGGATATAGCGGGCCAAGGAAATGGCCAGCAGCCCTATGGGGATATTGATCAGGAAAATGCTGCGCCAACCCAGGCCGAACAGGTCGGCATGAACTAGCCAGCCTCCCAGTATTTGCCCGGCAATGGCGGCTAGCCCCAGGGTCATGCCCAGCAAGCCAAAGGCGCGGCGGCTGTGATCGCCTTCAAAGTTGACCCGAATGGAAGCATAGACCTGGGGAAAGAGCAGGGCGGCAGCCAGGCCCTGCAATACTCTGGCGATGATCAATAAAAAAGCAGTGGGTGCCAGACCGCATAGGGCCGACGCCAGCGTAAAACTCGCCATGCCGATGATAAAGAGTCTGCGTCGGCCAAATAAATCGCCCAGCCGTCCGCCTGTAATGAGCAGCACGCCAAAAGCCAGTTCGTAGCCCGCCACGATAAAGCCGATCTGGCTAAAGCTGGCACCCAGTTGGCTCTGAATATTGGGGATAGCGACATTGACGACGAATAGATCAAAAATGGTGACGAAGCCCGCCAGAAGTAGCACGGACAGGCCCAGCCAGGGCGGGGTGTTTTTGGTGGCTGGATGGGTGTTTGGGGAATACGGCTTGGAGTTCATGATGCTTGTTTGAGGTGGAAACCCGTGTATTCTTGAACTCTTTTTAAGCAATTACAATTTAACTGTTTATGCTATTACTTAAAGCAATGGGGTCTTGAGTCATGAGAACGCTGGAACGAACTCGTCCGGATTTGGCAGCCTTCTTGCGTGCATGCCGTGAACGCCTCTTGCCGGAGGAAGTGGGTTTGCCCAGTGGAGGACGCCGTCGGACTCCGGGGCTGCGTCGTGAGGAAGTCGCCGCGTTGGCAGGGGTCGGGCTGACCTGGTACACCTGGCTGGAACAAGGGCGTGATATCGGAGTGTCGGCCCGCTTTTTGGATAATCTGGCTCGTGTCTTGAAACTGGACGCCGCCGAACGGCGCCACTTGTTTTTGCTGGCCCATGAACGCCTGCCTGCCGAGCCAGGAGTCACCTGGTGTGTTTTGCCGCCCTTGGTGCGACGCTTGATGCATGATTTGCCTCATCCAGCGTTTGTTTTGAATCTGCGCTGGGATGTCCTGGGCTTTAATTCTTTGGCCGATGAGGTGCTGGGCTTGGGGGCGTATCCGCAGGGGCAGCGCAATCTGCTGTGGCAGATGTTTACGAACCCCGCTTTGCACGCACGCTTTGTACCCTGGGAAGCACAGGCTTTGGCGATGTTGTCTGGTTTTCGCCGTGATTTTGCTCGCGCAACGGAAGGCACGGATATTCATGAGTTGGCCGATGAGCTCAAGCGTGTGTCACCCGAGTTCAAAATAGGGTGGGAGCAGCATGATGTGCAGCCGCCTTGCGGTGGACGGCTTTGCTTGACGGTGCAAGGAGAGCGGCGCGAGTTTGAGCAAACCTCGCTCATCATTGATGAGAGCCGCCATTTGCGTATGGTGGTGTACGTGCAGCCTTCGCAGCAAGGTCAAGGCGATGGGGGCGGTCCACGCTAGTATTGTGCAGAGCTTGTAGAACGCAAGTAGTGAGTGCTTAGTACTGCTTTGATGTTAATAGCAGGATCCTGGTTCTACGTGTTGAGTTCCAGCATTCAGCATCAAGCACTAAGCATCGAGTAGCAGGCGTTAGAGATCAGGCGTCAGGTATCACACATTAGACGGTAGGCATCAGGCAAAAAAAATCCCCGCCGATCAGGCGGGGATTGCAGACACTGGCGGCTTAATTAACCCAGCAGGTCTTTCACACCGTCACGCTCTTCCAGCAGCTCGTTCAGGGTGTGGTCCATGCGCTCACGCGAGAAGGCGTCGATTTCCAGACCTTCAACACGCTTGTACTCACCGCTTTCGGTGGTGACAGGGACGCCGTAGATGATGCCTTCAGGAATGCCGTAGGAGCCGTCCGAAGGAACACCCATGGTGACCCATTTGCCGTTGGAGCCCAGGACCCAGTCACGCACGTGGTCGATGGCCGCGTTGGCAGCCGAAGCAGCCGAGGACAGGCCACGGGCTTCGATAATGGCAGCGCCGCGTTTGCCCACGGTGGGGATGAAGGTTTCGCGGTTCCAGGCCTGATCGTTGATGATGGCGTCAATCTTCTCACCGTTCACCGTGGCAAAGCGGGTGTCAGGGTACATGGTGGGCGAGTGGTTGCCCCAAACAATCAGGTTTTCGATGTCAGCAACAGCCTTGCCGGATTTGGTGGCCAACTGCGACAGGGCGCGGTTGTGGTCCAGACGCAGCATGGCGGTGAAGTTCTTCGCTGGCAGATCAGGAGCGGACTTCATGGCGATGTAGGCGTTGGTGTTGGCAGGGTTGCCGACAACCAGAACCTTGACGTCGCGGCTGGCCACTTTGTTCAGGGCACGGCCTTGGGCGGTGAAGATCTGGGCGTTGAAGGCCAGCAGGTCTTTACGCTCCATACCTGGGCCGCGAGGACGGGCACCGACCAGCAGGGCGATATCAGCATCTTTGAATGCGGTTTCAGGGTCGCTGTGGGCGGACATGCCTTGCAGCAGCGGGAAGGCGCAATCGTCCAGTTCCATCATGACGCCCTTCAGGGCCTTTTGGGCTTTCTCGTCGGCGAGTTCCAGCAACTGCAAGATTACAGGCTGGTCTTTGCCCAGCATTTCGCCAGAAGCGATGCGAAACAGCAGGGCGTAGCCAATCTGGCCAGCAGCGCCGGTAACGGCGACGCGCATTGCGGGTTTGGACATGAGAGTGAGACTCCGTTTTTGGGTTTGAAGACGGTGACGAAAAACACAGTTTAAATCTTTTGCAGACCGGACGGCTGGCGTGGAAAATGGTTTTTCGCAAGAGGAAAAGCCTCTTTTTTCACTGCGCAGACTAGACCAAAACGATAGCGGCGTCAAACGTCTTATATCTTATATAAGACATAAGAGCGTTAGACATTCGGGGCCGGTCATGCGAAAATTAGTGCACTGTCTATTTTATGAACAAATGCGCGCTGCAGGCTGTATTGATCGCGCATTTTTTATGAGCCCCATGTCTGATAACGTGCCGCCGCTACGCGCCCAGGAAATCGAAAAATCCGCTCCTAGCGCGGCCTATAGCCCTCTGTACCAACAGATCAAGGCTTTGTTGCTGCAGGGGCTGGATCGTGGCGAATGGAAGCCCGGCGAAGCCATCCCCAGCGAGCTGGAGCTGGCCGCCCGTTTTCAGGTCAGCCAAGGGACGGTACGCAAGGCCATTGACGAATTGGCGGCTGACAACCTCCTGATTCGTCGCCAGGGCAAGGGTACTTTTGTGGCCACCCATCACGAGGCCCGCGTGCGCTTTCGCTTTTTGCGCCTGGCCCCGGACGATGGCAAACCCGTTGCTTCCCAAAGCCGTATTCTGGATGTCCGCCGCATGAAAGCGCCCACGGATGTGGCTGTGCTGCTGGATTTGCGCACCTCCGATATGGTGGTGAACCTGCGTCGTGTCCTGTCCTTTGATCAGGCCCCGACTATTTTTGACGATATCTGGCTTCCCGGCTCTGTCTTTAAGGGGCTGACCCTGGAAGCTGTTGAGCAGAACAGGGGCCCGATGTATGCCTGGTTCGAGAGCAAGTTTGGCGTGAGCATGGTGCGCGCCGATGAAAAGATTGGTGCTGTCAGTGCGACCGCAGAGGCCGCCTCGGTCCTGCAGGTCGCTGTCGGCTCGCCGCTCCTGCACGTGGAACGCGTGTCCTATACCTATGGTGATCGACCGATGGAATTGCGCCGGGGTTTGTACCTGACCGAGCGCTTTCATTACCGAAACACGCTTAGCTAGTTCGGCGGCATACGGTATTTGATACTGCACCGTAGTGTCAAATAGGTGAAAATACCAAGGTTAAAAATTTTATGACTTTTTTTTATCTACTTCGAGGCCATCATGTCTGATACCGCACCCAAGCAGCGTCCGCAGTATCGCAATGTCAGCTTGCCGCAGATATTGAGCTACCGCATGCCCCTGGCTGCAAAATCGTCGATTTTGCATCGTGTCAGTGGTGCATTGCTGTTTCTTTGCCTGCCGCTCGTTTTATTGCCACTGTTCTCTTTGAGCGTCAGCTCTCCAGAGTCTTTCGAGACCTTGCGCAGCTACGTCGACAACCCTGTCTGTAAGCTGATTCTTCTGGTCCTCATCTGGGGTTACCTGCACCACTTCTGTGCCGGTATCCGCTATCTGACCTTGGACCTGCACCTGGGTAACGACAAAGAGTCCGCCAAGAAATCGGCCGGTCTGGTGTTCGGGGTTAGCTTGGCGCTGACCGTTGTGTTTGGTTTGAAACTGTTTGGGGTGTGGTAATGGCTAATCGTGAGCGCATTGGCGTAAACCGCCTGGTAGTGGGTGCCCACTACGGTACCTTGGACTTTCTGGCACAGCGTGTTACCGCAGTCATCATGGCCATCTACACCGTGGTCATCATCGGCGGCATTCTGTTTAGCAGTGAACTGAATTTCGAGACCTGGCGCGGCCTGTTCTCGTTCACGGTCGGCTCCCTGCCTCTGGGTCAGTTGCTGGCAACTTTGTTCTTTCTGTCCTTGTCCTGGCACGCCTGGATCGGTGTGCGTGACATCTGGATGGATTACGTCAAGCCCGCTGGCCTGCGCTTGTTTCTGCAAGTGTTGACCTTGCTGTGGCTGGTCGCCAGTGTCGTCTTTTTTGCAAAAATTATCTGGAGTCTCTAAACCGTGGCTTCCATCACAAAATCTTTGCCCCGCCGTCAGTTTGACGTAGTGGTGGTCGGTGCCGGTGGCGCCGGTATGCGTTGTTCCCTGCAATTGGCTCAGGCCGGCTTGTCCGTTGCCGTGCTCAGCAAGGTGTTCCCAACCCGCTCCCACACCGTGGCGGCTCAAGGTGGTGTCAGTGCCTCTTTGGGTAACATGAGCGAGGACCACTGGTACTGGCACATGTACGACACCGTTAAGGGTTCGGACTGGCTGGGCGACCAAGACGCCATCGAATTCATGTGCCGTGAAGCTCCTCACGCTGTGTACGAGCTCGAGCACTTCGGTATGCCGTTTGACCGTAACCAGGACGGTACGATTTACCAGCGTCCATTTGGTGGTCACACTGCCAACTTCGGTGAAAAACCGGTTCAACGTGCCTGTGCCGCTGCTGACCGTACCGGTCACGCCATGTTGCACACCCTGTATCAGCGTAACGTGGCTGCCCGTACCCAGTTCTTCGTGGAATGGATGGCGCTGGATCTGCTGCGTAACGAAGCTGGCGACGTTCTGGGCGTGACCGCTCTGGAAATGGAAACCGGCGAAATCTACATTCTGGAAGGCAAGCGCGTGGTGCTGGCGACCGGTGGCGCTGGCCGTATCTGGGCGGCTTCCACCAACGCTTTCATCAACACCGGTGACGGCCTGGGTATGGCTGCTCGTGCCGGCCTGCCTTTGCAAGACATGGAATTCTGGCAATTCCACCCCACTGGCGTTGCCGGTGCAGGTGTGCTGATTACCGAAGGTGTGCGTGGTGAAGGCGGTATCTTGCTGAACAAAGACGGCGAGCGCTTCATGGAGCGTTACGCTCCCACCCTGAAAGACTTGGCCCCACGTGACTTCGTGTCCCGTTCCATGGACCAGGAAATCAAGGAAGGCCGCGGTTGTGGCGATGGCAGCTACGTGGTTCTGAAACTGGATCACTTGGGTGCCGACGTCATCAAGAAACGTCTGCCCTCGATTCGCGAAATCGCGATCAAGTTCGGTAATGTGGACCCCATCAAAGACCCGATCCCCGTGGTTCCAACCATCCACTACCAGATGGGCGGTATCCCCACGAACTATTACGGTCAGGTTGTAACCCAGACACCTACAGGCGAGAGCAAGATCGTCAACGGTCTGTACGCTATCGGTGAATGTGCCGCGACTTCCGTGCACGGTGCCAACCGTCTGGGTACGAACTCCCTGCTGGACCTGATCGTGTTCGGTCGTGCTGCGGGCAACCATATTGTGGATTCGCACCCCGAGAAAGATCACTCCCACCAGGAAATCAACGAGTCCTCTATCGAGTTCTCGCTGGAGCGCGTCAACCGTCTGGAGTCCCGTACGTCGGGCGAAAAGGCGCAGGACGTGGGCAACAAGATCCGTGTGGCCATGCAGGCCCACTGCGGCGTGTTCCGTACTCTGGATCTGCTGCACAAGGGGGTCGACCAGATCGATTCCCTGGTTCCCGAAGTCAAGGATATCTACTTCAAAGACAAGTCCAAGGTGTTCAATACCGCCCGTATTGAAGCGCTGGAAGTGGCCAACATGATCGAAGTGGCTCGTGCCACGACGAAGTCGGCCGCCAATCGTACGGAAAGTCGCGGTGCTCATGCCCTGAACGACCACCCAGAACGTGACGACGAAAACTGGCTGCGTCACACCTTGTGGTTCTCGGAAGGCAGCCGTCTGGAGTACAAGCCTGTCCAGATGAAGCCTCTGACAGCCGAAACGATTCCGCCCAAGGCCCGGACTTTCTAAGCAGGATACTGACATGAGCCAAAAACGTAAGGTCAAATTTGAAATCTATCGCTACGATCCTGATAAGGACGAGCGTCCCTACATGCAGAAAATCGAAGTCGAGCTGGAACCTACCGACAAGATGCTGCTCGATGCGATCCTGCGCATTAAAAACGACATGGACGACAGCCTGGCGCTGCGTCGCTCCTGCCGTGAAGGTGTGTGCGGTTCCGATGCCATGAACATCAATGGCAAGAACGGTCTGGCCTGCACCACCAACATGCGCGACTTGAAAGAACCTGTGGTCTTGCGCCCACTGCCAGGTCTGCCGGTTATCCGTGACCTGATCGTGGACATGACCCACTTTTTCGATCAGTACCATTCGGTCAAGCCGTTCCTGATCAACGATGCGCCTCCTCCAGAGAAAGAGCGTTTGCAAACGCCTGAAGCCCGCGAGGAGCTTGATGGTCTGTACGAGTGCATTCTGTGCGCCTGCTGCTCGACCTCTTGCCCATCGTTCTGGTGGAATCCTGACAAGTTCGTCGGTCCTGCTGGTTTGTTGCAAGCCTATCGTTTCATTGCTGACTCGCGTGACGAAGCAACGGGTGAGCGTCTGGATAATCTGGAAGATCCATACCGCTTGTTCCGCTGCCACACGATCATGAATTGCACGGACGTCTGTCCAAAAGGACTGAACCCATCGCATGCCATCGGCAAGATCAAAGAAATGCTGGTGCGTCGCGGTATCTAAAAAGGTGGGTATGTACCGATGAGAACATTGACGGAATTGGAGCGTGCGCGCCTGCGTTGGCGTGCGCGCCGGGGCTTGCTTGAAAACGACTTGATGATCACCCGTTTTCTGGATCAATACGAAAACGAGCTGACTGATCAGGACGTCTCGGCCCTGACCCGCTTGTTCGAAATGGACGATACAGTTTTGCTGGATGTCCTTCTGGCTCGCTCCGAGCCAGAAGGGCAGTACGCCACACCGGACATTCAGCGACTAGTAGACATTATGCGAAAGCTATAACCATTGAGGAAAAAAGTGATGGAATTGTCAGATAAAAAAGCCACGCTATCCTTCTCCGACGGTAGCCCTTCGGTTGAGTTCCCTGTACACAAGGGCACCGTAGGTCCGGACGTGATCGATATCCGTAAGCTCTACGGTCAGACAGGTATGTTTACCTATGACCCCGGCTTTATGGCAACGGCGGCTTGCGAATCCGGTATCACCTACATTGACGGCGACAAAGGCCAGTTGATGTACCGTGGTTACCCGATCGACCAGTTGGCACAAAAGTGCGATTTCATGGATGTGTGCTACCTGATCCTGAACGGCGACTTGCCAAACGCAGATCAGAAGCAGGAGTTTGATTCCCTGGTCACGAACCACACCATGGTTCAGGAACAGATGCAGCATTTCCTGCGTGGCTTCCGTCCGGACGCTCACCCCATGGCAATACTGACTGGCCTGGTCGGTGCCCTGTCGGCGTTCTACCATGACTCCACAGACATCACCAATCCTCATCACCGTCATGTGTCGGCTATCCGCTTGATCGCCAAGCTGCCTACTTTGGTTGCGATGGCGTACAAGTATTCTTTGGGACAGCCTTTCATCTATCCCAAGAATGATTTGTCCTACACCGGCAACTTCTTGCGCATGATGTTCGCTACCCCTTGCGAAGATTACAAGGTCAACGAAGTGGTTGAGCGTGCTCTGGATCGTATCTTCATCCTGCATGCAGATCACGAGCAAAACGCCTCGACTTCCACCGTGCGTCTGTGCGGTTCGTCTGGCACCAATCCTTTCGCTGCGATTGCTGCGGGTGTTGCCTGCTTGTGGGGTCCTGCCCACGGTGGTGCAAACGAAGCTTGCCTGAACATGCTCGAAGAGTTGCAAGCCAACGGCGGCATTGACAAGGTTGGCGAGTTCATGGAGAAGGTCAAGGACAAGAACTCGGGCGTTCGCTTGATGGGCTTTGGTCACCGTGTCTACAAGAACTACGACCCACGCGCCAAGCTGATGCAAGAGACTTGCAAGGAAGTTCTGGAGGCCCTGGGCCTGGAGAACGATCCTCTGTTCAAACTGGCCATGGAACTGGAGCGTATTGCTCTGGAAGATCCGTACTTCGTCGAACGCAAGCTGTACCCCAACGTAGACTTCTACTCGGGTATTGTTCAGCGTGCTATTGGTATTCCAACATCCTTGTTCACCGCTATCTTCGCCCTGGCTCGTACCGTAGGCTGGATCGCTCAGTGGAACGAAATGTTGTCCGATCCAGATTACAAGATCGGTCGTCCACGTCAGCTGTACGTGGGCCCAACCCAGCGCGACGTACCTGATCAGCGTTAATCACGGTGGGCTCAGAGGCCTGGATCAATCCAGGTATCAGTAGTCATTGTGCTAACTGAGCCCCTGGTTTTACGCAAGTGCACCAATATGTGGTGCACTTTTTTTTCGCCCTTTTTTTCTTTATCGGGGCACTGTTCAGACATGCTCTTGATACAACGAATCCAGTACAGACCAGGGTTCAGGGCTGCAGGAGCTGGTGGTTGAAACGGGAGAGCCGCTGCTCGCGGGCACTATTTTCTTCTGACTGCCGGACTTTGGCCTGCACATGATCCAGATGCCTGTTGATCTGGTCTCGGGCCAGATCAGCATTGCCTTCCAAAATAGCGTTCATTACGGCTTCATGCTGTTGGGTCAGTATCTCTACTTCGCGTGCATTGTCGAACTCGAACATGGCACGGCGGTTTTCCTTGACGGTGGAAAAGACCAGTTGGAACAGGCCATTCATGATCTGCAAGAGCACCACGTTGTGAGAGGCTTGGGCAATCGCCAAGTGAAAATGAGCATCAGCGCGGGCTGATAGCTCGGTATCCTGATTTTGTTGGTGCTCAACCATGATGTCAAAGCACTGCTTGATCCGTTTTTTATCCTCTTGTGTGGCCCGCATGGCAGCGTGCCAAACCGTACTGGCCTCCAAGGCTCGCCGTGCCTCCAGCACATCGTAGCGATACAAGGGGTCCTGGCTAAGGAGTTGCTCCAAAGGAGCGATGGCTTGGGCGGGCCAATTGATCAATTCGCTTTTCTGCACGAAGGTGCCGCCTCCTCGACGCGTAAACAAGACACCCTGTGAACTGAGTGTGCGTAGTGCTTCCCGTATGGGTACGCGGGACACATTCAGTTGGTCGGCTAACTGGCGCTCGGAGGGAATCCGGTCACCAGGCTGCAGTTGCTCTTGCTGGATGAGCTGGATAATTTTTTCCGTAATCTGGTCTGAGAGACGTGTTTTAGCGTGTGTAGTCATAAATTAATTCTAAGTGGTAAGACCAATTCTTGTTTTTAGTGCCAGTATAGGGGTGAAAAAGGCTAAAAATATCAGGGTTTATGCCGGTAAATAAAAAGTGGTAATACCTCTATCATTCTCCAAGCGACAACAAGAGGGGGGCTGCACTAAGCCGAGGCTGACACCATGGTCTTAGGGCGCTTTCCACACAACGTGCGATCGATACGAAGGAGAACTGGAGATGAATCTTTTATACACCCTGATGGCCCTGGCGCCATTGTTGGTTGTGTTTTTGTTGATGGTGGTGCTGGGGCGCTCGGCGAAACTGTCTATGGGTACGGCCTATATTGTGACAGCCTTGCTGGCTTTGTTCGCGTGGGGCAGCCAGGCCGAGGTTGTTGCTGCAGCCACGCTCAACGGGGTGATGATCGCTCTGACCTTGCTGTTCATTGTCTTTGGAGCCATCCTGCTGCTGAACACCCTCAAGGTGGGCGGCGCGCTAGCAGCCATTCGCCAGGGTTTTATGGATATTTCACCTGACCGTCGTGTGCAGGTCATTATTGTGGCCTGGTTATTTGGATCCCTGATTGAGGGCTCATCGGGTTTTGGAACACCGTCTGCTGTCGGTGCCCCTTTGCTGCTGGCTTTGGGATTTCCCGCGATGGCGGCCGTGATGTCGGTCCTGGTCATTCAGTCCACACCGGTTTCGTTTGGCGCGGTTGGCACACCCATGCTGGTCGGTGTGCGCTCGGGGGTCGATAACAAGCTTGATGTGGCCGCGGCCATCGCTCCTATGCAGCCGATGGAGTATTTGCAGCAGATTGTCGAGAACGTGGCACTGATTCATGCTTTGACCGGCTTTGTGATTCCTTTGTTGCTGTGCGGCTTGTTGACGCGTTTCTTTGGTGAGCGCCGGTCCTTCGCGGAAGGCTTGGGCGCCTGGAAATTTGCCTTGTTTGCCGGCGTGGCTTTCACTGTTCCGTATTACTTGATTGCAGTGGTTTTGGGGCCAGAGTTTCCGTCCATGCTGGGCGCGATGGTAGGGCTGGTGATTGTCGTGACGGCAGCACGCAAGGGCTGGTTTGCGCCATCCAAGACCTTTGACTTCCCCGATCGCAGTCAGTGGCCTTCCCATTGGCTGGGCACGGTTGCCATGGACAATGTTGAAAGCAAGCAGACGTTTTCTGTGCTGCGAGCCTTCTCGCCCTATGTGCTGGTTGTGTTGCTGCTGATTTTTACCCGGACTGTCCCTGCTGTGAAAGCCTGGCTGACCGGTCCGTCTGCGACGATCAAGATTGAAGCGTTGTTTGGTACGAATATTACAACGTCGGTACAGTTGTTGTTTTCACCAGGTGCGATCTTGATTCTGGTGTCCCTGGCATGTATCGCCATCTTTCGTATGAATGGACAGCAGTATATGCAAGGGGTCACGCAATCGCTGCGCACCATGGGCAGTGCTGCGCCTGCCTTGTTGCTGGCTGTGCCTATGGTGCAAGTGTTCATCAATTCGGCTGCTGCCGATGGCTCGATTGCCAGCATGCCCTTGGTCCTGGCCCAAGGTGCGGCTGCTGCTGCCGGTCAAGCGTGGCCAACGATTTCACCCTGGGTAGGTGGTTTGGGGGCCTTTATCGCTGGCTCTAATACGGTCAGCAATATGATGTTCTCGTACTTCCAGTTCTCGACAGCCCAGCAAATTGGTTTGAGTGTGGATCAGTCTGCCATCGTTGTGGCCCTGCAAGCAGTCGGCGGCGCGGCTGGCAATATGATTTGTGTGCATAACGTCGTGGCGGCGGGCGCCGTGGTTGGCATGTTGGGACGAGAAGGGGAAATTGTGCGCAAGACCCTGATTCCCATGGTTTATTACGTTATTCAGGCCGGCTTGATTGGGCAGGCTTTGATTACAGGTGCCGTAGGTTGGTGGCTGGCTGCCGCTGTTTTTCTGGCCGTGACCATCGGTGGTTTGAGCTTGTCTCGGGGCCGTCAAATGGCTCCGGCGATGGCGTAACGCGAGCGCCTGTCGTACATAACAGGGCTTGAATAAGGAATAAAAAACCGGATGTCGCTTTATGCGACATCCGGTTTTTTTATAGCTAAACAGGATTAGCTGTTTTGCTGGGCTTCTTGCTGGGCATCCACAACAGCCAGGGCTGTCATGTTGATGATGCGACGCACCGTGGCGCTGGTGGTCAGGATGTGGATGGGGCGAGCTGCACCCAGCAGGATGGGGCCCATGGCCACACCGTTGCTACCGGTCATCTTCAGCATGTTGTAGGTGATGTTGCCGGCGTCCAGGTTAGGCGTGATCAGCAGGTTGGCCGAACCGCGCAGCGTGCTGTCGGGGAAGGCTTTCAGGCGGATCTTCTCGGACAAGGCGGAGTCAGCGTGCATTTCGCCGTCCACTTCCAGGTCGGGAGCGCGTTCAGCCAGGATCTGACGAGCCTTGGCCATCTTGCGCGAGGACTCGGTCTGGCGGCTGCCAAAGTTCGAGTGCGACAAGAGCGCAACGCGAGGCACCACGCCAAAACGGCGAACTTCCTCAGCAGCCTGGATCGTCATGTCGGCGATTTGCTCGGCTGTAGGGTTCTCGTTCACGTGGGTGTCGCACACAAACAGGGTTTGTGTAGGCAGCATCAGCACGTTCATGGCTGCGAAAGTTTGGGCTTCTTTTTTCAGACCAATGACTTGTTCGACATAGTTCAGTTGGCTGTCGTAGTTGCTGGCCACGCCGCAGATCATGCCGTCGGCGTCACCGCGTTGCAGCAGCATCACGCCGATCAGCGAGTTGTGCTTGCGAATCATGGCCTTGGCGATGTCTGGAGTGACGCCTTCACGTGCTTTGAGCTTGTAGTAGGCGGTCCAGGTTTCGGTGAAGCGATCGTCGTCTTCAGGATCAACGATTTGTACGTTCTTGCCGGCTTCCAGACGCAGACCCGCTTTCTTGACGCGCATGTCGATCACGCTGGGGCGGCCAACCAAAATTGGCTGAGCCAGCTTTTCGTCCACCACGGTTTGCACGGCACGCAATACGCGCTCGTCTTCGCCGTCAGCGTAAATGATGCGCTTGGGCGCGGCCTTGGCCTGCATGTACAACGGACGCATCAGCGGGCCGGTGTGGTAGGTCATGGCGATCAGTTTCTGACGGTAGGCATCCATGTCTTCGATAGGACGGGCGGCAACGCCGGAGTCCATCGCCGCTTGGGCCACGGCCGGAGCGATCTGAACGATCAGACGGGAATCAAACGGTTTGGGGATGATGTACTCAGGACCAAAACGCAGATCTTCGCCGCCGTAAGCGGTTGCCATATCGTCGCTTTGCTCGACCTGGGCCAGCTCGGCAATGGCTTTCACGCAAGCCAGCTTCATTTCCTCGTTGATCACGCTGGCACCAACGTCCAGGGCACCACGGAAGATGAAGGGAAAGCACAGCACGTTGTTGACTTGGTTCGGGTAATCCGAACGGCCGGTCGCGATGATGCAGTCAGGGCGGGCAGCCTTGGCCACTTCAGGGCGAATTTCAGGCTCGGGGTTGGCCAGGGCCAGAATCAGTGGCTTGTCGGCCATGGTCTTGACCATATCGGCGCTCAGAACGCCAGGAGCCGAGCAACCCAGGAACACGTCAGCATCCACCATGGCATCGGCCAGCGTGCGGGCATCGGTTTCTTGAGCGTAACGAGCCTTGTTGGGCTCCATGTTTTCGTCGCGACCTTTCCAGATGATGCCGCGCGAGTCAGCCACGAAAATGTTGCTTTGTTTCACGCCCAGGGCCACCAGCAGGTCCAGGCAGGCAATGGCAGCAGCGCCCGCACCCGAGCAAACCAGCTTGATGTCGGCGATGCTCTTGTTGACGACCTTCAGGCCGTTCAGGACAGCGGAGGACGAGATGATGGCTGTACCGTGCTGGTCGTCGTGGAACACGGGAATGCTCATGCGCTCGCGCAGCTTCTTCTCAATATAGAAGCACTCGGGGGCCTTGATATCTTCCAGGTTCACACCACCGAGGGTGGGCTCCAGCGCAGCAATGATGTCGACCAGCTTGTCCGGATCGGTTTCATTCAGTTCGATATCGAACACATCGATGCCAGCGAATTTCTTGAACAGGCAGCCTTTGCCTTCCATGACGGGCTTGGCGGCCAGCGGGCCGATATTGCCCAGACCCAGCACGGCGGTACCGTTGGTGACCACGGCAACCAGGTTGGCGCGCGAGGTGTACTTGGCGGCGGCTTCTTCGCCTTCGGCGTGGATGGCCATGCAAGCAGATGCGACGCCGGGGGAGTAGGCTAGCGAGAGGTCATCTTGATTGGCTAGGGTCTTGGTGGGGACCACCGAGATTTTCCCGGGCGTGGGATACGCGTGATAGTCCAGCGCAAGTTTGGCCAGATCGGCGTTGGCATCCATGTTGGTAAAGCTCCTGATAGGATTTTCTAGTGTAAAAGTGAATCTAATTTATAAGAAATACAGTCACCAGGTAGGTGCTGATTTGTTATAGACAGCATATGTGATGGCAACGCTGGCTGCCTGCCTCAAGGTGACCAAGGGCAGGCAGGGCTCAGTTTGGTGGAAAAGGGGCCCGCGAAGCGCGTACTTGCTGCACCCGTTTAGCATATCGGAATTTTTCCTTCATGTGGGGCGGGCCAGAGGTGTCAATCATGATTTGAGGCGCTTCTTTTGTAAGAATTCGCCCCTGTGATAGATCGATGTGTTTGTTAATGCCAACGGTCTGATGTAGTCCCTAAGCATTTTAGATGTCATTAATTGCGCCTTTTGTGTGCGGCGTTATACTAGATCGATACGGCTTGTATAAGGCGTCCTACGTTGCCTTCTGCTCCTGCTATCCGCTAACCGGCGAGGTCCGTGTCGCGGAAGGTTTTCCTGCATCTCAACACGAGTGAAACACTCGGATAGGTGAAGCGTAATAATGTCATCGCAAAAAGAACTGCTCAGTAACTCTTATCTGTTCGGGAGCAATGCTCCTTACGTCGAAGAACTCTACGAGTCCTACCTCGACAACCCAGGCTCTGTCGCCGACCAATGGCGCGAGTACTTCGATCAACTACAGCATCAGCCAGCTACTGACGGCCGCGACAGCACCCGCGATCAAGCTCACGCGCCTATTGTCGAGTCCTTCGCCCAACGAGCCAAAGCCAATGCCTTCCTGACCAGCGCGCAAGCACCGGACCTGACAGTTGCCATGAAGCAAGTGTCGATTCAGTCCATGATTGCTGCTTACCGCTCCCTGGGTGCACGCATTGCTGATCTGGATCCTCTGAAGCGCTCCGAACGCCCCAGCATCCCTGAACTGGACCCTGCTTTCTACGGCTTGACCGAAGCAGATCTGGACCAGGTCTACTCCGCCACCAACACCTACTTCACCAAAGCCGACACCATGACGCTGCGCGACATGCTCAAGGCCTTGCGTGACACGTATTCCCGTTCGGTGGGCGCAGAGTTCATGTATATCACCGACCCGGTGGTCAAGCGTTGGATCCAGCAGCGCCTGGAGTCAGTGCATGGCACAGGCTCTTTCAACGTTGAGCAAAAACGCAATATCTTGAAGCAGCTGACCGAGGCCGAAGGCCTGGAGCGCTTCCTGCACACCAAATACGTAGGTCAGAAACGCTTCTCCCTGGAAGGGGGTGAAAGCTTCATCGCTTGTATGGATGAAGTCGTCAACCACGCAGGCGAGAACGGCGTTCAGGAAATCATTGTGGGTATGGCTCACCGTGGTCGTCTGAACATGTTGGTCAACATCATGGGGAAAATGCCCGGTGACCTGTTTGCCGAATTTGAAGGCCGTCACGCTGAAGGTCTGACCGACGGCGACGTGAAATACCACAACGGTTTCTCCAGTGACTTGTCCACCCGTGGCGGTCCGGTTCACTTGTCCTTGGCCTTTAACCCCTCCCACCTGGAAATTGTTAACCCAGTGGTCGAAGGTTCGGTTCGTGCCCGTCAGGATCGTCGTAGCGACGAGGACGGCAGCCAGGTTCTGCCTGTGCTGGTTCACGGCGACGCGGCTTTTGCCGGTCAGGGTGTGGTCATGGAAACACTGAACCTGGCCCAGACCCGTGGCTACGGTACCGGTGGCACGCTGCACATCGTGATTAACAACCAGATCGGTTTCACCACCTCTGACCCACGCGATACACGTTCCACACTGTATTGCACGGATGTGGTCAAGATGATTGAAGCCCCTGTCTTCCACGTCAACGGCGACGATCCAGAAGCCGTGGTGTTCGTGACTCAGCTGGCTCTGGATTTCCGCCGCGAGTTCAAGCACGACGTCGTGGTTGATATCGTCTGCTTCCGTAAACTGGGCCACAACGAGCAAGACACTCCCTCGATGACCCAGCCGCTGATGTACAAGAAAATTGGTCAGCACAACGGTACGCGCAAGCTGTACGCCGACAAGCTGGTTGCTCAAGGCATTCTGTCCGAGAACGAGCCCGAAGATCTGGTCAAGAGCTACCGTCAATTGATGGAAGACGGCAAGCGCACGGTTGAACCTGTTCTGACAGACTACAAGAACAAGTACGCCACCGACTGGTCCGCTTTCCTGGGCGCCAAATGGACTGACCAGGCTGACACCGCCTTGCCGATGTCCGAGCTGACACGCATCGGTGAAAAACTGACTACCGTGCCAGAGGGCTTTACTGTTCACCCACTGGTTAACCGCATGCTGAACGATCGTCGTGCCATGGCACGCGGTGAAGCTCAAGTGGACTGGGGCATGGGCGAGCACTTGGCCTTTGCAACCTTGGTGAACAATGGCTACGCCATCCGTATTACCGGCCAGGACTCGGGCCGTGGTACGTTCACGCACCGTCACGCTGTGCTGCACGATCAAAAACGTGAGCGCTGGAACGACGGTACCTACATTCCTTTGCAAAACGTCTCCGAAGGTCAAGCCACCTTCACGGTGATCGACTCGGTCTTGTCCGAAGAAGCCGTGCTGGCCTTTGAATACGGTTATGCTTCGGCAGAACCTAATATTTTGACTATCTGGGAAGCCCAGTTCGGCGACTTTGCCAACGGTGCCCAGGTTGTTATTGACCAGTTCATTACGTCGGGTGAAGCCAAGTGGGGCCGTCATTGCGGTCTGACTCTGATGCTGCCACACGGCTACGAAGGTCAGGGTCCTGAGCACTCCTCGGCCCGTATCGAGCGTTTCTTGCAACTGTGCGCAGACAACAATATCCAGGTTGTTCAGCCCACCAACGGCGCCCAGATCTTCCACGTTCTGCGTCGTCAGATGATCCGTCCTTTCCGCAAGCCCTTGGTCATCATGACACCCAAGTCCTTGCTGCGTAATAAAGATGCTACTTCGCCCTTGAGCGATCTGGCTGAAGGCCACTTCATGCCTGTGATCGGTGAAACGGATCAGGCGATTGATGCAGCCGCTGTCAAACGTGTTCTGGCTTGCTCGGGCAAGGTTTACTACGATCTGGTGAACCACCGCAAAGAGCTGGAGCGCAACGATATTGCCATTATCCGTGTGGAGCAGTTGTATCCATTTGCCCACAAAGCCTTCCAGGCTGAGCTGGCCAAGTACAGCAACGCCAAGGAAGTTATCTGGGTTCAGGACGAACCTCAAAACCAAGGTGCATGGTTCTACGTTCAGCATCACATCTACGAGAACATGACCGAAGGTCAGAAGTTGGGTTACGCCGGCCGCGCCGCGTCCGCTTCGCCCGCTGTTGGTTACCTGGCCAAACACCAGGAACAGCACAAAGCACTGCTGGAGCAGGCTTTCGGCGCTCGCAAAGGCTTCATGCTGACCAAATAACGCACCCCAAATTTTAAATACGGAAAATATAATCATGGCAATTACTGACGTTCTGGTTCCCCAACTTTCTGAATCCATCTCCGAAGCAACCTTGCTGGAGTGGAAAAAACAACCTGGCGAAATGGTTCAGGCTGATGAAATCCTGATCGAAGTCGAAACCGACAAGGTTGTCCTGGAAGTTCCCGCTCCTGCCTCGGGCGTGCTGAGCGAAATCGTCAAGGCCAACGGCAGCACCGTTACCTCCGGCGACGTACTGGCTCGTATCGACTCCGAAGGCAAGGCCAGCGCTGCTGCTCCTGCCGCTGCCGCTGAAGAAGCTGCTCCTGCGGCTGCCCCAGCCGCTGCTGCTCCTGCTGCCAGCTCCGCCGCTTCCTCGGTTGCTTCGCCTGCCGCTGCCAAGATCCTGGCTGAGAAAGGTGTGGAAGCCAGCTCCGTGGAAGGTTCCGGTCGTGGCGGTCGCATCACCAAGGGTGACGCTCTGGAAGCCAACGCCGCTGCTGCCAGCAAGCCTGCTGCCGCTCCTGTTGCTCCTGCTACGTTGTCCCTGGACGGCCGCCCAGAGCAGCGCGTGCCCATGAGCCGTCTGCGTGCTCGTATCGCCGAGCGTTTGCTGCAATCGCAATCCGAAAACGCCATGCTGACCACGTTCAACGAAGTGAACATGCAAGCGGTGCTGGATTTGCGCAAGAAGTACAAGGATCAGTTCGAGAAAGAGCACGGCGTCAAGCTGGGCTTCATGTCCTTCTTCGTGAAAGCCGCTGTGGCCGCTTTGAAGAAATACCCCGTGCTGAACGCTTCGGTCGATGGCAAAGATGTGATCTACCACGGTTACTTCGACATCGGTGTGGCCGTTGGTAGCCCACGCGGTCTGGTGGTGCCTATCCTGCGTAACGCTGATCAAATGTCGATTGCTGACATCGAAAAGCAAATCGCTGATTTCGGTGCCCGTGCTCGTGACGGCAAACTGACCCTGGAAGAAATGACAGGCGGTACCTTCTCGATCTCCAACGGTGGTGTGTTCGGCTCCATGCTGTCCACCCCGATCATCAACCCACCTCAGTCCGCCATCTTGGGCATTCACGCCACCAAGGACCGTGCTGTGGTTGAGAACGGTCAGATCGTGGTTCGCCCCATGAACTACCTGGCTATGTCCTACGATCACCGCATCATCGACGGCCGCGAAGCCGTTCTGGGTCTGGTAGCCATGAAAGAAGCGCTGGAAGATCCTCAGCGTTTGTTGCTGAACGTCTAAGCACGTGGTCGTTTCAGTCTAGTATGTTTACGGCCAAGTGCTTGTTTCTAAGCCTTGGCCGGCTTTGTTTAAGGCCCTGGGGGCGGATTTACACCGCCTGATTCTTTCCCGCCTGACTTCTGGACGGTCCAGTCTGCCTTTTTCACATTTATGGAATTTTTATGGCTAAGCAATTTGATGTTGTCGTAATTGGTGCCGGCCCTGGTGGCTACATCGCCGCTATCCGTGCTGCTCAACTGGGTATGAGCGTCGCTTGCGTGGACGCCTGGTCCACCGCTGAAGGCAAACCCGCTCCTGGCGGTACATGCACCAACGTAGGTTGCATTCCTTCCAAAGCCTTGTTGCAGTCGTCCGAGCACTTCGAGCATGCCAATCTGCATCTGGCCGAGCACGGCGTGGATGTCAAAGGTGTGTCACTGAACCTGGACAAGCTGGTCGGTCGCAAAGACGTCGTCGTCAAGCAAAACAACGACGGTATCTTGTACCTGTTCAAAAAGAACAAAGTTAACTTCTTCCACGGTACCGCCTCCTTTGGCGGCAAGGTTGATGGCGGCTGGTCGGTGAACGTGGCCGGTGCCAACGCCGAAGAGCTGGTTGCCAAGAACGTCATCATCGCTACGGGTAGTTCGGCTCGTGCCTTGCCGGGCGCCGAGTTCGACGAAGAGCAGATTCTGTCCAACGACGGCGCTCTGCGTCTGCCCAAGGTTCCCAAGAAGCTGGCCGTTATCGGCGCCGGTGTGATTGGTCTGGAACTGGGTAGCGTGTGGCGTCGCCTGGGTGCCGAAGTCACCATTCTGGAAGGGGCTCCCGAGTTCCTGTCCGCTGTGGATCGCGATGTTGCCAAGGAAGCCCTGAAAGCGTTCACCAAGCAAGGTCTGAAGATCAATGTGGGCGTGAAAGTTGGCGAAATCAAAAAGACGGCCAAACAGGTCACCATCAATTACGTGGACGCCGCTGGTGCCGAGCACAAGCTGGAAGCCGACAAGCTGATCGTCTCCATTGGCCGTGTGCCTAATACCGCCGGTCTGGGTGCAGATACTATTGGTCTGAAACTGGATGAGCGTGGTTTCGTGGTTGTGGACGACGATTGCGCCACCAGCCTGCCAGGTATCTGGGCGGTGGGTGACGTGGTCCGTGGCCCTATGCTGGCCCACAAAGCCGAAGAAGAAGGTGTGGCGGTGGCCGAGCGTCTGGCTGGTCAGCAACCTCACGTCAACTTCGATACCGTGCCTTGGGTTATCTACACCTCCCCCGAAATTGCTTGGGTTGGCAAAACCGAGCAGCAGTTGAAAACCGAAGGCCGTGCATACCGTGCGGGCAGCTTCCCCTTCCTGGCCAACGGCCGTGCCCGCGCGCTGGGTGACACCACCGGCTTTGTGAAGGTTCTGGCTGATGCCAAGACTGACGAAGTCCTGGGCGTACATTTTGTGGGCCCTGTGGCTTCCGAGCTGGTGGCTGAAGCCGTAGCAATCATGGAATTCCGTGGCGCGTCTGAAGATATCGCCCGTATTTGCCATGCTCACCCAACCCTGTCCGAAGCCCTGAAAGAAGCGGCCTTGGCAGTGGACAAACGCGCTCTGAACTTCTGATAGACTTTCAGGGTGTTGTTGGAAAAGGGCGGGCACAGGCTCGCCCTTTTTTTCGTCACGAAAGGCTGATCAAAGCAGTCTGTACAGGCTGTGATGCGTGAGATAATTGACCGCGCAGTATGCTCAGGCCCTGCATCAAAAGCAGTGCTGCAGTGGATCGCAGTGCATGCTGGCAGACCACCACCTGTCCTGGACAGGTTCTTTTATTTTCAGTGATATGAATGTTCGCGAGTATTACCATCAGGCTTTAGCGGAAAAAGGCTATCGTGCCGACCAGGCACAGGAGCAAGCTATAGACCGGTTGCAACGCTATTACGACGAGTGGGTGGAGTTTCGCAAAATGCGCTCCGGTGCCTTGCGTCGTATGTTTTCCCGCCCGGAAGTGCCGCGTGGTGTGTACCTGTGGGGTGGCGTAGGGCGCGGCAAGAGCTTCCTGATGGACGCCTTCTACCTGACGGTGCCACTCAAGCGCAAAACCCGGATTCACTTCCACGAGTTCATGCGTGGCGTACACAAAGAACTGAATCAGGTCAAAGGCATGAGCGACCCATTGGATGAGGTCGCCAAGCGTATCGCCAAGCGTTATCGTCTGATCTGTTTTGACGAGTTCCATGTCTCGGATGTGGCCGATGCCATGATTCTGTACAAGCTGTTGCTGGGCCTGTTCGAGCGCGGCACGTCCTTTGTGATGACGTCCAACTACGAGCCCTCCACGCTGTATCCGGAAGGTTTGCATCGCGACCGCATTTTGCCCGCCATTGCGCTGATCCAGAAGAATATGGACATCATGAACGTGGACACCGGTGTGGATTACCGCCGCCGTGCGCTGGAGCAGGTGAAAACCTATCTGACGCCATTGGGGCCAGAGACCACCGCCGAACTGCAATCCATGTTTACGGCCTTATCGGACACCGCCCCCCAAGAGCCTGTACTTAGCATCGAGAACCGTGATGTGAAAGCGGTGGCCTTGTCAGGCTCGGCTGTGTGGTTTGATTTCGAGACCCTGTGCGTTAGCGCACGTTCGCAGAATGATTATCTGGAACTGGCCAACCGTTTCCAGACCGTGATCCTGTCCGACGTTCCCCGTATGACAGCCCGTGATGCTTCTGCTGCACGGCGCTTCACCTGGCTGGTGGACGTTTTTTACGATCACAAAGTCAAATTTATTATGTCCGCGGCGGTGCCTGAGGAAGAGTTGTATGTAGATGGCCCCATGGCCAATGAGTTCCACCGTACTGTCTCGCGGTTGATGGAAATGCAATCGCGCGAGTACCTGGAGTCAGAACGGCGCCAGGCAGTTATTTTGTAGGTCTTGGGCGCGGCCGGTGGCCAATGCACCTGATACCTGACCCTGACACGTAGTTTTATAAGCGTATTTTTTATCATGACGACACGAGTACTGACCGGCGTTACAACGACCGGTATTCCACACTTGGGTAACTATGCCGGGGCGATTCGTCCTGCTATCCGTGCTAGCCAGCAAGCCGATGTCGACGCATTTTTCTTCATGGCGGACTACCACGCCCTGATCAAATGTGACGACCCGGAGCGCGTAGCCATTTCGCGCCGTGCGATTGCCGCCACCTGGATAGCCTGCGGCCTGGATGTGGAAAAAGTAACGTTTTATCGCCAATCTGATATTCCTGAAATTCCCGAACTGTCCTGGATGCTGGGCTGCGTGACGGGCAAGGGTTTGATGAACCGTGCGCACGCGTATAAAGCCTCCGTGGATAAAAACGAGGCGGCTGGCATGGAGCCGGACGACGGCGTGACCATGGGCTTGTTCAGCTATCCCGTGTTGATGGCGGCTGACATCTTGATGTTCAACGCGCATAAAGTGCCTGTGGGCCGTGATCAGGTTCAGCATCTGGAAATGGCGCGTGATATCGCTAAGAGCTTCAACCATTTGTATGGTCGCGGCAAAGAGCTGTTTGTACTGCCTGAGGTGCAGGTCGAGGAAGATGTGGCTTTGTTGCCGGGCCTGGACGGTCGCAAGATGTCCAAGAGCTATGACAACACTATTCCCCTGTTTGAAGGTGGTGCCAAAGCGCTGAAGTCCGCCATCGCCCGCATTGTGACGGACTCCAAAGGCCCGGGTGAACCCAAGAACCCGGATGACTCCCACCTGACCGCCTTGTACAAGGCCTTTGCGACGCCAGAGCAGACTCAGATCTTCCGCCAGCAACTGATCGAAGGGATGGCCTGGGGCGAGGCCAAAGAAGCTTTGCATCAGATTCTGGAAACCATGATCGCCCCCATGCGCGAGCGTTATGAATCTCTGATGGCTCGCCCTCAGGACATTGAAGAACTGCTGCAAGTGGGTGCCCGCAAGGCTCGTGCCTATGCAACACCTTTTATTCACGAACTGAAGGCCGCTGTGGGCCTGCGTGACCCGATCAGTGTGGCGGCTACCAAGACTGAAACCAAGGCCCGTAAAGCCCGGTTTGTGAATTTCCGCGACGAAGATGGCACGTTCCGTTTCCGCCTGCAGGATGCGGCCGGACATGAGTTGTTCCTGTCGCGTTCCTACGCTGATCCCAAACAGGCGGGCGTGGCGATCAAAGGTTTGCAGACTGCGGCGTTCGCCGAGGTCGTCAAACAAGATGGCTCGGAACTGCAAATCCATTGTGCCGGAGAGGAAGTCGCTCGCGTATCGGCAGATCTGCGTGATGCACTCGAAGCCGCTTTGGATTCGATGCGAGACTAAGTCGTGTGCCGGTGGCAGGATTGATTCTTTGCAAAGAACTTGCCCAGGATTGATCCTAGGTTGGATGCAGTAGGTCTCTTTGTGCCACCGCACCCTACCTTGAAGCACGTTTGAAAATAAACAGCCCCAAAAACGAGATGTTCATCTCACGTTTGGGGCTGTTTTGTTTTTTACTTTTTAATCAATACCTTGAAAGGTGGTTGAAGATAAAACCTGTGGCAGAGATATCCCGGGTATTGGCTTCAGCTACAAAGGCTGCTCTGCATTTGCAGTTCCCTAAGGCAAGGGTTCAGGTCTGAGTCGTAGACCGCTGATCCCAGTTCTGGCTGGCCAGCTCCAATGCTGCAATATCTTCTGCACAGATCACGTCGCGCAAGGCCGTGAATTTTTCCTCTGGCCAGTCATATATTCTCAAGGCCAGCAGCCGCTCAATGCTTGCCTCATCAAAGCGTTTTCGCACGGGCACAGCCGGATTCCCGGCCACGATGGTATACGGTGCCACGCTCTTGGTCACAATCGCCCCCGAGGCCACCACAGCGCCTTCACCAACCTCGACACCGGGCATGATCATGGCCCGCATACCGATCCAGGCACCGTCCTGGATGTGGGTGTCACCTTTGCCCACATAGGCGTCCGTAATCTTGTCCACGAAGGGATACAGGCTGAACCAGTCCATGCGATGGGTATGGTTGCCGCCCATCAGAATCACGGCCTCGGCACCGATACATACGTAGTCGCCAATATGTAGCTGGTCCACCGGCCATTGAGAGTCCCAGGTCTTGCGGCTGTATTCGTCCCCGTACAAGTAACGCACCACGCTTTCTTCAAAACTGCCGGTCCAGGCATGGCTGTAGTAGCTGTGTGTGCCACGTATATGGATATTGGGATTGGATACGGTTTCGTGCAGGAGTTCGACCTGCGACCAGTGCTTTTGCACCATGCTTCTCCTTCTGGACCTTGCCGTGCTGGTTCTGGCTTTGCGCCAGTAAGGGCAAAGTGGGCTGTTCGTATTGAAGCCAAGCGAGGCTAGGAGGCTCGTTTGGTTGACCTTGATGGCGCGACTCGTCCAGTGCGCGTTGAGGCGCTTTGTATTCAAACCAGCCATAAAGCATCAAGCCCTGCGTAAACATTCATGCAGGGCTTGATGATGGGCTTAGGCCGGCAGGAATAGCCGCCTTATTCGGCTGGCTGGGCCGGAATATCCAGCTTTTCACACAGGCTCAGAATTTCTTCCAGGCTCTCGCGTTTGACCACGATCAGTTGAAACTCCTCGTCATAGCTTTGGGCAAACTCCAGCAGACAGTAGGAGGGGTGAAACTCCTGCAACTGCTCGTTCGCCCATTGGAAAAAGCCATCTACGTCCTGAAAAGGCATGTCGTCGTAGGGAAAGGCGGGCAGGTCCTGATTTTCAAACGCGGCCAGAATTTCTTCCCACAGTTCATCGACGGTATCGGCCAGGGCCAGATAATCATCCAGTTCGTAGCTGATGGCCAGGATCAGAGCACCATCCGGATCGTGTTCCATCAGGTTCTGCGCGTGCTTTCCATACGCCTCACCCATCGCTGCCGGGCTGGCGCTGGCAGTCAGCACGGACCGGCTGATGGCTGCAATATCCTCTTCCTTCTGATCAAATCCGGTCAGCAGATTGAGCAGACGCGTCAGTTGGGAAAGGCGCTCGGTCTCAGTCATGGCTTATCTCCGAAGTTTGCTAAAGGCCGCTGCCATGGCACCGGTTGGTGCTGGTTCAGCTTGCCGGTTGGGGCGATTGTTTCCAGAGCGGCGTTGGGGAGCGTTGCTCGTGCTGTTGGAACCACGCACTGGGGCGCTGTCGTCGTTCAGGCGCATGGTCAAACCGATACGCTTGCGGGCGACATCCACTTCCTGGACTTTAACCTTAACCGTCTGACCCACGCGAACCACATCACGCGGATCTTTCACAAAGGTATCAGACAGAGCCGAGATATGCACCAGACCGTCCTGGTGTACCCCTACGTCCACAAAGGCACCAAAGTTGGCTACGTTGGTGACCACGCCTTCCAGAATCATGCCGGGCGTCAAATCGTTCAGGGAGTTGATGCCTTCCTGGAACTTGGCCGTCGTAAATTCAGGGCGAGGGTCGCGACCGGGCTTTTCAATTTCGTTAAAAATATCACGCACGGTGGGCAAGCCAAAGCGTTCATCCGTGAAGTCTGAAGGGGACAAACCTTTCAGTGCGTCGGATTTACCCATGACATCGCTGGCGTCGGTCTGTAGACGCTCCAGAATACGGGCGGCAACCGGATAGGCTTCGGGGTGAACCGCCGAGGCGTCCAGAGGGTTGGCTGCGCCGGGAATACGCAAAAAGCCCGCTGCCTGCTCAAAGGCTTTTTCACCAAAGCGGGGCACGTCACGCAACTGCTTGCGGCTTTGGAAGGCACCATTTTCGTCACGCCAGGTGACGATGTTTTTGGCCAGCGTGTTGTTCAGGCCGGAGACGCGCGCCAGCAGGGGAGCAGAAGCGGTGTTGACGTCCACACCCACCGCGTTAACACAATCTTCGACCACGGCATCCAGGCTGCGAGCCAGTTCGCGCTGGTTCACGTCGTGCTGGTATTGGCCAACGCCAATGGATTTGGGGTCTATCTTGACCAGTTCGGCCAACGGATCTTGCAGGCGGCGGGCGATGGAGACGGCACCACGCAGGCTGACATCCATATCAGGAAATTCCTGGGCAGCCATTTCCGAAGCAGAGTACACCGATGCCCCTGCCTCGGACACGACGACGCGGGTCAGCGGCAGTTGCGGGAAGGCCGACTGCAGGTCAGCCACCAGTTTCTCGGTTTCGCGCGACGCTGTGCCGTTACCAATCGCGACCAGTTCAACTTGGTGGCGAGTAGCCAGACCGGCCAGGGTACGAATCGCGCCTTCGCGGTCACGACGGGGCTCAAAGGGGTAGACGGTGGCCGTATCCAGCACCTTGCCGGTTGCATCGATCACAGCGGCTTTCACGCCGGTACGAATGCCTGGGTCCAGGCCCAGAACGGCTTTATTGCCCGCAGGGGCGGCCAAGAGTAAATCGCGCAGATTGGCGGCAAACACGCGGGTGGATTCCTGCTCAGCTTGTTCGCGCAGACGACCAATCAGCTCGGATTCAAACGCCGTCAGCAACTTGACGCGCCAGGTCCAGCGGCAGACCTCGGCCAACCAGTGGTCACGTGGGCTGGCGTCGGCGGAAAAGTCAGCGCCAATATCGGTCAGCTCTGCCACTTTCAGCACACAAGGGTGGGGCAAGAGCTGATCCTGTTCGGGGTTCAGGCCCAGGCGCAGGTCCAGCGCACCTTGCTGACGGCCGCGCAACAAAGCCAGCACGCGGTGAGAAGGCAGTTGGCGCAGCGCTTCGTTAAAGTCGAACCAGTCGCGGAATTTGTCACCTTCCTGCTCCTTGCCTTCGGCAACCTTGGAGTACAGGTGGGCGGACTTCCACAGATAGTCGCGCATGGCTTCCAGCAGGTCGGCTTGCTCGGCAAAGCGTTCAGCCAGAATGTCGCGGGCACCGTCCAGAGCAGCTTTGGTCGTGTCGATCTTGGCTTCGGCATTCAGATAGCCTTCGGCCAACGCCACAGGGTCGGCATCCTTCTGGGCCAGAATGGCGTCCGCCAGCGGCTCCAGACCGGCCTCGCGGGCAATCTGGGCACGGGTACGACGCTTGGGCTTGTACGGCGCGTACAAGTCTTCCAGACGCTGCTTGGTGTCCGCCGCCAAAATGGCTTGCTCCAGCTCGGGCGTCAGTTTTTCTTGCTGGCGGATCGATTCCAGAATGGCATGACGACGCGATTGCATATCGCGCAAATAGATCAGGCGCACTTCCAGATCGCGCAGGACATTATCGTCCAGGCCACCGGTGGCTTCCTTGCGGTAACGGGCAATAAAAGGGACCGTGGCCCCGTTGTCCAAGAGCTCAACCGTCGAGGCGGCTTGTTGGATGCGGATGTTCAGTTCAGAGGCCAGTAGCGCCAGAATCTGTTGGTGATCCTGTTGCTGGGCGAGGGTTTCCACAGTCATTTCAGTTATGGGTCCATCGTTGTAAAAGGGTCTGCAAGCGCCGCATTTTGCCATAAAGACCGGCAGCGACCCAGAATTGGCAGGTATCATCTTGTATGTATTCCACTGTGATTGTAGACAGTTCTGTCATTCGTCACCTCTCCCTGAGCGGTTTTGCCCCATGTTGTTGCAGGATTATTCCGATATCTTTTCTCCCCAAGGCCCTCTGGCAGAGTCTGTCCCGCACTATCGTCCGCGGCAGGCTCAGTTGGAGCTGGCCCAAGCCATCAGCGAGACGGTCGCCGATTCTGGCGTACTGATCGCCGAGGCGGGCACAGGCACAGGCAAGACCTGGGCCTACCTGGTTCCGGTGTTCATGCAAGGCGGTAAAGCGCTGGTCTCGACCGGAACGCGTACCTTGCAGGACCAATTGTTCCGTCGGGATATTCCCCACCTGCGTAAAGCGCTGGCTTTGCCGGTCGATGTGGCCTTGCTCAAGGGCAGAAGTAATTACGTCTGTCATTACCATTTGGAACGGTTGGGGCAGGATGACCGGGCTCTGAAGTCTCGTGCGGAAATCGCTTATCTGCGTGCTATCCAGCTCTTTACAGAGCGCAGCCGTAGCGGCGACAAGGGTGAGCTGGCCGAAGTCCCCGAAGATGCGGATATTTGGCACCGGGTCACCTCAACGCGGGATAACTGCCTGGGGCAGGACTGTCCCTTTGTGCGCGACTGCTTTGTGATGAAGGCCCGCCGTCATGCTCAGGATGCCGATGTGGTGGTGGTGAACCACGCCTTGTTCATGGCCGATTTGGCCTTGCGCGAAGAGGGTGTAACGGATTTGCTGCCCAGCGTGGATCTGGTGGTGTTTGACGAAGCGCACCAACTGCCCGACGTGGCCACCCGTTTTTTGGGTAGCAGCGTGTCCTTGTATCAACTGACGGATTTGTGTCGGCAGATAGAAGCGGCGGGTCTGGCCCAGGCCCGTGAGACCGTGGACTGGAGCCAGGTCGCCCGCAAGCTGGAGCAAGCGGCTCGGGATTTGCATTTGCGTACCGCGTCGCTGGCGGCTCAAGGTGGCCGCGCCACTTTCCAGGCCTTGCCCGAGCCTGAGCTTTTTGATGAGGCGCTGGAGAATTTGCTGGAGACCTTCGATAAGGTCATCAAGATGCTGGCTATGGTGGCTGAGCGCCATCCTGATCTGGCAGCAGCGCATAAAAGTGCCTTGGAGATACGTGCACGCTTGTTCCAGTGGAGTCAGCCAGATCGCCAGGGCCGCCACGCCTATCTGCCTGAAAGTGAAAAAGATGAAGACCAGCCCGACGAATTCGTGCGTTGGGTAGAAAGTGGCCAGCACTATTTGCGTTTGCACAGTGCGCCTTTATCGGTGGCCAAGATTTTCTCGCGTTACAGAGGCAAGGAGCAGTCCTGGGTGCTGACCTCGGCGACCTTGTCGGTACATGGGGATTTCAATCATTTCAAGCGGCAACTGGGCTTGTTCGATGCCCGCACCGAAGCCTGGGCTTCACCGTTCGACTATCCGAATCAGGCACTGTTCTATGTGCCCAGCACCTTGCCGCTTCCCAGCCATCCGAATTTCAACCAGGCTTTCGTGGATGCGCTCATTCCGCTGATCAAGGCGGGTCAGGGCGGTGTGTTGGTGCTCTGTACCACCTTGCGCTCGGTAGAGCGGATTGCGGATATGCTGCGAGACCGATTTGATCGGGAAGACATAGAGCGCAATGTGCTACGCCAAGGGGAGCGTTCGCGCCAGGTTCTGCTGGACGAGTTCCGTGCGCGTGGCAATGCGGTGTTGGTGGGCAGTGCCAGCTTCTGGGAAGGGATTGACCTGCCCGGTGATGCCTTGACACTGGTTGCGATCGACAAGCTACCCTTTGCTCCGCCGGATGATCCGGTGCTGGAGGCCCGTATCAAAGAATGCAAGGACAGAGGCGGTAATCCCTTTATGGAATACCAGTTGCCCGAAGCGGCCATTGCCTTGAAACAAGGGGCTGGGCGCCTGATTCGTACCGAGCGCGACTGGGGCGTGCTGATGGTGGGCGATACCCGCATTGTCGAGAAACCCTACGGCAAATTGCTGTGGCGTGGTTTGCCACCTTTCGCTCGGACTCGTGATCCTGCTCGTGCGCTGGCGTTTTTGCGGGAGCAAAAGGCCAAGCGGCAGAGCGATGAAGCAGGGCAAGTGACGATGGAGGACGGCCTGGAGCAGCCGTAAGGAGACAGTCGACCGACTGGTTTCTTGCCCCCAAACATAGTCCAGGCCAATCCTGGTGAGGTGTCTGTTCCCAAGGGCAGGGAATGCGTTTTGTTTTCTGAGTACAATCACGGCCATGGTTAACCTTGCTTACCTCACACTGAAACCGGTTAATTACCGGGGCGCAGCCATGCCTCGCGGACACTTTCATTCCGTCACACCCCCTTAGGGGGCACTAGCGCGGCAAGAGCGCTCTTTCCTTGCTTTGTCCTTTTCTCTGTCTGTCGCTGTTTGCCGCGACGGGCATGCCCATGTTTTTGCCTTGCGTGTCCAGACGGTGACTGTTTAGCTGGATACGGTAAGCGCGTCTCTCTTCTTTGCTAAATGCGGTGTTTATGTTTATTGAAAAAATCAGAACGGAATGGTTCTCCAACGTTCGGGGTGATTTGCTGGCTGGCCTGGTGGTGGCATTAGCGTTGATTCCGGAAGCCATTGCGTTCTCCATTATTGCCGGTGTAGATCCTAAAGTTGGCCTGTATGCCTCTTTTTCTATCGCGACGCTCATCGCTTTTGTCGGTGGCCGACCAGGCATGATTTCGGCTGCGACCGGGGCGATGGCCTTAGTGATGGTGACGCTGGTGAAAGAGCATGGGCTCGACTATTTGTTGGCGGCGACCATTCTTGCAGGGATGCTGCAAATGTTGGCTGGCTTTTTTCGCCTTGGGCAGCTTATGCAGTTTGTCTCGCGCTCGGTCATCACTGGCTTTGTCAATGCCCTGGCGATCTTGATTTTTATGGCTCAATTGCCGGAGTTGACGAATGTCACCTGGCCTGTTTATGCCATGACGGCGGCTGGGCTGGTCATCATTTATGGATTGCCTTATATCACCAGGGCAGTGCCTTCGCCCTTGGTGGCCATTGTCGTTCTAAGTATTGTCTATATGGTTTTTGAGCTGGATATCCGCACCGTGGGTGATATGGGGGCCTTGCCTGACAGCCTGCCCAGCTTTTTGATCCCGCAGGTTCCTTGGACATGGGAAATACTGCAAATCATTTTTCCTTACTCTGTCACCTTATGTGTTGTGGGTCTATTGGAATCCTTGATGACGGCCACTATCGTGGACGATATGACCGATACCACGAGCAACAAAGACAGAGAGTGTGTAGGACAGGGTATTGCCAATATCGCCACGGGCTTTGTAGGAGGGATGGCTGGCTGTGCCATGATTGGGCAATCGGTGATCAATGTGAAATCAGGTGGGCGTGGCCGACTGTCCACCTTAACAGCGGGCGTTGTGCTGTTGATACTGGTTGTCTTTCTGGGGGAGTGGGTCAAGCAGATACCGATGGCTGCCTTGGTTGCCGTGATGGTGATGGTGTCCATCAGCACATTCAATTGGCGTTCAATCAAAGACCTGGTCGTGCATCCCAGAACATCCAGTGTTGTCATGTTGGCGACGGTGGTGGTCACTGTTGCCACCCACGACCTGGCCAAAGGAGTGCTGACAGGTGTCCTGTTCTCCGGGGTATTCTTTGCACACAAGGTGCGCCGTATTTTGCACATCACCTCAAGCCTTAGCCAAGATGGCCAGACACGTACTTATATTGTTTTCGGGCAGGTGTTTTTTGCCTCGGCAGAGAACTTTTTTTCAAAGTTCGACTATCAAGAGAAAGTGCCGCATATCTGTATTGATGTGAGCCAGACACGATTTTGGGACTTAAGCTCGGTTGCGGCCTTGGATCGGGTTGTGTTGAAGTTGCGTCGTGGTGGTGCCCAGGTGCAGGTGCAGGGGCTCGATGCCAGTAGCACGACAATGATCGAACAGTTTGCTCGTTACCCCAGCAGTGACGGTGCGAGTCCCGTAAACCCTCATTAAATAGCGTGGCCGGCGCTGGATGCGCCGGCCTTAACTGCCATCGTCTGCTCCTTCCTGGGTTCTGAAGGGGACATTTCAGTCCCGGTCGTGCACCTCCAGCCCCACACAATTGCCTGGAAATAATAATTCAAGCTTAAACAAGAATCTGGGTGCGACGCAGGGTAATCCCCATCCTTCAAGACATTGACGCTCTACATCAAGCTAACTACCATCACAACATACAGATATGTATGTTATGAATCCACTTATGTTTGGTGAAGCGAATGACGACAGAAAAAACGATGCCGCGGGTGATGCGTTTCAATGATTTGGCGTTCCAGCCTCGACAGGAAAAGCCCGAGATGGCGCAGTTGGCGGAGATTGTGGGTGAACAAGATGGCACGCCTCTCAGTGCTGGTTATGCCCGTCTGAGCAAGGCGCGAATTGAATGGACTGTGCTTTACGACGAAGTGGTCACGGTAATTGAAGGCAGCATCAATATTCATACCCCGCAAGGTGTTTTGAAAGCAGGGCCCCTTGACTGCGTTTGGCTGCCCGCAGGTACTCCCCTGATCTACGAAGCAGAGTCTGCTCTGATCCATTATTGCCTGCATCCCAGCAACTGGGCCAGCGCACGGACGGCCGCATGAGCACCAAGAAAATTATGCACCTGCCGGAGAACGACAAGACCAATGGGTGGAGTCGGCTTCTGGCGCCTCGCATGGCCAAGCCAGCCTTAGGTAAAGATATACAAGCCGATTGGGTGATTGTTGGCGGTGGTCTGGCCGGTTTGGCCGCAGCTCGTCGCCTGGCAGAGAATCGTCCCGATGACAGCATCGTGGTGCTGGAAGCGGATCAGGTGGGTGAAGGGGCTCAAGGCCGAAACTCCGGCTTTGCGATTGATAGCCCTCATAACGTTGGTAGTTCCATGGGCGAACTGGACGCCGCCCGCTCGCACGTGCGCTTGGCGCGTACGGCAATTGCTTATCTGAAAGCTCAGGTAGAGCGTTACAGCATTGAGTGTGATTGGAGCCCCATCGGGAAATTCCATGCGGCGGTTTCCGAGGAAGGCGTACGCACAACCCTGAAGCCTACGCTTCAGGTGCTGGAGTCCTTGAAGGAACCGCATGAGTGGCTGGACGGGAAGGCTTTGCACGATAAGCTGGGATTCAAGCATTTCCGTACAGGTATTTACACCCCAGGCACGGTGCTGCTGAACCCGGCTGCTTTATCGCGTGGCCTGGCTGACAATATGCCTCCCAACGTCACCGTCTACGAAAAAACGCCGGTGTTGTCTTTGCAGCAAGGTGATGGCGTCACGCTGTACACCCCCGGCGGCAAAGTTCGTGCAGGAAAGATGATTCTGGCCGTGAACGTGTTCGCGGAGCAGTTTGGGTTTTATAGCGGCAAGCTGATGCCGATGGCCGCTCATGCCAGCTTGACTCGTTGCCTGACTGAAAGCGAACAGCGTGAATTGGGCGGTTTGCCCAGCTGGGGTTTGACGCCCGCCAATGCGTTTGTAGGTATCACCATGCGCCGCACCAATGACCAGCGCATTCTGATTCGCCAGCACATGACGTACGCCCCTAATTTGCGTAGCGATGACCAGAGCCGTCGCCGTGTTCGCATCGAGCACAAAACCCTGTTTGATGAGCGTTTCCCGAATCTGAAGAACGTGGAAATGGAGCACACCTGGACGGGCTTTATCTGCTTGTCCCGTAACGGCTCGCCCGGCTTTGGGCAGGTGGCGCCACATGTGTACTGCGCGGTGTGTCAGAACGGGGTGGGGCTGACCAAAGGTACGATCTCCGGCATGTTGGTGGCGGATCTGGCCTGTGGCGTGGATAACCCTTTGATTGCTGACATGCAGGCTCTGGGGCAACCCGATGCTTTGCCGCCACGGCCGTTTCTGGATGTGGGGGTCCGGGCCCGTTTGGGCTGGGAGTTGTGGCGACACCGAGCAGAAGCCTGACAAGTGAAGTTTGAACAACAAATTTAAAAGAGATACCCAGGAGGAGTTATGACGCTTTTGAGCAAGACTTTGCTGACGGTGATGTTCAGCCTGAGTGTGGCCACCGTGTCCGCACAAACCATGCGCATTGCAACAGACTCGGGCGCGCAGGGTTCGCCTAGCGGTGACGCTATCGAAAAATGGGCCGCGTTGATTAAAGAGGGCACGCAAGGCGCTTTGTCGCCACGCGTTTTTTATCAGAACCAGTTAGGAGGTCAGGAAGAGGTGTTCGATCAGCACATAGCGGGGGATGTGCAGTTGATGTTGAACTGGCCCATGACTTCCTATGACAAGCGCATTGCGGTGATCTATACGCCTTATATGTTCACCACCTGGGAAGAAGCCCTGGCTGCTTACCAGCCTGGTGGCTGGCTGAATGAAACGCTGGATAGTGTTTACAAGGAAAATGGTCTGAAGTTCTTTGGTGCCTGGCCTGAAGGCTTTAATGGCGTTGCTACCAAAGGCAAACATGCGTTGACGGTGGAGGATGCCAAGAGCATCAAGGTACGGGTACCTCCAATCTCCATAATGCAGCAGTCTGTGCAAGCCATGGGTTACCAAACGGCCGCCATTGATTGGGGGGAGGTGTTCACTTCCATTCAAACTGGCGTGGTCGATGGCGACGCGGCCAATGTCATTTATTACGACTACGAGTATTTCCGCGACACCTTGGATTATTACGTGCGCAGCAAGCAGCAATTCATTACTGGTGTGCTGTCCATGAACCTGGAAGCTTGGGAGGCCCTGAAACCCGAACAACAGGAAGTGATTCAAGCCTCCGCCACCAGCATCATGCAAGAGCAGTTTGCCAAGGCCCAGCTAGCGGACGCGGCTATTGTGGAGAAGTGGAAGGCGCTGGGCAAAAACTACATTGAACTCGACAAGGATCAGCTGGCCGCATTGGGTACGCATGTCCGCGCCAAAGTCTGGCCATCGATGCACGCTGAAGTAGGCGAGAACATCATGGCGCATATCGAGAAAAACGCCTCGGCTCTCAAGTGAACACCTTGGATCAAGGGAGTATGAGCGTGAGTGAGGGTATCCCAATGAAGCGCGGGCCGACCCTGGTTGCCCTGGAATGGCTGGCCATTGTGTCAAGCATCGTGGTGGCGGCAGGTTTGGCCTATGTGGTGGCAGCACGTTACTACCTGAACTGGCCGGCAACAGGAGTGCACACCATTGTGATGGTGGCGGCGATCTGGCTGTACATGACCGGGGCGCTGATCGCCAGTCAGTCCCGTCAGCATCTGGTGGTGGACTATCTGTCACATCGTTTGAAAACGCCACAAGCGCGTGCCATTCACCGTTTTATTGTGTCGGTACTGGTACTGATTATTGTGGTGGCCTTCGCTTATTGGACCTTGCGCATGTTCATGTGGGGCTCCCGCTTCTCCGCCACCATGGCGGAGCTGTCGATTCCTGTCTGGGTGCCTCAGTCTGCAATTGGCCTGAACGCAGTCGGTAGCCTGTTGTATGCCTTGCGCGATGTTTATCAGTCTTTGATGGCCTTGCGCCAGGGAGACGATTGATTATGCATGCTGGATTTTCTGTTCTCTTGCTGCTGTTCCTGCTGGGGGTGGGGGTGCCGGTGGCCTGGTCCTTTGCTGGCACGTTGTTAATGTTGACCTTGGTCTATGACGTCAATTTGAATACCTTGATGCTGCAAGGATTCCGTTCCTTGAACTCCCTGGTTCTGCTGGCCTTGCCCTTGTTCATCATGGCAGGTTATTTGATGCAGGCAGGCGGGATTGCTCATCGTTTGGTGGGTTTTGCCGAAATGCTGGTCAAGAATCGTCGTGGTGGCATGGGGGCCAGCATGGTTCTGGCTTCCGGGGTGTTCGGGGCGATTTCGGGGACTGCCTCGGCGGCAGTGGCTTCCATTGGCACCATCTTGGTCGACCCCATGGAGCAACGTGGTTATCCTCGTCAGTATTCGGCGGCCTTATTGGGTATTTCCTCCTTGCTGGGCATTCTGATCCCGCCGTCCATTACCATGATTTTGTTTGCCGTGGTGACCCAGCAATCCGTGGTGGCCTGCTTTGCAGCGACGATCGGACCGGGCTTGCTCTTGATGTTTGGTTTGATTTTGTTTAATTATGTCGTGGCTGGACGCTGGTTCAAGGAGTCGCCTGCTCAGCCTGCGCACGAAACTCAAGGGCGTTATTCGCTCAAAACCTTGTTCTATGCCATCCCCGCCTTATGTATTCCTGCCTTGATTCTGGGCGGGATTTATGGGGGAGTCTTCACGCCCACAGAAGCGGCTGCGGTAGCTGTTGTGCTGGTCATCGGTATTGGCTGCTTTGTGTACCGTGAGCTGACCTTGCGCAAGCTGTGCGACAGTTTTGTACGTACGGCAGAGACCACGGGGACGGTCATCCTGATCTTGCTGTTCTCTTTCCTGATTGGCCGAATTCTGGTTGCGCAAGGCGTGCCACAGGACCTGGCCACTTTTGTGACCGGTCTGGTCGATAGTCCCATCGGAATTCTTTTGATGGTGAATATCTTTCTGGTTCTGGTGGGCATGATTATCGATGACGTGTCCTTGACCGTGGTGGTGGCTCCCTTGCTGCTGCCGTTGGTGGGGGCGGCAGAGGTCAACCCGGTACAGTTTGCCGCGATTGTGGCATGTGCAGTAATCGTAGGTTCCAACAGTCCGCCGATGGCACCTGTGCTGTATATGTCCTGCCGTATCAGTAAAGTAGCGGTACACCGCTCTTTTAGTCCGGCCATTGCCATGATTGTGTTTGTAGCCATTCCGGTTCAGTTGATTACCACCTTTGTGCCCGCCGTTTCCTTGGCGTTTCCACGAATGCTGGGCCTGTTGTAAGAGGAGCGCCGGTATACTTTGGCGATTAAAGCGACTCTACAAGCAGGCGATATGAGCGATAAGGAATTGATTGAACGTGTGGCCCAAGCCGGGGCGTTGAGCGAGCCTAATGTGCATTTGACGCGGGCGGATTGGCTGGAGGCCGCCATTCGCTTGTTTATGCAAGAAGGTGTGGAGGCGGTGCGCATCACCCGTCTGGCCCAGGTCATGGCCGTCACACGGGGAAGTTTTTATTGGCATTTCAAGGACAGGGACGATCTGCTTGATGGGCTGGTCGGTTTTTGGGAGCAAAAGAATATGCGCTCTACCATGCTGGCGCTAGAGAATGTGGACAATTTGCAAGATGGCATGTTGTCCCTGTTCTCCACCTGGCTGGACGTGTCCCGTTTCGAACCGGGTCTGGATATGGCCATGCGTGATTGGGCAAGGCGCTCCGAGCGGGTGCGTCAGGCGGTAGCGCGGGCGGACAAGGCTTGCATGAATGCCTTGGCTAATTTCTTTCAGCGTATGGGGTTGGAACAGATAGAAGCTCAGACCCGAGCACGGACAACGTACTTTTGTCAGATTGGCTATTACTTGATTGGCCTGCAGGAAAATCTGGAAGATCGTATGGTGTATTTGAATGACACCATGAAGATCTTGGGTGGCCAGCCTTTGGATCCGGCCAAGGCCAAGGCTTTTGCAGAGCGCATGTATAGCGTGCAAAAGGACAATGCCAAGAAAGTGGTGGGATAGTTGGATGCTCTGGAGCCGGTGGGCGTCAGGCGTGCCTAGGGGGCCACAGAGGAAGGAGCGTCCTGACTGATAGTTCTTGCTCTGAGGAGCAGGGCAAAGCGAGTTGCCAAGGAATATCAGTTTGAAGTCGGGAAACTAAAAGGGCCGAATCCTGAAGAGGATTCGGCCCTTTTTGGGACTGCGTTCAGTGAGACGTTTTATTGCCGCTTCACAAAGGCAGTCCGTATCATCTTGTGCTGCTTTGCTGCAAGGCTTAGAACCAGTTGATGGGGTTCCAGTAGTTAACCTTGGTATCCAAGCCTTCCGTGAAGTATTTTGAGTCAGGGAAGTTTTGGTCCATCACGCGTTTGGTGGTGTCGCGCAACTCGGTCTGGCCCATCTTGTCGTAAGACAGGTACATCAGGTACAGCGCACGTTCGGCGATGGGCACACCCTTGAAGTCCGTAATAACGGTTTGGGCACGGTTAACAGCGGCAACGTAGGCGCCACGTTTGTAGTAGTACTCGGCCACATGTACTTCGTTCTGAGCGATGGTGCTGACCAGCCAGGTTAAACGTTTGGCGGCATCGGGTGCGTATCGGCTGTCGGGGTAGCGTTGCAGCAGATCGTTAAAGGCTTCGTAGGATTCACGCAGACCTTTAGGGTCACGCTCGCTGGGGTCCTGCTGGGTAATGTTGGACAGGGCAGCGCTAGGAGGCGTAAAAGAGATCAGTCCTTTCAGGTACAGCATATAGTCGGTGCCGGGGTGGCTGGGGTACTGCTTCTGGAAGCGGTCAATAGCGGCCAGGGCTTTGCCAGGCTCTTCGTCTTTCCAGTTAATGTAAGCCTGGTCGATCAGCGATTGCTGTGCATATGTGCCGAAGGGGTAGCGGGACTCGACGGCTTCCAGGCGGGTACGCGCGTCTTTCCAGTTGCCGGCCGACATTTCTTCACGGGCGTCTTTATACAAACGCTCGGCGGTCCAACCCGAGGTGGGGTCAACTTCTTTTTTGGTAGTGCCGCAGCCAGCAAGCAAAGTGGCAGCCAGCATTAATGCGGCTACTTGGGCCAGCTTGGTACCACGAATACGTGGCAAGTTCAGGTTCAGGCGAGTCACAAAAGCGTCCTTGGTGTTAGCATTGCTGCTCAATTATATGATTTGTCGCCATGCCTGACACAGATACTGAAAAAGATAGTGTTGTTTCTTCCGACGCACTGCGTTTTATCCTTCCCATCACTGCGTCTCCCGATCGTCTGGACAAGACTTTAGCGCGGTTACTGCCTCAGCATTCGCGCAGCCGTCTACAGTCCTGGGTCGAGAGCGGGCATGTTCTCGTCAACGGCCAGGCCGTCAAGGTCAAGCATACGGTTTACCCCGGTGATACCGTGCTGGTCTGGGAGCAACAGGCCCCAGAAGACATGGCTTTTGAGCCCGATGACGTGGACTTCGAGATTGTGGCTCAAAGTGACTCCTGGCTGGTGGTAAACAAGCCAGTCGGTCTGGTCACGCACCCTGGCGCGGGTAACTGGCGCGGCACCTTGCTCAATGGTTTGCTGTTTCGCTTTCCCACTTTGCGACAGGTGCCCCGTGCCGGTGTTGTACACCGGCTGGACAAAGACACTTCCGGCTTGCTGGTGGTGGCTCGCACAGAAGTCGCACAAACTCACTTTGTCCGACAACTGCAAGAGCGTAGCATGGGACGCCAGTATCTGGCGTTGGTCCATGGTGTCTTGCCGGGCCAGGGCTCGGTAGATGAGCCAATTGGACGCGATTTGCGCGTGCCAGTGCGCATGAGCACTGGACCATCCGTTGCCCCCAAGCATGCCGTAACGCATTATCAAATGTTGCGTCAGGGTTATGTGGGTGAAGAAGCGGTCACCGAAGTGGCTTGCCGACTGGAGACAGGGCGTACCCACCAGATTCGTGTCCATCTCAGTTCGATCAAGCATCCCCTGCTGGCCGATACCCTCTATGGTGGCCGCGTGGTTGCGGGGGCACAGCGTCAAATGCTGCATGCGCACGTGCTGGAGTTTGAAGATCCCGATACGGGCGAGCGCCGCAGCTTCTCGGCAGAGCCACCGGCTGATTATCAGTCTGTTGTAGAGTCTATTGAATGGCACACTCAACGTTGATTTCTACGGTTAGCGGCCCCGCACAAGCGGGGCTGCTTTATTTTTGTACGACTCGGGCCGGTGGCGTCAGTCAGGACGAGCGCGACAGCCTGAACCTGGGCTTGAATACCGGCGATGATCCGCAGCGGGTGCAGGTCAATCGGCAGCGGCTTGCGGACTTTTTGAGTGCGGAGCCCATCTGGTTGGCACAGGTACATGGTACAGACGTGCTGGATGCGGATCAGGAGGTCCTGCCTGCCGTGCCCAGGCAGTTTGATGCCGCTATCACCACGCGCCGGGATCGCACTTTGGCCATCTTGACGGCGGATTGCCTGCCGGTTGTCATTTGGGATGAGCAAGCCCAGGTGCTCGGTGTGGCCCATGCCGGTTGGCGTGGGCTGCAAGCCGGAGTCTTGGAAAATACCTGGCAGGCGATGGCCGCCCGTTGTCCCCAAGCGCAATCCTGGCAAGCCTGGATTGGGCCGGCGATTAGCCAGGAGCACTTCGAAGTCGGGCAGGAGGTCTTTGATGCCTATGTTCTGGACGAGCCTGAATTGGCCGCCTTTTTTATTCGGGGAAAGCGCCCTGGAAAATGGCAGGCGGATTTGCCCGGTATTGCACGCCACCGATTGGAAAAATTGAGCCCCGGAAAAATAACTGTGCATTTAAGTGGCCTGTGCACGTTTCAAGATAATGATTTGTTTTATTCTTATCGGCGCTCGCCGTTGACTGGCCGACAAGCCACGATTGCTCGCCTGAACCCGCGTTAACGGTTTTTTGCTCGTTTTTAAATACCATATGGAATTTTTAATTCCGTCTATTGGCGCGCCAGCCTAATTAATTACCCCAATTGACTGCCTTTGTGACGAACGTCATGCTCTAAGCGTATTTGCAATTCGTTTACAGGTGGCAGATGTCGAGTAATAACAGTGCTTTTCAAGGTTTTGGCAAACCGATGGATGCTACCGGCTGTGCTGAACTCCAGGCTCGTTACATGCAGCAGTGGCAGGAGCTGTGGGACCAGGCTCAACGGGGAGCCTTGCCTGCCCCGCAGGATCGTCGGTTTGCGGATGCCGCCTGGCAGCGTAATCCTACCGCCTTGTTCAATGCCCATGTCTGGCAGCTTAGCGTTCAGGCCATGAACGAGATGCTGGACCTGATGGAGCTGGACACCGCACAGCGGGAGCGTCTGAGCTTTTCCATGATGCAGTGGGCCGAGGCCATGTCGCCCAGCAATTACTTGATGCTCAACCCCCAGGCTCTACAAACCATGATGGATACGGGCGGCCAGTCGGTGCTGGAAGGCATGTCCAACTTTATGGATGACTGGCAAAAGGGGCGCATGACCCAAACGGATGAAAGCCAGTTTCAGTTGGGGCAAAACGTGGGCACCACTGCAGGTGCCGTGGTGTTCCAGAATGATATTTTCCAGCTGATTCAGTACTCACCCACCACCAGCATGGTGCATGCCGTGCCTTTGCTGATCGTGCCCCCGTGTATTAACAAGTTCTACATTCTGGACTTGCAACCCGAGAACTCGTTCGTACGCCATGCCCTGGATCAGGGGCTGACGGTGTATCTGATGTCCTGGCGCAATCCCCAGCCGAACGATGCAGCCCATATCCATGCCCTGAGCTGGCAGGACTATCTGGAGCAAGGCGTGCTGGAGGCGATTCGCGTCAGCCAGGAACTGTCGGGACAGGAAAAAATCAATACGCTGGGCTTTTGTATTGGCGGCACCTTGCTGGCCAGTGCCTTGGCACTGGCGCGCAATAAAGGCCAGGATCCGGCCGCTTCCATGACCTTGTTGACCACCATGTTGGACTTTACTGACGTGGGTATGCTGAACGTCTTCATCGACGAGGCACAGGTCGCGTTTCGGGAGTGGCAGTTGGGGCAGGGCGGTTTGCTCAATGCCCGCGAACTGGCCAGTACCTTTTCTTTCTTGCGCCCCGCCGAGCTGGTTTGGAACTATGTGAACAGCAATTACTTGCAGGGCAAAAAACCGCCTGCATTTGATCTGCTGTACTGGAATTCCGACGGCACCCATTTGCCCGGTCCTTTCTTTACCTGGTATTTGCGTAATACCTATCTGGAAAATCGCCTGATTCAGAAGGGGGGCGTCCCCGTGGGAGAGCACCGTGCCGATCTGAGTCAGCTCGATTTGCCTGTGTACCTGTATGGCTCCAAAGATGACCATATCGTGCCCTGGCAGTCTGCCTATGCGTCCTTGCGGGCATTGCCGGCGGCCCAGCATCGGTTTGTGTTGGGAGCGTCTGGCCATATTGCGGGCGTGATCAATCCGCCTGCCAAGCAGCGTCGTAATTATTGGGTGCTGCAAGACGGCGAGCCGGTCGCCACGCTGGATGCCCAGCAGTATATGGAACGGGCTCAGTCCGTACCCGGTAGCTGGTGGTCGGACTGGATTGCTTGGCTTGCGCCCTTGTCGGGCTCACGGCGTCGCGCAAAACGTCGATTGGGCCATGCGCGTTATCCCGTGCTGGAAGAGGCGCCCGGCAGTTATGTGAAAGTGCGCGCCAGTTAATTCTTCAGTTTTTCAGGTTTCGGGAGCAGGGTAATCAGCCTGCTTCCTTGATCCCGACGCCAGGCTTTTTCATTGCCCGGGCCGGCACAGGGATTCGAGCGTTGTCACCCCTTTCAGGAGATGGATATGAGCAGCAAAGTAGCTTACGTAACTGGTGGTATGGGAGGGATAGGGACAGTCATTTGTCAGCGCCTGGCCAAAGACGGGTTTACCGTAATTGCAGGTTGTGGCCCCAACCGTGATTTTCAGAAATGGTTGGGCGAGCAAGCCGAGCTGGGCTACACATTTCATGCTTCGGTGGGCAACGTGGCAGACTGGGATTCGACCGTCGAGACCTTTAAAAAAGTATTTGCCGATTTTGGCCGTGTCGATGTGCTGGTCAATAATGCCGGGATTACACGCGACGGAACCTTCCGTAAAATGAGCCAGGAAGATTGGCGCGCAGTGATCGACACCAACCTGAATAGCTTGTTCAACGTGACCAAACAAGTGATTGATGGCATGGTAGAGCGCCAATGGGGCCGCATCATCAACATCAGTTCGGTGAACGGGCAAAAAGGGCAATTTGGCCAGACCAACTACTCGACGGCCAAAGCCGGGATCCACGGCTTTACCATGGCCCTGGCTCAGGAGGTTGCCAATAAGGGGGTGACGGTCAATACTATTTCCCCCGGTTATATTGGTACGGACATGGTCCGCGCGATTCGTCCCGATGTGCTGGAGAAAATCGTGGCTACCATTCCGGTGGGGCGCTTGGGCACGCCCGATGAAATCGGGTCTATGGTCGCTTGGCTGGCCTCGGGTGATTCCGGCTTTGCCACTGGCGCGGATTTCTCCCTGAACGGTGGCTTGCACATGAGCTAAGGCTTGTTGCAGTGTATAGCGCGTGTTTTTGTTTTATTGATTAGGAAGTAAGCACCAGCATGGGATCCCCTCGACTCATCAAGAAATACCCCAATCGTCGCTTGTACGATACACAGGCCAGTGCTTACATCACGATGGTCGATGTCAAGCAACTGGTTCTGTCAGGCGAGGAGTTCGCGGTCGTCGATGCCAAAAGCGGCGAGGACCTGACGCGCAGTATTTTGCTGCAGATCATTCTTGAGGAAGAAAGCGGGGGTATCCCGATGTTTTCCACTCCGGTGCTGATGCAGATCATCCGCTTTTATGGCAATGCCATGCAGGGGGTCATGGGCTCGTATCTGGAAAAAAACATTCAGGCTTTCATGGAAATTCAGGAGCGCATGACCGAACAGTCCAAGGGCGTGTATGGCGGGCAGTTCGGCCCCGAGGCCTGGGCGCAATTCATGAGCCTACAGGCCCCTGTGATGCAAACCGTCATGAACAGCTACATCGACCAAAGCAAGAATCTGTTCGTGCAGATGCAGGACCAGATGCAGGATCAGACTCGGCAGATGTTCTCGGTCTTTCCCTTTGTGCCACCGGGCAAAGACAAGAAAGACTGATTTTTTTAGCCTGCCAGCGTTTTAAACGGGGTATGGCTGCTGAGAGTTTCCTGATAGCGGGCCACATGGCCCGCTTCTTCATGCACAAACGCTTCAATGGCGTGGGCAAAGCGAGGATCTGCAATCCAGTGTGCCGAGCTGGTGGGCGTGGGCAACAAGCCACGCGAGAGCTTGTGCTCGCCTTGAGCGCCACCTTCAAAAACACGCAGTTGCTGTGTAATGCAAAACTGGATTGCCTGGTTGTAGCAGGTCTCAAAGTGCAGGCCAGGCACGTAGCGGGTACAGCCCCAGTAACGTCCATAAAGCGTGTGTCCGTCCCGTAGCGACAGGGCGCAGGCGACTTCTTGTCCATGTTGTTGTGCCAGAATCAATACCAGGGATTCGGGTAACTGCTCGTGCAGGCGGGCAAAGAAATCCCGGTTTAGATAAGGATGTTGCCCGCGCTCTTGGTAGGTGTTGGCGTAGCACTGGTAAAAGTAGTCCAGATTTTGTTCGCTAATTTCTTGACCCTGCTTGTGTTCAAAGGACAGGCCTTGTTCGTACACCTTGCGGCTGTCCTGTCGCATTTTTTTGCGCTTTTGCTGGGTCAGCGAAGCTAGAAAGTCCTCGTAGCTGGCGTAGTCCTGGTTCTGCCAGTGAAATTGCACATCATGGCGAATCATGAAGCCAGCCTGCTCCAGAGCTTGCCTGTCGTCCGGATTGGGAAAGAGCACATGCACGGAGGACAACTGATTGTTCTGTGTCAGTTGAATCAGTTGTCGGGCCAGCAGAACCCGATCTTCATGAGAGTGAGCCAAAAGACGCGGGCCACTGACGGGCGTAAAAGGGATGGCGCACAAGAGCTTGGGGTAATAGTCCAGGCCGTGACGTTGATAGGCCTGAGCCCAGCCTTGGTCAAACACATATTCTCCCCGGGAATGGTGTTTCAGATACAGGGGCACGGCGCCACACAGCGTCTGTCCACGATGCATCAACAGGTAATGCGGTGACCAGCCTGTTTGTGGGGTAACGCAGCCAGCGTCGTCCAACGACCTTAGAAAGGCATGGCGGAGCAAGAGGTGATGACCCGATAGCGCATCCCAGCTTGCTGAGTCGAGCTTGTTCAGTTGGGTGCAAAGTGAAAACTGGATCGGTTCAGTGCTGACCATAGCAGTGGGGCCTATCTTGAAACAGGAGTAGGGCATAGGCCCTGACGGCTTTGTATACTAGCCAGCGTTTCATGCAAAGGGAAGGCTTGTTTGGCAGGGTTGCCGGCGCTTGCCCACTACGAGGGGTTCATGAAGAAAAAGATTGCCTTGATGTTGGGCAGCGCGATGGTGCTGGCCAGTTCGGTTCAAGCGGGGCCGGCTTGTGAGTATTTGCGTAATTATGTCGCTTTGCAGCCGCAATCTGGTGATGAGTTGCAGATGCAGGATGAGGATGGAGCTTGTCGAGTTCAGAATGGGCAGTGGTCGGCTGGTTTTTCGTCCATGCTGTTGGCTTTTGACGAGCTGGTGTTGCGCGATGAGGGATTAGCCTCCTATTCTGAGCAGCAAGAGATTCCTGATTCCATGGATTTAAGAATAAGCGGGATCTATGTTCTGACCGGGCTGCTGCCAGGGCAAGATTACATTATGCGTCTACAGGCAAAGCCGATGGATTTCTCCCTTGCCTACAAGTGGGACTCAGCGTCAGCGCAATTGTCTCTGGAGCAAGCGCGATTGCGTAGCCAGCACCTGAGGGAGGTTCGTGTTCAGGCTCAGTTTGGTGTTGAGTCTGCAGTAGGGCGCGCCTTGGGGGCAGACGATCTTGAACAGGCGGAGCTTAAAAGCCTGAATCTGTATCTGGATAATCAAAATCTGATCCAGTTCATGGTCATGCCCGCAGTGGTCTTGAGCATGAGTATGCACGAGGACCCGCGCCCCGCTATTGAAAAGGCCTTGTTGGCAGCACGCAGTGCGGTGCAACTGATGCCCGATTCGGTGGCGGATCGAGACAGTCGTGATGCTTTGCTGGCATTCATCGCCCAACTGCCCGCACCCCATGGGCGCTTGTCGTTGGAGATGAACATGGATCCCTCCTGGCCAGTGGTACGCCTGGAGCCTGGCGTGTCTGTTGATCAAGCGCGTAAATTATTAGCTGGCCTGAGCTTACAAGCCAGATTTGATACAGGACAGGTTCCTGCAGCCTATGTCTGGTTGCGTGATCATTTGCGCTATGGTTTGCATTTGTTCCGCCTTGGCCGAGCAGAGGCATCGAATTAGTTGACGTCAAGCACGGGGTTTTTAGGGGCCGGAGGTTCTCTTCCGGCTTTTGTGATTAGCCGTGTGAGCGCTGTTCAAGCTATAGGTATGGCTTGGGAGGACTGAACGTATCCAGGCCATGTCGCTTAACGTGTCGCAAGCAGCAACGCCTGATCAGGCGAGCACCTTGGAGCAGGACGAAAAAAAACCGCCGCATAAGCGACGGTTTTTTAAATTTGGTTGCGGGGGCAGGATTTGAACCTACGACCTTCGGGTTATGAGCCCGACGAGCTACCATGCTGCTCCACCCCGCGTCAGAAAAGTAACTATAACATAGTTTTTGATTATGTACATAGTGTGGCTTGTTTATTTCATTAATATTTGCCGATGGCTACTGGGAAGGGCATGAGGGCAGGATAAAACGGCCCTCAATTTTCTTGCGTCTTGCCGGTCGCAATGGTGTAATACAGACTGTGCTTACAGGTTCAGCCGGACTGGCATTTCTAAAAGCTCAAACGCGCAAGCGGCTCCCTGTATAGCGACCAGCTCGTATTGGCTGGCATCTAGCTGTGATAGCAGTCGGCTCCCCTACTAGGCGGGATGTCCCGGCAAAACGAATTTCTCTGTTTCTGGCTTTGCTTCAGGTTTAGGCAATCGATAACCCCTGCGGTGGTCTGTTGGTGCCTTGATGTTGGCATTTGACACTATAGACCTGCATTGCCCCGATCAGTTATTGCCCCAAATGTTGTTGTGCTGTTTTCGCGCCCTGTAAATCTCAGAAGCGCCAATTCAAATCCAGTCCGATAGGGCTTGCGGACATACTCATCATCAGCATGTGTGCTTACACAAAATTTTTAATTGCGTTTAATGCTGCTGTTTCTGGCGTTGGCCAGGGCGGTGTGTTTGCGTGCGCGTCCGCTCCGGTACAAAGCTCGGTGGCGATTCGGATGCATGCAGTGCTTGTGATTTTTGCTACGGTGTTGAAGGCTGGTCTGCGTGTTCTGGCGCTGGACTGCGCCGAGCGCAAGATTGAAGACCAAAACGGCGGGCAACAAAAAAGCCAGCGCGAATTGGCTGGCTTGTTTGATTCTGCTAAGCAGTTCCGGATGATGGTTGCGGGGGCAGGATTTGAACCTACGACCTTCGGGTTATGAGCCCGACGAGCTACCATGCTGCTCCACCCCGCGCCGGAAAAGATAAATACTAACATGGAATTTTTGTTTTATGCAAGTATCGCCAGAAAGTGAGGCTTCCCAGTAGTGACTGAAAGTGAAATAATCCGAGTCCTGGAGACGGCTTTGCTGTGTGCGCAGCAGCCCATGAACAGCGCCGAGTTGCGCAAAATGTTTGTCTCCCCGCCGCTGAGCGCGGATGATCTGCGCCGTTATCTGGCTATCTTGCAACTGGATTGGAAAGAGCGTGGCCTGGAATTGGTTCAGGTTGCCTCGGGTTGGCGCTTTCAAAGTCGCCCGGCCATGCAAGTATTTTTGTCCCGTCTTAGTCTGGAGCGCGCGCCCAAGTATTCGCGGGCCGTGCTGGAAACCTTGGCGATTATTGCTTGGCGGCAACCTGTTACCCGTGGGGACATTGAGGACATACGTGGTGTTAGTGTGTCGACTCAAATTGTGCGTACCCTGGAAGATCGGGGCTGGATTGAAGTTCTGGGCTATCGTGACGCACCCGGACGCCCGGCATTGCTGGGAACGACCCGTCAGTTTTTGAATGATCTGGGGCTGCGTTCTTTGGATGAGTTGCCCGCAGTTGAAGCTCTGGATTCCCTGGATGTGCTGTCGTCCTTGCCCAGCGAGCAAGCGGCTGCGACGGCAGAGCAGGGCAATGCATCGGATCAAGGGCTGGATCATCAGCAGGGTGAAGATCATCAGGATCAGAGCCGGGAGCAGGCGGCACAGCAGGCTGCAGAGCAAGCGTTTGCATCTGTGGCAACGCAGCAGGCTGGTTCTGAGGCAGGGCAAGAAATAGAACAAGAAGCAGAACAGGACGCTGCTTTGGAAGTGAGTATGGAGCCGCTGCAGGCTTCTGTTGCTCAGCTTGAGCTGGGGTCCGAAGCGGATTCCAAGTCAGGCAGTCAGGACAATTTGCTTGGGGCAGTTTCAGATGCGGAGCTGCCACAAACTGAACAAGCTGAAGTGAATACGACACCGGACCCCGTGGATGAGGCCCAGGCTGCGGCTGGCCTATCGGATGTACAGGTACCGGATGAAATAAAAAACTCTGGAGTAAATGATTAAAAATGACTGATTCGCACGAGACGAACACAGCCTCTACGTCGGACGCCTCAGGCGCGGCCGACCCCAAGAATCCCCGCGCGAAAGGCCAAGGGCGTAAGTTGCGCACCCCGTTTCGCCGCCGTCGTGGCGATGCAGCACAAGAGTCTGCTCCTCGCCAGAATGAACAGGCTTTGGCGACCGCTCCAGACGAGGCCAAAGCCCGTCCGGCCCGCTCACAGAATAATCGACGCAAACCTGCGCCGGCGGGTCGTCGCCAAGATGCACGCGGTGGCGCCGGCAAGCGCCCTGGCAGCGCTCAGGATGCTCGCTATTCAAACGCGGCTGACGAGGCACCAGTTGTGATTCTGGATGGTGATGATGACATCGCATTCAGCCACCTGGACAAGCAAAATCGTCTGTCGCAGCGTCTGGGTAAATACATGGGTAGCGATTTGGTGCAGCCCAAATTGCACAAAGTGCTGGCTGAGGCTGGTATTGGTTCGCGCCGCGATATGGAAGAGCTGATTGTTGCGGGCCGTGTCTCTGTCAATGGCGAGCCTGCTCATATCGGGCAACGTGTCAGCGCAGACGACAAAGTGCGTATTAATGGTCAGTTGATCAATCGTGCCAACACCAAGCGCCCCCCACGCGTGATTCTGTATCACAAGCCTGCTGGGGAAATCGTGACGCACGATGATCCCGAAGGTCGCGCCACGGTGTTCGGTCGCCTGCCGTCTCTGAAAGTGGGCAAGTGGTTGTCCGTCGGTCGTCTGGATCTGAATACTGAGGGTTTGTTGATTTTTACTACCTCGGGCGATATTGCTAATCGCATGATGCATCCACGCTACGGCGCCGAACGTGAATACGCAGTACGTGTTCTGGGCGAACTCAGCGAAGAGCAAATGCAGTCCATGCGTGATGGCGTGCAGTTGGAAGACGGCGTGGCCAAGTTCGGCCTGATCGAGTTCCTGGGAGGCGAGGGCAGCAATCGTTGGTATCGCGTCACGATCCACGAAGGTCGTAACCGCGAAGTGCGTCGTATGTTTGAGGCGATGGGTGTGACGGTTAGCCGTTTGATCCGGACACGTTTTGGTGATGTGGGCCTGCCTAAGAACTTGCGCCGTGGTCGTTGGGAGGAGTTGGACGCTGATGTGGTGATGGCATTTATGCTGCGTCTGGGTTTGGTGAAAGAATCGGATGACGAGGGTGGTCACCAGCGTCGCGAACGCCAGCCTCTGTCTCATGACAGTGCCTTGCCCCCCGGCTTCGGTACGCTGGAGCATAACGGCCTGAGCGGTGCTCGCATGGGCCGTGGTGGTCGTGTGGCAGGTCGCGGTCGCTCCTCGAACAATGTACGTGTGAATGAGTCCGTCAGCGGCGCCTTGTTCATCAGCGGTGGTTTGGCCAATGGTCATCCCGATGGTGGTCGTCGTGAGCACGGTGGTCAAGGGCGTGGTACTGCGCGCAGCGGGCAGGGTGTTCGTGGTCAGCAGCGCGGTCGTTCGGCAGAAGGGCGCTCTTCAGAGGGGCGTGCACACGAAGGCCGCGGTCGCGAGGGGCGTTCGCAGGAAGGTGCGCGCGTACACAATGGCCGCCGCCCAGCGCGTGGCGATCAGGCGCGCGGTGAACCGGGGCGTAATGAGCAAGCCCGTGGCCAGGCTCGCGGAGGCCAGGAGGGGCGTGCGCCTTCGGCCCGTCGCAGTACTTCCGATCGCGCCGGTGCCGGGCAAGCGCCTAAGGCACATGTGAAGAAAACAACAGTGGTGCGCCGTGTCAGCCGTCGTGATGATGACTGGCAGCCAGCCGGCTCGGCCGCTCATGAGTCCCACCTGGGACGCGGGCGTCGGTAAAGCCAAGTCGCGCGGACTTTGAGTTTGTGGCCCAAACCCTGCGGTTTGGGCCTGTAAGGCCGTGTGAATGCACGTATTTTCCGGTTTTCTGGTAGAATATAGAACTTGGCTCAGAGACGTTTGTGTCGGCTGGGTCTTTTTTGATGCTGCGCGCCAGCGAATAGGGCGGTCTTTCAAAGAAAAGACCGCGTGGATCATCCGGTTCGGTTGCGCCTGCAACTATCCCGAGTTTGACGTTGGCAATGCGCAAGACCAGGGCCCGCTTGACCCTCAAGTGAGCATGGTGACCATGGGCTGGCGTACAGCCCATTTTTTTTGGATTTTATGGCAGACATTCTGGCTTTGGCACAAGAGACCCTGGCGGGTACCGAGTACGAACTGGTGGACGTGGAGCGTGCGCCGCTAGGCTTGTTACGCATCGTCATTGATCACCCGGAAGGGGTGCGTATCGAACACTGTGAATGGGTGTCTAAACAATTATCGCGCGTTTTCGAAGTGGAAAACGTGGACTATAACCGCATGGAAGTGACTTCGCCGGGGATAGATCGCCCCTTGCTGCGCATTGGTGATTACGTGCGTTTTGCGGGCAGTCGGGTGCAGGTGCGCCTGCACGAAGCACTCGATAATCGGAAAGTGTTTGTGGGTACGCTCCACGCTCCTGAAGGGGCGCTACCGACTAGTGTTCCGCTGGATACCGTTTTTAGGCTGGAACTGGACGAAGCATCGGGCAAGCTGACGCAGGTCGAATTCACCTATGACCAGGTGGATCGTGCCAAATTGGATCCCGTTCTTGATTTCAAGGGTAAGAAGCGATGAGTCGCGAAATTCTATTGCTGGTCGATGCGCTGGCGCGTGAAAAATCCGTAGCGCGTGATGTCGTGTTCACCGCGCTCGAAAGCGCCCTGGCCTCGGCCATGAAAAAGCGCTTCAAAGAGGATGTCGATATCCGTGTGGAAATCGACAGGGAGACCGGCGCCCACGAAGGGTTCCGGCGTTGGTTGGTCGTGCCCGACGAGGCCGGCCTGCAAGAGCCCGATAAACAGGAAATGTTGTCGGACGCCCAGGAAATCGATCCCGAGCTGCAAGTGGACGATTACATCGAAGAGCCGCTCGAACCTATCGAGTTCGGTCGTATCGGTGCCCAGGCGGCCAAACAGGCCATTTTGCAAAAAATCCGCGACGCCGAGCGCGAGCAGGTTCTGAACGACTTCCTGGAGCGCGGTGAAACGATTGTTTCCGGTACGGTCAAGCGCATGGATAAGGGCGATGCCATTATCGAAATGGGCAAGATCGAGGCGCGTTTGCCTCGTTCGGAAATGATCCCCAAGGAAAATATCCGTGTGGGCGATCGCGTTCGTGCCTGGGTACAGAAAGTGGATTACGCCGCTCGTGGCCAACAGGTCATCTTGTCGCGTACCGCTCCTGACTTTATTAAAGAACTGTTCGAGAACGAAGTACCCGAGATCGAACAGGGTCTGCTGGAAATCAAGGCCGCTGCCCGTGATGCGGGTGTGCGTGCCAAGATCGCCGTTATTGCTTACGACAAGCGTATCGATCCTATCGGTACTTGCGTGGGCATGCGAGGTTCGCGCGTTACTGCCGTGCGTAACGAGCTGGGCGGCGAACAGGTCGATATCGTGTTGTGGGCCGATGATCCGGCCGAGTTTGTGATCGGTGCCTTGGCTCCGGCACATGTCGAATCCATTTTGGTGGACGAAGACAAACACGCCATGGACGTGGTGGTAGACGAAGAAAATCTGCCCAAGGCGATTGGTTCGCGTGGTCAGAACGTGCGTCTGGCATCGGAGTTGACCGGCTGGCAGATCAACATCATGACACCGGAAGAAAGCCGCAACCGACAGGATGAAGAGCGCGAAGAATTGCGCGCCATGTTCATGTCCCGTCTGGATGTGGACGAAGCCGTGGCCGATATTCTGATCGACGAAGGGTTTACCGGTTTGGAGGAAATCGCTTACGTGCCTATGCAGGAATTGCAGGATATCGAGGCCTTTGACGAGGAAACCGTCAACGAGCTGCGTGCCCGCGCCCGCAATGCACTGCTGAGCGAGGCCATTGCCAAGGAAGAATTGGTACAGACCGCGGTCAAGGAACTGGCAGGAATCGAGGGCATGACGCCCGAGCTGATCGCCGTACTGGCTGAAAACGAGATTACAACGCTGGATGAACTGGCGGAACTGGCAACGGACGAACTGTCCGAGATGACCGGCCTGGCGCAAGATGCAGCCAGCGACCTGATCATGCGTGCCCGTGCCCACTGGTTTGACGACGAGGCCTGATATGTCTAGCTAGGTCCCGCGCGTTGTATTCATTAAGAATAGTTGTAGTAAAGCAAGAGAGAGTCGAATGTCGAGTAACACTGTCGCCCAGTTCGCTCAAGAACTGAAAATGCCTGCGAATGTTCTGCTGGAGCAGTTGCGTAGCGCAGGTATTGAGCTCAAATCAGTTGATGACGCCATCACTGATTCGGATAAGGCGAAGCTGCTTGAATCGTTGCGCCGCTCGCACGGCAGTCAGGAAGGTCAGAAGATCACCCTGACTCGTCGTCAAACATCGGAGATCCGTCAGGATGACGGGTCGGGTCGTTCCCGCACGATTCAGGTGGAAACACGCAAAAAACGTGTGTTTGTAAAGCGTGATCCCTCCGAGCTGGTGGCAGAAGCCAATGCGGCATTGGCACAGGAAAATGCAAAGGAGCAAGCTGCTCAGGCCCAAGCGGCCAGTCAGGAAAAGCCGGCTGTTGAACAGGCGCCCGCCGCGCCTGTCAGCGAGCCCGTGGCTCCTGTGGTCGCCGCTCCCGAGACCCCTGTGCAAGAGCAAGCCCCTGTCGAGTCCAAGCCTGAGCCCAAGCCAGAGCCTGAGCCAGAGCCTGAGCCCGAGGTGGTCGCCGCTCCTGAGCCGACTCCTGTTGTTGAGCCCGCGCCCGAACCTGCTGCTCCTGCAGAGCCCGTTGTGGCTGCGCAGGAAAACCCAAGCCAACCCGAGCCCCAGCCTCAGGAACAAGCCCCTGCGGCATCGGAACCCTCCGAAGCCGCTGCAGAGCCTGTTCAGGAAAGGGTCGAATCGGCTCCCTCTCCTACGGCCCAAGAAAAGCCTGTGGAACCTACTAAATCTGTGAACGACGCCCGTCAAGCTAACTCTGTGAATAAAAATCAGCACCCTCAAGGGACAAAAACGCCCACTTCGACTGGAAAACCTCGGGATATGGCCACCAATAGCCAGCGCCGTGCCGTGCGTGGCCCGGTGATTCCTCCTGTTGCCGCCGATGTGGAGCAAGACCAGGATCGTGATCGCGCCCGTAAGGCAGCAGAGGCAGAAGCCGCTGCGTTGCGCGATATGTTGAACCGTCCTCGTAAAGTCTTGCGTGCTCCCGAGCCAGAGGCTGATAGCAAGGCAGGTGCCAAGGGCGCTCAGAAAAAAGAGGTCAAAGGCGCCAAGGCTGAGAAGGTTCCAGGCAAACCCGTCAAGACTGACAGTACGCCTGGCTGGACCAGCGATGCCAGCCGCAAGAAGCAGCCTTCCAAGGCTGATGTGGCCTCCGCCGGTGCCGGTGGTGGTCGTGAAGGCTGGAAAGCCAACGCCAAGGCAGGCCGTGGCAAGGGTGGCCGTGGTGGCCGCAATGCTCAGGCCGAGCGTCGCGAACCACAAGTGGCAGAATTCATTGCCCGTGAAGTACACGTGCCTGAAACCATTTCGGTCAGCGACCTGGCTCACCGTATGGCCGTCAAGGCAGCCGAGGTGATCAAGCACCTGATGAAACTGGGTCAGATGGTCACCATCAACCAGGTGCTGGATCAGGAAACGGCCATGATTTTGGTCGAAGAGCTGGGTCACAAGGCCATTGCCGCCAAGCTGGACGATCCTGAAGCCTTCCTGGTGGATACGGATGCCCAAAACGATGCTGAACTGAAGCCTCGTGCTCCAGTGGTAACCGTGATGGGTCACGTTGACCACGGTAAAACGTCGCTGCTGGACTACATCCGTCGCGCCAAGATCGCGTCGGGCGAAGCCGGTGGTATTACGCAGCACATCGGTGCTTACAACGTGAAAACGGATCGCGGCACCGCCACTTTCCTGGATACCCCCGGTCACGAAGCCTTTACGGCCATGCGTGCTCGCGGTACCAAGGCTACGGACATCGTGATTTTGGTGGTGGCTGCAGATGACGGCGTGATGCCTCAGACTCGTGAAGCCATTCACCACGCTCGCGCCGCTGGCGTGCCACTGGTGGTGGCGATCAACAAGATCGACAAGCCCGAAGCTAACCCAGAGCGCGTCAAGCAAGAGCTGGTAGCCGAGGAAGTGGTGCCCGAAGAATACGGTGGCGATGTGCCCTTTATTCCTGTGTCGGCCAAGAGCGGCCAGGGCATCGACGAGTTGCTGGAAAACGTCCTGTTGCAAGCGGAAATGCTGGAGTTGAAGGCTCCGATTGATGCGCCTGCCAAGGGTACAGTGATCGAGGCCCGTCTGGACAAGGGTCGCGGTCCAGTGGCCACCATTCTGGTGCAAAGCGGTACCTTGAACCGCGGTGACAGCGTACTGGTTGGCGCTTCCTTTGGTCGCGTTCGCGCCATGTTGAACGAAACCGGCAAGTCGCTGAACTCGGCTGGCCCATCGATTCCAGTGGAAATCCAGGGTCTGACCGAAGTGCCAGCAGCGGGTGACGAACTGGTTGTGATGGCTGACGAGCGTAAGGCCCGTGAGATCGCCCTGTTCCGTCAAGGCAAGTTCCGTGATGTGAAACTGTCGCGTCAACAGGCCGCCAAGCTGGAGTCCATGTTCGACAACCTGGGTGAAGGTACGCAAACCCTGTCGCTGATCATCAAAACCGACGTGCAAGGTTCGCAAGAAGCTCTGGTGCAGTCGCTGGTCAAGTTGTCTACCGACGAAGTGCGCGTGGTGGTGGTACACGCGGCTGTGGGTGGCATCTCCGAGAGCGACGTCAACCTGGCTATTGCATCGAACGCGGTGGTAATCGGCTTTAACGTCCGTGCCGAGCAAAGCGCCAAGAAACTGGCCGAAGCCAACGGCATTGATCTGCGTTACTACAACATCATTTACGATGCGGTGGACGAGGTCAAAGCGGCTCTGTCCGGCATGCTGGCTCCCGAGCAGCGCGAAGAAGTCATCGGCATGGTTGAAATTCGCGAAGTCTACAACGTGTCACGTATTGGTAACATCGCCGGGTGTATGGTTACCGAAGGCGTGGTCCGTCGCGACTCGCAAGTTCGCTTGCTGCGCAACAACGTGGTGCATTGGAGTGGCTACCTGGATTCCCTGCGCCGCTTCAAGGACGATGTCAAGGAAGTGCGTTCCGGCTTCGATTGCGGTATCACACTGCGTGGCAACAACGACATCCAAGTGGGCGACCAGCTTGAGATCTTCGAGATCAAAGAGATCGCCCGGACACTGTAATTTATGGCACGACACAAGTCCAAACCAAACCCAGGGCGCAACCTGCGCCTGGCCGACCAGATCCAGAAGGATCTGGCGGTCCTGATCCAGCGCGAGATCGACATGACCCGCGCTGGTTTGATTACCTTGACCGGCGTGGAGCTGTCTCCTGACTACGCACACGCCAAAGTGTATTACTCGGTGCTGGGCGCCGAGCCCGAAGTCGCTCAGGCGGCTTTGACCGAGAAGGCCGGTTGGTTGCACTCGCTGCTGTTCAAGCTGCTGCACATCCATACCGTTCCAACTTTGCATTTTCATCACGACCGACAGTTGGAACGCGGCATGGAGCTCTCCAAGCTCATCGACAGCGCCAACCAGGCCGATAGCCAATTGACTGGCTCCGCGTCCAAGTCGGACGAACCAGACGAACAGCCCTGACGCGGCTGTTGTTTCTTCACGGATTGACACACAATGGCTACGCGAAAACGCGGGCAGTTGATTGATGGTGTGCTGCTACTGGACAAGTCCGACGGAATGTCCAGCAACCACGCTTTGCAGCGTGCCCGCCGCACTCTGGATGCCCGCAAAGCTGGCCATACCGGAACCTTGGACCCGTTTGCGACGGGTTTGCTGGTTTGCTGTTTTGGCCGGGCTACCAAAATTTCTGCCACGATGCTGGAAGCAGACAAAGCCTATGAAGCTACCTTGCAGTTTGGACAAGAAACCGATTCAGGCGACTTGACCGGCAATGTGGTGTCTCAGGCTCCGGCAGATTTTGCCGGCGTCACCCTCGAGGCGCTGGAAGCAGTATTGCCTGCTTTCCGAGGACCCATTACGCAGGTGCCGCCCATGTATTCCGCGCTCAAGCGCGATGGCAAGCCCCTGTATGAATATGCCCGTCAGGGTATAGAGCTGGAACGTGAGGCACGACATCTCGTGATTCACGATTTGCAGGTGCAAGACTTTACGCCGCAATCGGCGCGTTTGTTTGTACGTTGCAGCAAGGGAACCTATATCCGGACCCTGGCGCAAGACATTGGACGTGCTCTGGGGTGTTTTGCCCATCTGACGGCCTTGCGCCGGACAGAATTAGGACCTTTTCATATCGACGACGCCTACACCCTGGATGGGTTGCAGGCGATGGAAGACCCGATGTCGGCCTTGCTGGCCATCGAGAGCTTGCCTACCGAGATTTTGCCCAAAAAACTTCAATCAGAAGGATGAGTTATGAGACGCGCATTGCGCAATGTGGCCATTATTGCCCACGTTGACCACGGGAAGACCACCCTGGTCGATCAATTGTTGAGACAGGCAGGTACGTTCCGTGACAACGAACATATCTCCGAACGTGTCATGGACTCGGGCGATATCGAGAAAGAACGCGGTATTACCATTCTGGCGAAGAACTGTGCCGTCGAATACGAAGGCACCCACATCAACATTATCGACACCCCCGGTCACGCTGACTTCGGTGGTGAGGTCGAGCGCGTGCTGTCCATGGTTGATGGCGTGCTGTTGCTGGTGGACGCGGTGGAAGGCCCTATGCCTCAAACCCGTTTCGTGACTCGTAAAGCGCTGGAACTGGGTTTGCGTCCGATTGTGGTGGTCAACAAAGTTGACCGCCCTGGCGCCCGTCCTGACTTCGCGATCAACGCCACCTTTGATCTGTTCGACAAATTGGGCGCTACCGACGAACAGCTGGATTTCCCCATCATTTACGCATCGGGTCTGTCGGGCTACGCCGGTTTGACCGAAAACGTGCGCGAAGGCGATATGCGTCCTTTGTTCGACGCTATTTTGGAACACGTGCCCCAACGTGAAGACGACGTCAACGCACCCCTGCAACTGCAGATCTGTTCCCTGGATTACAGCTCCTACGTGGGCAAGATCGGTGTAGGCCGTGTGAACCGTGGCCGCGTGCGCGCTGCTCAGGATGTAGTCGTGAAATTTGGTCCTGATGGCGAAGTCATCAAGGGCCGCATCAACCAGGTTCTGAAGTTCAAGGGTCTGGAGCGTGTGTCGGTAGATGAAGCCGAAGCCGGTGACATCGTGCTGATCAACGGTATTGAAGAGTTGGGCATTGGTTGCACGGTAACCGATCCTGCTCACCAGGACGCCTTGCCTTTGCTGCGCATTGACGAGCCTACCCTGACCATGAATTTCATGGTGAACACCTCGCCATTGGCTGGCCGTGAAGGCAAGTTCGTGACCAGCCGTCAGCTGCGCGACCGTCTGGATCGCGAGCTGAAATCCAACGTGGCGCTGCGCGTTAACGAAACCGACGACGATACCGTGTTTGAAGTGTGCGGTCGTGGTGAGTTGCACCTGACCATTCTGATCGAAAACATGCGTCGTGAAGGCTACGAAATGGCCGTATCGCGTCCACGCGTGCTGATTCGTGAAGAAAACGGCGTCAAGATGGAGCCCTACGAGCAACTGACCGTGGACGTCGAAGACGGCCACCAAGGTGGCGTGATGGAAGAGCTGGGTCGCCGTCGTGGTGACTTGCAGGATATGGTTGCCGATGGCCGTGGTCGTACCCGTTTGGAGTACCGTATTCCCGCTCGTGGCCTGATTGGCTTTCAGGGCGAGTTCATGACGCTGACACGTGGTACTGGCCTGATGAGCCACACCTTTGACGAGTTCCGCCCCATGCGTGAAGGCGCGGTTGGCGAGCGTCGTAACGGCGTGCTGATCAGCCAGGACGACGGTGATGCCGTGGCCTACGCCTTGTGGAAACTGCAGGATCGCGGTCGCATGTTTGTGTCTCCCGGTGATGCCCTGTACGAAGGCATGATCATTGGTATTCACAGCCGCGACAACGACCTGGTGGTTAACCCCATCAAGGAAAAGAAACTGACCAACGTGCGTGCTTCCGGCAAGGACGAGCACATTGATCTGGTTCCACCTATCCGCTTGAGCCTGGAATACGCCGTGGACTTCCTGGATGACGATGAGCTGGTTGAAGTGACTCCCAAGTCCATTCGCCTGCGCAAGCGTTACCTGAAAGAACACGAGCGCCGTCGCAGTCAACGCGAAAGTTAATTCTTCGGGTTTTGCGATAGGAGAAAACGCCTGCTTGATGCAGGCGTTTTTTTTATTCTATATTGGCAGGGTTGGGCCATATGTGAGAAAGTTATTAAGAGGCTGGGGTGTATGCATAATCGCCCCAGCTTGTTTTTTAAATCGGCAAAGGGTGTGAGATAAATAAATTTGATTGGATAACTCATCAAAAAAGAAACGGCCGTTTTAATTTTTGCTTAATACCTATTTGATAAAAATTGGCTGGACACATTACCAAGCTCGCTTTGCATAGTCTCAGTGATTGCTGTGTATCATCCTGTTTTTGCTTGATTTTTTTGTGAATCAGGGTGCGCTTCACAGTTTCCCCCATTAAGGAGAATACTGATGGTGCAGCATATTGTGATTGTAGGTGGTGGTATTGGCGGTACGATGACCGCCAATCATCTGGTGACCAAGCTATACCCGGAAATTCGTTCGGGCAAAGTCCGCGTTACCCTGTTGTCCAATTCCCCCTGGCATTATTACAAGCCCGCTTTTATGTATGTGGCTTTTGATGCCTTTTTCCGGGACGAGCTGCGGCGACCGCAAATTTCCCTTTTACGCCCTGAAATTGATTTCCAGCTGGAGGAGGTCAGTGGCTTTGATTTCTCAGCCAGCCGTTTGCACTGCGCCAGCGGTAAGAAGATCGATTACGACTATCTGGTGCTGTCTACGGGTTGTGTGCCATCACCGGAAAAAATCGAGGGCCTGAAAGAGGGCGGTGATCATTTCTATCAGCACGCCCCTGCCCGTCAGTTGGCTGACCGCCTGAGCAGGCTGGAGAAAGGCCGCGTGCTGGTTACCGTCACCTTCCCCAAAACCCATAATGTTCCGCATCAGTGCGGCATCGCGCCGGTAGAAACTACCTTGATGCTGGATGAATACCTGCGTCGTCGTGGCGTACGGGACAAGGTGGAGATTGCCTATACCTATCCCACCACCTCCCAGCTCCTGCGTAATTGCCTGTTCATGCAGAACGAGGTTTGCCAGGTCTTGCCGCCAATTTTTGAGGATAGGGATATCAAGCATCAACGTGGTTTTACCTTGAGCCGAGTGGACCCTGAACGCAAGATTGCGTATTCCGAGGAAGGGGCAGAAGAGCCATTTGACCTTTTGATGGCAACACCGCCAATTACGGCAGTTGCAGCGGTTCGTGATTCGGGGATCTCTCAAGCCGCCGACAACGAGGGCTGGGTCCCCACCGATCACCAAACCATGAAGGTGCTGGGCCTGGACAATGTGTACGTGCTGGGTGACACGGTGGACCTGCCCATCAGTAAAGCAGGTGGCTCATGTCACAACCAGTCGCCTGTGGTGGTCAATAATCTGGCCTCCGAGCTACGATTCGGGCGTACTTGTGACGAATACGACGGCCGTGTGGTGGCGGTAGCCCAAATGGGTCTGGAGGGGGGGATGCCGCTCTGGTATGACTACAAGGAGGATGTGCATCCTACGCCGCCCACCAAGCTGGGTGGCCTGCTGCGCAAGGGCTTTAATCGGGGTATTTACTGGGCCGTGGCCCGTGGCTTGGTCTAAGTCAGGAGAGACAGATGAATTCGGTATCGGATAAATCCTTGAACCCCGGCGATGCGGGTGCGGCTCAGAAGTCCCCCTCTGCCCTGGAAAGCCTGCTTGGAGAGGATCCGGGCATCAAGGGCCTGGATGAGTTGATCGGCAAGATAGAACCCTTATTGGCTGGTGGTCGTTTGAATCGGGTGGTGGATGCCGTGTCCCTGCTGGCCGATCTGGTGGACATGACGGACGACTATATGCTTGAGAAGCTCATGAAGGGCTTTGAGGAGGGCGTAGGAGCCGCCTGGTCAGTTGGAAACGCGGCCCGTATGGCTGCGGATCAAGTGCGAGCGACGGAGACGACCCCGACTCTGATGGGCCTGATACGCCTGGCCAAGGAGCCAGAAGTGCGTCGCGGTCTGACTTTCTTTTTGATGATGGCCGGTGTGATGGGACGTCAGATGCGCTATCAGAACCTGGATCATACGGGCGATTGACAGGGCGCTTGTGTCACTAAAGAAAAATGGGCCGCTTTTGCAAGCGGCCCATTTTTTTGCTCAGCACCTCAGCACCTCAGCACCTCAGCACCTCAGCGTTTAGTGATTCAAGAACGCCATTTGGCGCTTTTCCACAATCCGGAAGGCACCCACCAAAATGAAAGACACGCACAGGTAAATCAATGCGGCAATCCCGTAGGAGGTGAAGGTCTGATAGGTGGCTGCATTGGCATCACGCGCGATCTTGAGCAGGTCGGGAACCGTGGCGGTAAAGGCCAGTGAGGTGGCATGCAGCATCAGGACCACTTCATTGCTGTAAGCCGGCAGGACACGACGCAGGGCTTGCGGCAAGATCACGCGGCGGTACAAGGTCCAGCCGGACATGCCATAGGCACGGGCCGACTCGACTTCACCAGAAGGCATGGAGCGGATGGCACCGGCAAAAATTTCGGTGGTGTAGCCGACTGTATTCAAGGTCAGCGCCAGAATCATGCAGTTAAAGCCGCTCATGAAGAAAGCTTCCAGTGCAGGCACCGATTTGACAATGGCCAGCTTGTACATGGCGGTGTAGATCAGCAGGATCTGCACGTACAAGGGCGTACCACGGAAAAAATAAGTGAAGGCACCGATAGGGCGCGACAGCCAGGCTTTGCCGGAAACGCGGCCAATGGCCATGAAAATCGACAGGAAAAAGCCGATCACAACCGAAATCACCAGCAGCCACAGGGTCATGGCCAGGCCCGAGAGCTGACCATTGCTTTGGTACAGATAGGCGCGCCAGAATTCGTTCAGAACATCCATTAGAACTGCGCTCCTTTCACGCCAATGTTGTAGCGTCGTTCCAGGTAGCCCAGCCCGATATTGCTCACAGCGGTCAGGCCCAGATAGATCAGGGCGGTGATACCCACAAACAAGAAGGAATTGAAGGTCGCGTTCCCCGCGTTTTGGGCAATCTTGACCACATCGCTCAAGCCGATCAAAGACACCAGTGCGGTGGATTTGAGCAGGATTTGCCAGTTATTGCCCAGTCCGGGCAGCGCGTAGCGCATCATTTGCGGGATCTGGATGCGGTGCAGAACTTGCCAGGCGCTCCAGCCACAGGCCTTGCCCGCCTCCATCTGGCCTTTGGGGATGGCCATCAGGGCACCGCGAAAGGTCTCGGCAAAGTAGGCACCATAAATAAAGCCCAGGGTGACCACACCGGCACCGAAGGGATCGATCTCGATCATGTCCCATTCCAGCCAGTCTGTCAGTTCGTTCAACCAGATTTGCAGGCTGAAAAAGAACAACATCAAGAGCACCAGGTCCGGGACGCCCCGAATCAAGGTGGTATACAAACCGCCCACCCAACGCAGCAGCGAAGCGCGAGACAGTTTCATCAGGGCAGCGACCAGACCGAGTACCAGGGAAACCAGCAGCGAGAGCACAGCCAGTTTGATGGTTTCCCAGGTGCCGACCAGCAACTGTGGCCCATAACCGTAAAGCAACATGGTTCAGGTATCCAGGTCAGGGCGCAATGCGAATGTTTTCTTTTTGGAAGTATTTGTCGGCAAAGGTCTGCATGGTGCCATCGGCCTTCATTTCGCGCAGAACTTCATCAATGGTTTTTTTGAGTTTTTTGTTGCCTTTACGAATGCCCATGGCAATGGGTTCGTTCAAAATGGGGCTGTCGTCCACGGTACTGCCGGTCAGCTCAAAATCGGCGCCGGCCGGTTTGCTCAAAAAGCCTTCGATGGCGTTCTGGGCTTCCTGGAAAGTGGCGTCAACCCGGCCGCCGGCCAGGTCATTGAAGGCATCGGTATAGCTGGGGTAAGCCACAATGGTGACACCGTTATTGGCCCAGTTCTGGCGCGCATAGGTTTCCATGGTGGTGCCTTGCTGCACGCCCACACGCTTGCCTTTCAGGGATTCGGCGGTGGGCTCCAGGCCGCTGCCTTTGCGTGCGGCCAGGCGCACCGGCACGATGTACATGGGCTCGCTAAAGTCGATGACCCTGGCGCGCGCCTCTGTAGCTGTCATGGTGGAGTTGGCCAGATCGAACTTGCGGGCTTGCAGGCCGGGGATCAAGCTGTCAAAAGACTGGTCGATCCACACGCACTTGGCCTGCAGGCGTTTACAGATTTCGTTGCCGATATCGATATCAAAGCCTTGCAGCTCGCCACTGGGGTCCAGAAACTCGAAAGGGGGATAGCCCGCTTCCGTGGCAAAACGGATTTCGGATGGTTCGTCTGCGTGAGCGGCAGCGGGTACTAAAGCACTGCAAAAAGCCACCATCAGGAGGCGGGCAATCATTTTGTTCATGTGAAGGACTCCGGCAAATATCGACTAGCTTGTGGCATTCAATACAAATTCGGCCCTGCTGATGGAGGGCCGAAGAAAGACTGCAAATTTAACCCGTACGCCTTACTGGGGCAATGCGGGTTCCGCCCTAGGCAGCACGCAGCATTGGTTGATGTAGCCCATGACCTCGTCCAAATCGTCGGTCAGGACCAGTAAATTCAGGTCTTTGGGGCCAATCAGCCCCATCTCCATTAAATGCTCACCAATCCAGTCGATCAGGCCGGACCAAAAGGAAGTGCCGATCAGTACAATGGGGGCGGGTGGGACTTTGCCTGTTTGAACCAGGGTCATGACTTCAAACAGCTCGTCCAGGGTGCCAAAGCCGCCAGGCAGGGCAATGTAGGCCCAGCTGTGCATGAAAAAGGTCGCCTTGCGCGAGTAGAAGTATTCGAACTGAAGACTGTGCGTCTGGTAAGGATTGTTGGTGGTTTCGTGGGGCAAGCGTATATTCAGGCCAACACTTTGCCCGCCTGCTTCGTATGCGCCTTTATTGGCGGCTTCCATCAGGCCAGGGCCGCCGCCTGCAATCAGGGTGACGCCCGCTTCGGCCAGCCGACGGCCCAGTTTCTGGGCCAGTTCGTAGTAAGGATGGCCGGGTTTGATGCGTGCGCTGCCGAAAACACTTACGCCAGCACCCATTTCTTTTAATGTATCGACCGCAGTTTGCAGCTCCTTCATGATGGTAGGAATCTGCTCAGAGGCCGGTAAACGGACGATTTTATTGTTAGACATGAAAAAAACCTTGTTGCTCGTTGATGGTTCCAGCTATCTGTACCGAGCGTACCATGCGATGCCTGATCTGCGAAACGCGCAAGGCCAGCCTACAGGCGCCTTGTACGGGGTCATCAATATGTTGCGCCGCCTGCTACAGGATTATCAGGCCGACTATATGGTATGCGTTTTCGATGCCAAGGGCCGCACCTTCCGGGACGATCTGTACGATCAATACAAGGCTAACCGGCCCTCCATGCCCGAAGATATGGCGGAGCAAATAGAGCCTATTCACAAAGCGGTACGCGCCATGGGCTGGCATCTGATTTGTCAGTCCGGCGTGGAGGCTGACGATATCATCGGCACACTTTCTCGTCTGGCGGCCGAAAACGGCATCGAGACGGTGGTCTCTACCGGAGATAAGGACCTGGCCCAGCTGGTCAATGAGCATGTGCAGCTGGTCAACACCATGAGTAACGAAAAGCTGGATATAGAGGGGGTCACCAATAAGTACGGAGTACGCCCAGATCAGATTATCGATTATTTAATGCTGATTGGCGACACCTCGGACAATATTCCGGGCGTACCCAAGGTGGGCCCCAAGACAGCCGCCAAGTGGTTAGGTGAATATGGCAGCCTGGATGAGTTGTTGCAGCATGCCGACAAAATCAAGGGTGTGGCTGGCCAGAATCTGCGCGATTTCAGCGCTAACTTTGAAATGACGCGCAAGCTGGTGACGGTCAAGCTCGATTGTGAGGTGCCTGGTTTTACGGGTGACTTCGGTGCGCTGGAGCCGGAGCCCCGTGACAATGCCGTGTTGCAGGATATCTATGAAACCTATGGTTTCCGCAGCTGGTTGCGTGAATTGACGGATGATCCCAAGCGCGTGCCTGCCCAGGATGCACGCGTCCAGGCTGAAACGCCTGCGGCACCCGCTGAGCTGGATTATCAGACCGTCACGACGAAAGAGCAATTGCAGTCCTTGCTAAGCCTGCTGGAGAAGGCCGAGCTGGTGGCGCTGGATACGGAAACCACGTCCTTGGACCCTTTGATGGCGCGTCTGGTGGGCTTGTCTGTATCGGTCAAGGCGGGTCAGGCTTTTTATGTGCCGGTCGCTCACCGTGGTTCGCTGGATGTAGAGCAGTTGAATAAAGACGATGTGCTGGAAACTCTACGTCCCTGGCTGGAAAACGCAGAGGCGGCCAAGGTCCTGCACAATGCCAAATACGATACGCATGTCCTGCTCAATGAAAAAGTCAGCTTGCGCGGTATCCGCGAGGACACCATGTTGCAGGCGTATGTCTTGCAGTCGCACAAGCGCGTCAGCATGGATGAGCTGGCCTTGCAATGGCTGGGTTTGAAAGGCACGTCTTACGAGGATATTTGCGGCAAGGGTGCCAAGCAGATCGGTTTTGACGAGGTGGACATCCCTGTTGCGTCTCACTATGCCTGTGAAGATGCGGACTACACCTTGCGTTTGCATCAGTGCCTGCGTCCTCAAGTGGCCAAGCAAGAAGGTCTGGAGCGTATTTATTTGCTGGAAGTGCAGGCTTCGGATGTGCTGACGATTGTGGAGCGCAATGGCGTCAAGATTGATGTGCCTACCTTGGCGCGTCAAAGCCACGAGCTGGGCCAAAAAATGCTGGAGCTGGAAAACAAGGCTTACGAGTTAGCCGACCAGCCTTTCAACATGAACTCCCCCAAGCAAGTGGGCGAGATTCTGTTCGGCAAGCTCGGTATTCCAGTGGTTCGTAAAACGGCCAGTGGTGCTCCGTCTACTGACGAGGACGTCCTGACCCGCTTGGCTCAGGATTACCCCTTGCCGCAGGTGCTGCTGGAGTACCGTGGTCTGGCCAAGCTCAAGTCCACTTATACGGACAAACTGCCCAAAATGGTGAATCCGGACAGTGGCCGTGTGCATACCCGTTATGCACAGGCTGCCGTGATAACCGGGCGTCTGGCCTCCTCCGATCCTAACTTGCAGAACATTCCGGTGCGTACGGCAGAAGGGCGTCGTGTTCGTGCCGCCTTCGTGTCCGAGTTGGGCAAAGTGGTCTCGGCTGACTATTCCCAGATCGAATTGCGTGTGATGGCGCATGTATCGGGTGACGCCAATTTGCAGCAGGTCTTTGAGCAGGGTGGGGACGTGCACACAGCGACCGCTGCCGAGATTTTTGGTGTGGATGCCAAAGATGTTAGCTCTGACCAGCGCCGTGCCGCCAAGGCGATTAACTTTGGTCTGATCTACGGCATGGGTGAGTTTGGTCTGGCCAGCAACCTGGGCATTACCCGTGATGCTGCCCGTGCTTATATTGATCGCTACTTCGCTCGCTATCCTGGCGTGGCCAGCTATATGACTCGCATCAAAGCCCAGGCTCATGAGCAAGGTTATGTGGAAACCGTGTTTGGTCGCCGCCTATGGCTGCCGGAACTGAAAGGTGCAAAAGGGCCGCGCATGGCCGGTGCAGAGCGTGCCGCCATTAATGCACCGATGCAGGGCACGTCGGCTGACCTGATCAAGATGGCCATGGTGGCTGTGCAGCGTTGGCTGGAAGAAAAGGGCCTGCGCACGCAGATGGTGATGCAGGTCCATGACGAACTGGTATTCGATGTACCTGAGGACGAGCTGGATATTTTGCGTGAAAACCTGCCTGGCCTGATGTGCAATGTGGCCAAGCTGGATGTCCCACTGGTTGCCGAGGTGGGGGTGGGCGATAACTGGGAACAGGCGCACTAAAGGCTTTTGATAGACTCAACAGCAAGGCGACCTGATGGTCGCCTTGCTTGTTTTCGAGTCGCTGGAGTTTCGCGGGCCGGGTGTGGCACGCTTTGATGATGTATCTAGTCCTCGTTGGAGCGTACCCGGTTGGGAAGCAGCTCGTCGTGCTTGGCTAGAATCGGATAGGCTGCCGCGCTGACCAGATAGGAGTTAATGGTGCGCACGTCACGCAAGATCTCCAGATACAAGGAGCCTTGCTCGGCAACGTCCAACTGACCGGCCTTGATCTGGCGAAGATGACGGTCCGCAGCTGCAACTTCCAGTTCGCGGAAAAAGTCTTTTTCAAACGCCAGGAAGCGGGCCGTTTTGACGTCCTCGGCTACAAACAGGGCTGCGGCCTGACGTTGGTTGCGAATTAGCCTGTCCATGACCTTGCCGATCTCGGCTTGCTCTTCCGTTTGCAGTATCCAGCCCTGTTTGCGCAGCTTGGCCGTATGGCTGAGCAAGCCATTGACGCTGATGGTGGCGGCGTGCGAGATATTGGTGGAAAAAGTCAGAATATCGTTCAGGCGACGCGTATCTTTCTTGTTCAGGTTTTCCTGATCCATGCTGGCCAGATATGTAGTGATCAATGGCTCCAGACGGTTGACGGCATTGCTGATATAGCGCGCATGGTTAATGCTTTGGGCACTATTGCTCAGCATGTTCTGGCGGGCCGTGTCCAGGATCTCTTGCAACATATCAGACAGGCGCAGTGCTTCCCGCGCCGCATTGCCCAGGGCCACCGCAGGGACTTCCTGGGCAGATTGGTCCAGATACAAAGGCAGGCCAGGATCATCCGGGTCGGTGCGACGGGGCAGATAACGGCTCAGCAGGCGCGAATAGGGTTTGAGCAAAGGCAGGAACAAGGCCGCCACGGCCAGATTGAAGAAGGTGTGGAAGTTGGCCACGGCACGGGCGGGTTCATCGGTGAACCAGCTCATCAAATCCGGAATCCAGGGCAACACAATCATGCCAATCAGACAGCCAAACACACGTGTGCCTAAGTTGCCTATGGGCACACGTTTGTTGGCTGGGTCTTTCGTGCTGCCAGCCCCTTCCAGAATCGGGTTGATGGCGGTACCCACGTTAGCACCCAGCACCAGCGCGTAGGTTAGCTGCGGGTCCATATGCTGATGGCTGGCCAGCGAGATGATCAGCACCACAATAGCCACACTGGAGTGCGCGGCCCAGGTCAGCAGTGCCGCCAGCAACATACCCGTCATGGGACTGCCTGCCAGAGCTTCCAGAATGGTTTGCAGCAGGGGGGCGTCCTGAATGGGCGAGAACAGGCCCACTAACTCATGCAAGGACAGCAGCAAAAGGCCTAGGCCAATAAAGACGCGGCCCAGGTCGCGTCGGCGTCCAGGCTCTTGCGAGCGGAACAACCAAACACCCAGAAGAATCAGGGCAGGAGCCAGCGCGGTCATCTTGAAGGACAGCAGTTGCACGATCAGCGTCGTGCCCACATTGGCGCCCAACATGGCGGCCAGGGCCGGAACCAGGGCAACCATGCCGGTGGCGGCAAAGCTGGTAATCATCAGACCGGTGGCGGTACTGCTTTGAATGGCGGCGGTAATGGCCGCACCCGCAAAAAAGGCGCGACGGGGGCGACCCAATGCGTGACCCATCCAGATGCCCAGTTCGGCACCGAAGGCGCGTTGCACACCGCTTTGCACCATGTGGATACCCCACAGGAGCAAAGCGATATATCCCCCGAAATCGAGAAGTGCGAAGATTTCTTTCATGGCTAAATAATAGCCCAGCGCATCTTACAAGCGTGAGTCTCAGAATTCGGGGGAGCACACTCAGGTCTTGGGATTATGCCGCGCTTGGACTACAGGGGCAGACTGACTCTGGTTAGTCTGATATTTTCAGGGGAGCTATGCATGGCATAGGAGGCAGTTTGCACTAAGAAATGAAAACGCCCCAAAAGCACATAGGCTTTTGGGGCGTTTTGTTGGGTTGTGCCGTTCAGGCTGCCGGTGTGCTTAGACCGATTGGGCGTTTTGCAAAGCCTGGATACGTGCCGCGATAGGAGGGTGGGATGCAAAGATCGCGCTGATCGAACGACCACCCGAAATACCGGAGGCCTCAAAGTTCTTGGGCAGCTCACCAGGAGCCATGCCACCCAGACGGGCCAGAGCATGGATCATGGGCTGGCGCGAACCCAGCAACTGGGCGGAACCGGCATCGGCGCGGTATTCACGCTGACGGGAGAACCAGGCCACGATGATGGAGGCCAGCACGCCAAAAATCAGCTCAAACACAAAAACCGAGGCGTAGTAACCCATGCCCACGTCGCGATCGTTGCGCAACAGCACGCGGTCCACAAAGTAGCCAGCCAGACGGGCCAGGAAGATCACAAAGGTATTCACCACGCCCTGGATCAAGGTCAGGGTGACCATGTCGCCGTTGGCAATGTGGGCAACCTCATGACCGAGCACCGCCATGACTTCTTCTTCGGTCATGCCGCGCAACAAGCCTGTGGACACGGCGACCAGAGCATCGTTCTTGAAGGCGCCAGTGGCAAACGCGTTGGGCTCGCCGTCGTAAATAGCCACTTCTGGGCGGCCAATACCGGCGCGGTCCGCCAGTTGGTGCACGGTATCGACCAGCCACGCTTCTTCCGCGTTGGCGGGGGCGTTGGGATCAATGACACGCGCGTTCACGCTTTGCTTGGCCATCCACTTGCTCATTAGCAAGGAAATGATGGCGCCGGTGAAACCGACCAAGGCCGAGAAAATCAGCAATTGAGTCAGATCCAGACCTTGCGCGTTCAGGTAACGTCCCACACCCAAAATATTCATGGAGGCGCTGAGCACCAGCATGACGGCCAAGTTGGTTATTAAAAAAAGGACAATTCGTTTCATGAATGCGGATTCCGGTATGACAAAAGAAATCGTGACCGTGGAAAGACGATCGGCCCGAATTTTAGCCTTGATTCCAGGCGTGATAATAAAAGATTCAGCCTTTAGTCAGCTTTTGATCAAGATAGTTTCTTGAGCTGTCTTTCAAGCTGTGGTCTAACTGGTCTGGATATGGGGTTACCGAGCCACTTTTGCAAGGCGGAGAGTATAGTAGTGGCTTTCCCTTATTACTGATTTGGTCTGATCACATGCAGTCATTGTGGATGCTGGTAGCCTGCGCCATGTTTGCCATTATGGGGGCCTGTGTCAAAGTGTCCGCCGATGCTGGGGCGTCGATGGCACAAATCGTTTTGTTCCGGGGTGTGCCCTCGGTCCTGCTGTTAGTGTTCTGGGCCAAGAGCCGTGGTTTGCGGCTGGCCCCTCAAAGTTGGAAGCTGCATATCCGGCGTAACGTTTCCGGGGTCAGTTCCATGTGGTTGGGTTTTCTGGCCCTGGCAAATCTGCCCTTGTCCACGGCCGTCAGCCTGAATTACACCGCTCCCTTATTTATTGCTTTCTGGATGCTGGCCTGGGGTGGCACCCAGCGCGACCCTGTGCGTCTGATTGCGGTGCTCTTGGGTTTTTTGGGTGTGATCGGTGTGCTGCGTCCCAGTATTACGCCTGATCAATGGTGGGCGGCAATGCTGGGCCTATGCGCCGGCGCTTTGAGCGCGGTGGCCATGATGCAGGTACGTGCTCTAGGACGTTCAGGTGAGCCTGAATGGCGCACCGTGCTGCTGTTTTCCTGTTTTGTCGTATGCTCCAGTCTGGTTGGCCTTTTGTGGGAAGGTTGGCGCGAACTGAGCTGGCGCGCCTGGCTGTCCCTGTTGGGCGTAGGCTTGTCTGGCTTGTTTGGGCAACTGACCATGACGCGTGCTTTTGGACTGGGTTCGGCCTTGTTGACCGCAGCCTTGCAATACACCACCATTATTTTCGCCGCCCTGATTGGTATCGCTTTCTGGGGGGATGTGCCTGACGGGGTAGCCTGGGCAGGTATGGCATTGATTATCGGGTCTGGCCTGTTGTCAGCCTGGCGCACCTACAGCGAGGATCGTATCTTGCGAGGTCAGGCCGCGGCAGCCGAGCGGGCTCCCGTCAAGGAGGCAGAACGTGTTTGAATTTCTGATTAGCGCAGAACAAGTCCAGGCCAATCTGAATAACTCAGAGTGCTTGATTCTGGATGTACGCCATGACTTGATCGACCATCAAGCAGGACGACGCGCTTATGAGCAGGGGCATATTCCGGGTGCGGTGTTTCTGGATCACGAGGTTGATCTGGCTGCTCCCAAGACCGGGCTGAATGGCCGTCATCCTTTGCCCAGTCGTCAGGTGCTGGCCCAGCTTTTGCAGCAAAGCGGCTTGCGTGACGGCATGCAGGTTGTGGTCTACGATGCCCAGGGTTCCTTGTTTGCCAGCCATATGTGGTGGATGCTGCGTTGGTTGGGGCATCCCCAGGTCGCCATTCTGGATGGTGGCTGGCAGGCCTGGCAACAACTGGGCGGAGCCCAAGAAAGCGGCCCGGCTACGCCCGCCCCGGCAGCGGCTGAATTGAGCATCCCTGAACAGGCGGCCATGCCTACCGTGCAAACGGATCAGGTACTGAAGAACCTGTCCAAACCTATTTTCACTGTGCTGGATGCGCGCGCTGCCGAACGATATCGCGGAGATGTGGAACCGATGGACCCGGTCGCAGGTCATATCCCCGACGCGTTGAACCGTTCGCACCTTAATAATCTGGATGAACAAGGGCGCTTCAAGCCGGCTGAGCAGCTACGTCAGGAGTATCAGGACTTGCTGGGGACGATTTCGGCAGAGATGGTGGTCCATCAGTGTGGTTCGGGTATTACGGCTTGTCACAATCTTTTTGCCATGGAATTGGCGGGGCTGTCCGGCTCCAGCATTTATCCAGGCTCCTGGAGTGAATGGGTCAGTGACGCCAGCCGGCCTGTTGCGCGCAGCTAGTCAAAGGCAAGAGACTTCTGGTGCTGAGAAAGCCGCCCCAAAGCGGCTTTTTTACTGTCAGGTGACTCTAAGGCTCGGCGCCCCCGGTAAAAAGCGTCCTCGTGGGAGGGCAGCAAGCCACAGGCTCCCGTACAATGCCACATCCAATTGTGGCCTCAGGTAGTCCGGACGGCCCTCATTGATCAGGAATAGTTATGGTTAAATCTCGCGATGATAATCAAAGTGCCCAGGCGCCAGACCAGCAGGATTTTGAGTCCGCTCTGGCGCAATTGGAAGCGCTGGTCGCTCGCATGGAAAGCGGGGCGCTGCCGCTGGAGCAGGCTTTGCAGGCTTACGAGCAGGGTGTGGAGTTAGCCCAATTGTGTCAGCGCAAACTAGACCTTGCCCAGGAACAGGTCAGTGTATTGCAGGGCAATCTGCTGCGTCCCTTGTCGGGGGATGAGGCTGTTGGAGATAGTTAAGATGAGTTCTACCAGTTTTTCTGATTGGCTGCAGGCGCGGGTTGAGCAAACTGAGACCGTACTGGATCAGTCCTTGCCCCCTGTCAGCCAGGAACCTGCTCGTTTGCACGAAGCCATGCGCTATAGTGTGCTGGGTGGTGGCAAGCGTGTGCGTGCTGCCTTGGTCTATGCCGCAGGCGAGGCCGCCCTGCAAGGCAAGCCTATGGCGGCTGCCCAACTGAAAGCATTGGAGCTGGCTGCGGCGGCGGTGGAGTTGATTCACGCCTACTCGCTGGTTCATGATGATTTGCCTTGCATGGACGACGATAAATTGCGTCGTGGTCGCCCAACTACCCATGTCCAGTTTGATGAAGCCTGCGCCATGCTGGCAGGCGATGCCTTACAGCCCTTGGCCTTCGAGCTGTTGGCGCAAATGCCGATTGCCCCTGCCTTGATCGTGCAAGCCATTACCCAATTGGCTCAGGCTGCGGGCAGTGCCGGCATGGCTGGTGGTCAGGCGATTGATTGTGAAAGCGTGGGCATTGCCCTGGACCGCGATCAACTGCAAGAAATGCACAGCATGAAAACCGGCGCCATGTTGCAGGCCAGCGTGTTGTTGGGTGGTATTGTGGCGGGTGCCTCATCCACTGTGCGTAATGGTTTGGAAGAGTATGCCCAGGCCGTCGGTCTGGCTTTCCAGGTCGTGGACGATATTCTGGATGTGACAGCCGATACCGCCACGCTGGGCAAGACAGCCGGTAAAGATGCGGCCGATAACAAGCCTACCTATGTCTCCATCCTGGGTATGGACGGATCGCGCGAGTTGCTCGGTGCCCTGAATGAGCAGGCTCAGTTGGCTTTGCGTCCCTTGGGGCCTGCCGCTGCGCGCCTGATGCAACTGGCTGACTATATCGTGGGCCGCAATCATTAAGCGACGTGGGCCTGTGCTACTTTGGCACAGGCCGCGAAGCGTTTTACAATAGCCGATTGGCGATTGTCTTTGGACAGTCGTTTCACTTATTTGCCCGGATAGACGTCTTTAGTATGACAACCGTTTCCCTAGAGCAGATTCAGTCTCCCGCCGACTTGCGCCAGCTTGATCAACGTGATCTTCCCGAGCTGGCACGACAACTGCGCGAGTTTGTTCTGCAGTCCGTATCCAAAACCGGTGGGCATTTGTCGTCCAATCTGGGCACGGTTGAATTGACCACCGCCTTGCACTATGTGTTCGAGACGCCCCATGACCGTATCGTGTGGGATGTGGGTCATCAGTCCTATCCGCACAAGATTCTGACTGGCCGGCGCGATCAGATGGGAAGCTTGCGTCAGCAAGATGGCATCTCCGGTTTCCCCAAGCGTTCCGAGTCCGAGTACGACGACTTTGGCACCGCACATTCCTCGACCTCGATTTCCGCGGTATTGGGTATGGCCGTGGCCTCGCGCAATGCCGGGATCGAGCGTCAGCACATTGCCGTGATCGGCGATGGCGCGATGACCGCTGGCATGGCCTTTGAAGCCCTGAACAATGCCGGTGTCACCCCCGATGTGAATGTGCTGGTGGTGCTGAACGACAATGACATGTCGATCTCCCCGCCGGTAGGTGCCCTGAACCATTATCTGGCTCGCCTGATGTCGGGCCGCTTTTACGCCGCTGCCAAGAATGTGGGCCGTGCTGTTTTGCAGCATGTGCCGCCCGTTCTGGATCTGGCGCGCAAGTTTGAAGGCCATGCCAAGGGGATTTTGTCTCCGGCCACGCTATTTGAAGAGCTGGGCTTTAATTACGTAGGCCCGATTGACGGCCATGATCTGGACGCGCTGGTCTCTACCTTGAGCAATCTGCGTGATCTGGGTGGTTTGCAGTTCCTGCATGTGGTGACCCGTAAAGGGCAGGGTTACAAGCTGGCCGAGGCCGACCCGGTGCTCTACCACGGCCCTGGCAAGTTCGATCCTTCGGTGGGTTTGGTTAAGCCAACGACCAAGCCGCGCCCGACGTTTACGCAGATCTTTGGCCAGTGGTTGTGCGATATGGCCAAGCAGGACCAGCGCCTATACGGTATTACCCCTGCCATGCGTGAAGGCAGTGGCATGGTGGAGTTCGAGCAGCAGTTTCCCCGTCGTTATTTTGATGTGGGTATCGCCGAACAGCACGCCGTCACGTTTGCGGGTGGCTTGGCCTGTGAAGGACAAAAACCTGTTGTGGCGATTTACTCCACTTTCTTGCAGCGTGGCTATGATCAACTGATTCACGACGTGGCTTTGCAGAATCTGGATGTTACGTTTGCGTTGGACCGTGCCGGTATTGTGGGCGCAGACGGGGCAACGCACGCCGGTAATTACGACATCGCCTTTTTGCGCTGCATTCCAAACATGGTGGTCGCCGCCCCGTCGGACGAGAACGAAACCCGCTTGTTGCTGACCTGTTGCTACCAGCATCCAGGCCCCAGCTCGGTGCGCTATCCGCGTGGAGCAGGTATCGGTGCTGAAGTAGACCAGGCGCTGAACACTGTGCCGCTGGGCAAGGCCAATTTGCGTCGCCAAGGCAAGAATCTGGCCATTTTGGCTTTCGGACCCGTATTGCACGAGGCCCTGAAAGCGGCCGAGGTTCTGGACGCTACCGTGGTGGATATGCGTTTTGTGAAACCCATGGACGAAGCCTTGCTGCAAGAGCTGGCACAAAGCCATCAGGCTTTTGTGACGGTGGAAGAAGGCTGTTTGATGGGTGGCGCAGGCAGCGCGGTACTGGAGTTTGTCAGCCGTGATGCGCTGGTGATGCCCGTGCTGCAACTGGGCTACCCTGACGAGTTCATTGACCACGGTGATCAGAAGAAAATAGCTCAGGATCTGGGTCTGGATGCCGCAGGCATCGAGCGTTCAATTCGTGAGCGTTTCTCAAGTTTGTTTGAGGTGTAAGGCAATTGCGACGTATTTGAGGTGTTAAATACCCCAATATGCGTGTTCTTGCTAAGGTTATCGAAGCTCGCTTGCTATAAGCGTAAGATAATAATTCATTATTGTTTTTATTTGAGGTTGCGGCTTTGTCGTGGCTGAACCTGATGGATATGAATACAGTGTCGGAATCGCCTTTGGCCATGCCAGATGTGCAAAGCAGCATGGATACACGCCGTGTTGCGATTCAGCGCGTGGGTGTGCGCGGGGTGCGGCATCCGATGATGCTGGACCTGCAGGGGCAGGCCGTGCCCACCGTGGCGCAATGGGAGTTGACGGTGGCCTTGCCGCCCGAAGAAAAAGGCACCCATATGTCGCGCTTTGTGGCTTTGCTGGAAGAGTATCGTCGTCAAGCCATGACGCCTGCCGGTTTTGTGCAGATGGCCCAGACCATGTTGCCCTTGCTCGGTGCCGGGCGTGGCGACATGACGGCCACCTTCCCCGTGTTTCTGGAAAAAGTGGCGCCCGTATCGGGAGTAGCCAGCCTGATGGATTACACCGTTAGCTGGACGGCGCGCGTCGGTGTGGATGCCCAGCCCGAATTTGAATTATCTGTGCTGGTTCCCGTCACCAGCCTGTGCCCGTGCTCCAAGGCAATTTCAGAGTACGGTGCCCATAATCAACGCTCGCACGTCACTGTGCAGGCCGTGTTTGCGGATCCGGCTGCGCTGGATTTGCCTACGCTGATCAAGTCGGTTGAAGAACAGGCGTCCTGTCAGCTGTGGGGCTTGCTCAAGCGCACTGACGAAAAATACGTCACCGAATACGCTTACGACAATCCTAAGTTTGTCGAAGACCTGGTGCGTGATGTGGCCGTCAGTGTGCGTAGCCTGCCCGGAGTGTTGCGTTATAGCATCGAAGCCGAGAATTTTGAGTCGATTCATAATCACTCTGCCTACGCAAGCGTGCAGGGTTAAGGCTTTTGGCTTGTCAGCCAGCCTTTCTTGGTGCTAGTATCTATGGTTTCTTGCTCGACCCGGATTGAATGGGCGGGCTGTCGCGCTTGGTGCCTGACTGTGTTTGCAGTAGGTACTAGGCGATATCCACAAGGAGTTGTTCCATGCGTCACTACGAAGTAGTGTTCATTGTGCATCCCGATCAAAGCGAGCAAGTGCCCGCCATGATCGAGCGCTATTCGGCGATTGTTACTTCCGAAGGCGGTGCTATTCATCGTCTGGAAGACTGGGGCCGCCGTCAACTGGCTTACCCAATCCAGAAACTGGTCAAGGCTCACTACGTGTGCCTGAACATCGAATGCGGTCAGTCCACCTTGGACGAACTGGAGCATTCCTTCCGCTACAACGACGCTATCTTGCGTTACCTCGTCGCTGGCACGAAGAAAGCCCCTGAAGGCGCTTCGGTCATGATGAAGTCCGTCGAACGCGAAGAAGCACGTAAAGCAAGTACTGAAGCCAGCGCTCCTGCAGCCGCTGACGCTGAAGCTCAAGCTGAAGAGTAATAGCTCCGACTGCGTGAACCAGTTCTCTCTTGCCGGTCAGCTTATCGACATCAAGCCCTTGCGTTATACGCCGGCGGGTGTCCCAGCTCTGGAGTTGGTTCTGGAACACGAATCTTCCGTAATGGAAGCCGGTCACTCCCGGCAAATCGCTTTGACGATGCAGGCAGTGGCTCTGGGAAATAATGCATTGGGTCTGGCAGACACTCCTTTGGGAGCCCGTTTGCAACTACAAGGTTTTATTGCTCCCGCCCGTAAAGGCTCGACGCGTCTGGTGTTGCATATACAGCACTACCAGCGCCACTTTCCGGGACAAGGCTCTGTTACGGTTTGACTGGTCTGGCTCGATCGTCGCGAAGTGTTCAACACCTCGCTTCACACTGAATTCTTCCGGGTATAGCCCGGTTACTAACGAGGCACAAAATGGCTTTCCGTAGAGGCAAAGACAAAAAACGCAAATTTGCACAACAGAACCCACTGTTCAAACGCCGCAAGTTCTGCCGCTTCACCGTCGCTGGCGTTGAAGAAATTGATTACAAAGATCTGGACACCCTGCGTGATTTCATCCAGGAAAATGGCAAGATCATCCCTGCACGTTTGACGGGCACCAAAGCCCACTACCAGCGTCAGCTGGACACCGCTGTCAAGCGCGCTCGTTTCCTGGCTCTGTTGCCGTACACCGACAACCACAAATAATCCAGAGGAACCTTAGTCATGCAAGTTATTTTGCTCGAAAAAGTCGCCAACCTGGGTAATCTGGGTGACGTTGTGCGCGTACGTGATGGTTACGCCCGTAATTTCCTGCTGCCACGCAAAGTTGCCCGCCGTGCTACGGCTGCTGCTCTGCAAGAGTTCGAAGCACGTCGTGCCGAACTGGAGAAGCTGCAAGCTGAAAAGCTGGCCGCTGCTCAGGCTCAAAACGAAAAGCTGAACGGCCAAACTTTCACCCTGGTTCAAAAAGCCGGCGTGGACGGTCGTCTGTTCGGTTCCGTGACCACCATGGACATCGCCAATGCATTGCAAAATGCGGGCTTTGCCGACCTGGTCAAGACTCAGGTTCGTCTGCCCGACGGCCACCTGAAAGCCGTTGGCGAGTACTCCGTTCAGGTTGCTCTGCACCCTGACGTGACTGCTGAAATCAACGTTGTGGTTCAAGGCGACGTAGCCTAAGACTAGCGCGTTGACGCATGGTACATTCCTTCATGGGGTGTATCTGCCAAGCTAAGAAAAAGCCGGTGCAAGCCGGCTTTTTTGTTTTCTCTTCGTTCAGTCCGAGTAGCGCCAGCACGCCTGCCGCGTGGCTGTGTCCTCGTCTTCGGTCTTGTCAGCCCACTACGCTGTTGAGCCTGACTGTTCTGCCCCCAGATACACGTTTAAGACCGCACAACAGATCCTGTTGGCTGCGGCGTCGATTTTTTTCCTTGATTTGAAGGTATATGCATGGAAAGCAAGTCAGCCAAATCCGATTCAACATTGGATTACCTGAGGGTCCCGCCTCATTCCATTGAGGCGGAGCAGTCGGTGCTCGGTGGCTTGTTGCTCGATAATGCCGCGTTTGACCGAGTGGCCGACATTGTCACCGACGAGGACTTTTATCGTTTTGATCACAAGCTGATCTGGCAACACATTACCCGTTTGATTGGTCTGGCTCGTCCTGCCGACGTGGTCACGGTGTTCGAGTCCCTGTCGGTTGCGGGCAAGCAGGAAGAGGTGGGCGGCCTGGCGTATCTGAATGCTCTGGCCCACAACACGCCATCGGCTGCCAACATTCGTCGCTACGCCGAAATCGTGCGCGAGCGCTCCACGCTGCGCAAGCTGGTCACAGTAGCTGATGATATTTCCTCAGCTGCGTTTAACCCTCAGGGCAAGGAAGCCCGCCAGATTCTGGATGAAGCGGAAACCCGCGTGTTTCAGATCGCTCAGGAAGGGGCGCGCGGCTCTCAGGGTTTTCTGGAAATCCAGCCTTTGCTCAGCCAAGTGGTAGAGCGTATTGACGAGCTCTACCATCGTGAAGGCGACTCGGAAGTGACCGGGGTGCCTACGGGTTTTGTGGATCTGGACAAGATGACCTCGGGCCTGCAAGCCGGTGACCTGGTGATTGTGGCGGGTCGTCCTTCCATGGGTAAAACCTCGTTCTCCATGAACATTGGCGAACACGTAGCCATTGCCCAGGGTTTGCCGGTGGCCGTGTTTTCCATGGAAATGGGCGCGGTGCAGTTGGCTATGCGTATGGTGGGCTCGGTCGGTTTGCTGGACCAACACCGCATGCGTACCGGCAAGCTGACTGCCGATGATTGGCCGCGCTTGACGCACGCGGTGCAGCAGGTGCAGGAAGCCCAGATTTACATTGATGAAACGCCCGGTCTGTCCTCCATGGAAGTGCGGGCGCGGGCTCGACGATTGGCGCGGCAGTGTGGCCAGCTTGGCTTGATCATCATCGATTATTTGCAGCTGATGTCCTCAAGCGGTGGCGAAAACCGGGCAACGGAAATTTCTGAAATCAGTCGTTCCTTGAAAGGCTTGGCTAAAGAGCTGAACTGTCCCTTGATTGCCTTGTCGCAGTTGAACCGAAGTCTGGAACAACGGCCCAACAAGCGTCCTGTGATGAGTGACTTGCGGGAGTCGGGTGCTATTGAGCAGGATGCGGACTTGATCTTGTTTATTTACCGTGACGAGGTCTACAACCCTGACTCACCCGACAAGGGCACGGCAGAAATCATTATTGGTAAGCAGCGTAACGGTCCTATTGGTTCGGTTCGTCTGACCTTTGCTGGCGCCAGTACGCGCTTTTTGGATTACATGCCGACGTAGTAAAGATTGGTATGCGATGCCTACTCGCTGGTGAGTGTTGCTAGGCATCGGGAGCGGGCTACCGCAGAAGAATTAAGGGGAGGCATTTGCCTCCCCTTTGTTATGTTTTACCGGACCAGAGGCAGGCCATCAGCAGCAAACGCCACCGGCTCGGCTGGGAGTGGGCTTGTTCTGGCTTTGGAAGGGTGGATCTGAGTTTTGTTGTCCACAGCCTGCAAGCAGGGGAGAAGCCGGCGCGCTGGAGGTTTGGCGATTGATGGGCATAGATAGGCATTGAGGCTGTTTAAACAGCCTCAATGCCTTTTTAATCTCCGCTGCGGGCAGCTAGTCTTTTCGCCAGCCACGCGCACACCAGTAGTTGCCACTGGTGAAACAGCATGATCGGCAAGATGATGGGCCCGACCATAGCACTGGGGAAAATGACATTGGCAATCGGGATGCCGCTGCTCAGGCTTTTATTGGAGCCGCACATCAGCAGGCTGACTCGGTCCTCAAAGGAAAAGCCCAGCCAACGCCCAAGGTTCCAGGCCAGCACTTGCGCCAAGGTCAGCAGAACGGCGTTGGACAGCACAATCAGACCCAAGGCACTCAATGGGGTGGAGGACCACAGGCCGCCCACCACCGCGCCTGAAAAGGCCGTATACACCACCAGCAGGATGGATCCCTGATCCACGACTTTCAGCAGTTGCTGACGTTTCATCACCCAGGCCCCTATCAAGGGACGCAGCAGATGCCCGAAGACAAAGGGGAAAAACAGTTGCAGCATGATCTTCCCCACCGCCTCCAGCGACACCGTTGCCTGGGCGCTGGTCGCACCGGCCAACATGATGCCGACCAGCAGGGGAGTGATGAATACGCCCAGCAAGGTAGAAGCAGAGGCACTGCAAATTGAAACCGGTACGTTGCCACGTGCCATTGCTGTCAGGGCTACCGCAGACTGCACGGTGCTGGGCAGACAAGCCAGAAACAGAACTCCCAGGTACAGATTGTCTGTCAGCCAGGGACGCAGTACGGCGGCCACGCCACTACCCAGAATAGGGAAGAGCACAAAGGTGACGGACAGAATCAGCAGGTGCAAACGCCAGTGGGACAAGCCACCCCAGATAGCCTCGCGTGATAGGCGGGCACCATGCAGAAAGAACAGCAGGGCAATCGCAATCTGTGTGATGTGTTGAAACAAAGGCACGCCCCAGCCTTGGGCGGGCAGCAGACTGGCAAGCGCAACCGTGGCAAACAGTTTCAGCAAAAACGGGTCAATCGGTAAACGCTTGATCATGCTTGGTGAGCGCTCATGGAAAGCGCCATACGGTAGGCATAGCCCAGGGAGGAAGCATCAGCCCTGCCCTGTCCGGCAATGTCGTATGCCGTGCCATGGTCCACACTGGTGCGGATAAAGGGTAGGCCCACGGTTACGTTCACGCCTTCGTCCAGACCCAGCAGCTTGATGGGGATCAGACCTTGGTCATGGTATTGGGCCACCACAATATCGAACTCCCCCTGACGGGCTCGCATGAAAATCGTATCGCCGGGCCAGGGGCCGCTGGCCTGGATGCCTTCGGCGCGGGCTTGTTCAATAGCCGGGCTGATCTGTTCTCTATCTTCCAGGCCAAATTTGCCGCCTTCACCAGCATGGGGGTTTAAACCGGCCACCGCCACACGGGGTTTGGCGATTCCGGCCTGGGTGCAGGCCAGTTGTGCCAGCCGTATGGTTTGCAGCACGCGCGCTTTCGTAATCAGGGAGGGGACGCGTGCCAGCGGTTCATGAATGGTGACCAGAATGGAGCGCAAGTGCTCGTTGGCCAGCATCATGGCGTAGTGCTCGGTGTGGCTGCGCTCGGCCAGAATCTCGGTATGGCCGGGGGCATCGATACCGCCTTTTTGCATGGCCAGCTTATTCAGCGGGGCGGTGACGATGGCACGGATCAGGCCAGCCTGGGCATCATCAATGGCGTGGCACAAGTATTCGTAGGCACCACGTCCAGCCAGGGCGTGAACTTCGCCATAGGGCAGATCTTCGGGCAGGGCTTGCCAGCGATTCAGTACGGCAATCACCCCTTTGGGCGTGCAAACGGGTTGCTTTACTTCTTCGACCCGCCAGTCCTGGGCAGCGCCAATCAGAGTCAAGGCACGACGCATTGCACCCGGATCGCCATACACGACGGCCGGGTGGGGCAAACCTTCAACCATCAGACGGGCGATAATTTCCGGGCCTATGCCAGCGGCATCGCCCATGGTAAGCCCGATGGGCTGTGCGGTACGTTTCATAACAGTCATTAAAAATCCCCCATGCTGCATCTTCGATCGGCTTGTTGATCGTGGTGTAGCCTGGCGGTAAAAAAAAACCGGGTTCAAGACCCGGTTTGAGTGAGTAGAGATTCGGTTTAGAGTGCGTCGCTGGCGTAATCGGCCAGACGGGAGCGCTCACCACGTTGCAAGGTAATGTGGCCTGCATGCGGCCAGCCTTTGAATCGGTCTACTACGTAGGTCAGTCCCGAACTGCCCTCGGTCAGGTAGGGCGTGTCGATCTGGGCAATATTGCCCAGGCAGACGATTTTAGTTCCAGGGCCGGCCCGCGTCACCAGTGTTTTCATCTGCTTGGGTGTCAGGTTCTGCGCCTCGTCGATGATCAGGAACTTGTTCATGAAGGTACGGCCACGCATGAAGCTCAGGGATTTGACCTTGATCTTGGAGCGCACCAGTTCCATGGTGGAGTTGCGCGGAGCCTCAGTGCCTTGGGGATTGCTCAGGTTGCCGGAGGACTTGCCGGTGCCCAGGTGCAGGACTTCCAGGTTGTCTTCCAGGGCCCCCATCCAGGGCTGCATTTTCTCTTCTTCAGTACCAGGCAGAAAACCGATGTCATCACCCACGGGCACCGTGGCACGGGTAATGATGATTTCGTTGTAGCGCTTGGTCTCCAGGGTCTGGGTCAGCGCACTGGCCAGGGCCAACAGCGTTTTACCCGTACCGGCATGACCGAGCAGGGAGATGAAATCAAAATCCGGGTTCATCAACAGGTTCAGGGCAAAATTCTGTTCGCGGTTGCGAGCAGTAATACCCCAGACATTGTTTTTGCCGTGGCTGTAGTCGCGCAAGGTCGCCAGTACTGCAGTATTGCCGGCGGTCTCACGTACCTGGGCATACAAGGGATCATCGCCTTCGGTAAACACGAACTGGTTGACCATGAACTGGCTGCATAGCGGCCCGCTGATGCGGTAGAAGGTGGTGCCACCCTGTTGCCAGGACTCCATATTCTTGCCGTGTTTGGTCCAGAAGTTGTCCGGCAAGGGCATGACACCGTCATACAGCAAGTCGGAATCATCCAGCACGTGATCGTGGCGGTAGTCTTCGGCCAGCAGGCCCAGGGCCTTGGCTTTCAGGCGCATATTGATGTCTTTGGACACCAGGACCACTTCGCGCTTGGGCATGCTTTGGGTCAGGGCATTGACCACGGCCAAAATCGCGTTGTCAGCCTTGCCCAGCGGCAGTTGGATGGGCAGGCTGGTATCCAGGGCACTGGTCTGGAAGGTAACGGCGCCCAGCGCTTCGGTATTGCCGATGCCATCTAGATTAATGGGTTTGTCCAGACCATGATCGCCCACCAGACCTTCCAGGGATCGGCTAACCTGGCGCGCATTGCGAGCCACTTCTGACAGGCCTTTTTTCTGGTGATCCAGCTCTTCGAGCACCATCATGGGCAAGAAGATGTCGTGCTCTTCAAACTTGAACAGCGAATTGGAGTCGTGCAGCAAAACGTTGGTATCCAGCACAAACAGTTTGCGCTGAGTAGGGGCCAGACGAGTGCGTTTGCCCGACGTGTTGGTCGTGGGCTTGGGTTGCTGGACCGGACTGGCGGCGGCACTTTTGCTGGGAGCTGGCTTGGCGGCGCTGGCGGGAGCTGTTTTGGCCGCCGGGGCTGCCGGCGCTGTCTTGGCAGGCGCCGTCTTTTTTGCACGTGGCTCAACAGCGGCTTTGCGGGCTGGAGCATTGGGGCTGGCAGGAGGAGATTCGGGTTCGTCTAGTGGTACGGGTGGATCGGCAAGGATGACACTGTCATCTTTTTCGCTAAGCAGGGTTCCCAGCTTGGTGGGCAACGTTGGTAGCGGCATATAACACGTACTCCTGGTTGTGTGCTGACCCGCAGGCCGGCACGGTAAGGTTTCAGGCGGCTTGCTGGACAGCCTGTAATACAGCTTGGACGTGGCCGGGCACTTTGATGCCACGCCATTCTTGAATCAACACACCTTGGGCGTCGATCAAAAAGGTGCTGCGCTCGATGCCACGTACCTGTTTACCGTACATGTTTTTCATTTTCATGACCCCAAACAGTTCGCACAAGCGCTCGTCGGTGTCGGCAAGCAAAGGAAACGTCAGGGCTTGTTTGTCGATAAAACGTTCGTGCGAGCTGAGCGAGTCGCGCGAGGCGCCAATAATTTGCGCGCCCGCCGCCTGGAACTCGGGCAGAGCGTCGCGGAAATCTTGGGACTCGGTGGTGCAGCCTGGCGTGTTGTCTTTGGGGTAAAAGTACAACACTGTCATTTTACCTTTCAGGTCAGCCGCGCTGAACTCGCCCTGGGTGGAGGGCACGGAAAAGTCGGGGATAGGGGCACCAATTTGTACGGCAGTCATGCTTTTTCCTGTATCAGTAAGGCCGCAACAACTTTGCGGCCTTCAGCCATGAGGATATTGTAGGTTCTGGCAGCGGCCTGGGTATCCATGATTTCCACACCTATGCCCCACTGCAGCATTTCCTGCGTGACAGCCGGGTGCAAAAAGTGCTGGCGCTGGCCAGTACCAATCAAAATCAGTTCGGGGGCGTTGTCCGGGCGCGCCGGCGGGGCGTCGTCCAGAAAGGCCATAGGGTCTTGCTGGACCGATTCCAGTCCCGCAATCCGGCGTAGCAGCACGGCTGTCAGCTCGGATGCGCTTTGAATGGCCAGGTCCTGAACCGGACCTTCAGGGCTAAAGAAGATGGAATGATCGTGGTTTTGAAAGTTGATCGCCACGTAGTCCTCACCGTAGGCGGTGATGGCATTCATGGCTGGATTGTGTTCGCGTTGCAGTTGCACGATGAGTCTCTCCGGTTTTCAGCTTCGATGATAGCGCAAAGCGCCAGCGTCGATGCGGCACCTGATCTGTTTGCAGTGATTCTCAGTAAGTCAATCATGGATTAAACTCTTTGATTAACTTTTACCTTTTGGTCTGGGTCTTCGCTTTTTCTCATTAAGGAATACCATGATTCGCTTTCCGCGCATCGAGCGTTTGCCGCCTTACGTGTTCAATATTACTGGCGAGCTGAAAATGGCCGCCCGCCGTCGTGGCGAGGACATTATTGATATGTCCATGGGGAACCCAGACGGAGCGACACCGGCGCACATCGTGGAAAAGCTGGTCGAGGCGGCTACCCGCCCTGACACTCATGGATATTCTGTCTCCAAAGGCATCCCGCGTCTGCGCCGCGCCGTGACCAATTGGTACGAGCGCCGCTACAATGTGCACTTGGATCCGGATAGTGAAGCGATCGTTACCATCGGTTCCAAAGAAGGCCTGGCCCACTTGATGCTGGCAACGCTGGACAAGGGCGACACTGTGCTGGTGCCCAATCCCAGTTACCCCATTCATATCTATGGTGCCGTTATTGCCGGTGCCAATATTCGTTCGGTGCCCATGATCCCCGGCGTGGATTTTTTCGAGGAAATCGAAAAAGCCGTGCGGGAGTCCATTCCCAAGCCCAAAATGATGATTCTGGGTTTTCCCAGCAATCCGACAGCCCAGTGCGTGGAACTGTCCTTTTTTGAGCGTATTGTGGCGCTGGCACGCGAGCACAATATTCTGGTGGTACATGATCTGGCCTATGCCGACATTACCTTTGACGGCTACGTGGCCCCCTCCATTATGCAAGTGGAAGGCGCGCGCGATGTAGCGGTCGAGTTTTTTACCATGAGCAAAAGCTACAATATGGCTGGCTGGCGTATTGGCTTCATGGTGGGCAATGCGTCACTGGTCAATGCTCTGGCACGTATCAAGAGCTATCACGACTACGGCACCTTCACACCGATTCAGGTGGCCGCCATTGCGGCGCTGGAAGGGCCACAAGATTGTGTCAAGGAGGTGGTGGAGCAATACCGCCGCCGTCGCGACGTATTGGCCAAGGGCCTGCATGAAGCAGGCTGGATGGTCGATGTCCCCAAGGCATCAATGTATATCTGGGCCAAGATTCCCGAGTTCTACAAGGACATCGGTTCGCTGGAGTTTGCCAAGCGCTTACTGAGCGATGCCAAAGTAGCCGTATCCCCCGGCATCGGCTTTGGTGAGTATGGCGACAACTATGTGCGCTTTGCGCTGATCGAAAACGAGCAACGTACCCGTCAGGCGGTACGCGGCATCAAAGAAATGTTCCGTAAGGACGGATTTGTTCAATGAGTCCTATCAAAGTAGGTTTGCTGGGTTTGGGTGTGGTTGGCAGCGGCACCTGGAACGTATTGAAACGCAATGCAGATGAAATCGCTCGCCGCGCTGGTCGCCGTATTGAGGTGGTCGCTATTGCTGTGCGTGACCTGGAAAAGGCACGTGCGCTGGTGGGGGACGACGTAACCCTGACCACAGACGGCATGGACGTGGTGCGCAACCCCGAGATCGATATTGTGGTCGAGCTGGTGGGGGGCGACACCTTGGCACGCGAATGGGTTATGGAAGCCATTGCCCAGGGCAAGCACGTGGTCACCGCTAACAAGGCGCTGTTGGCCAAGCATGGCAACGAGATTTTTGCTGCGGCTCACGAGCGCAGTGTCATGGTGGCGTTTGAAGCTGCGGTGGCTGGCGGTATTCCCATCATCAAGGCAATTCGCGAAGGCCTGACGGCCAACCGTATTCAGTGGCTGGCCGGCATTATCAATGGCACCACCAACTACATCCTGTCCGAAATGCGCAACCGTGGCGTCAGCTTTGCTGAGGCCCTGGCCGATGCCCAGCGTCTGGGTTACGCCGAAGCTGATCCTACTTTCGACATTGAAGGTGTGGATGCGGCGCACAAACTGAGCCTGCTGGCCTCCTTGGCCTTTGGTATTCCAGTGCAATTTAGCAAGGCCCACGTGGAAGGCATTACCAGCCTGGCACTGGAAGACCTGCAACACGCACAACGCCTGGGCTACAACATCAAGCTGCTGGGTATTACCCGCGCCCGCGAAGAAGGTATTGAGCTGCGCGTACACCCCACACTGGTTCCGCTGCAAAGCATGCTGGCCAATGTGCAAGGTGCCATGAACGCGGTGCTGGTGCATGGTGATGCCGTGGGCCAGACTGTGTACTACGGCGCTGGTGCCGGTGCCTTGCCAACCGCGTCGGCGGTGGTGGCCGACCTGGTGGACGTGACCCGTCTGCAAACTGCAGAACCCGAACACCGCGTGCCTTACCTGGCCTTCCAGCACAACGCCATGTCCGATACCCCCATCCTGCCTATGGATGAGGTGGTGTCCTCGTACTACCTGCGCTTGCGTGTGGACGACCGTCCTGGTGTTCTGGCGGATGTGGCTCGTATTCTGGCGCAAGCCTCGATCTCGATCGGTTCCATGTTCCAGGAACCGGCTGGCGAACAGGCCGATATCATCTTCCTGACGCACGAGGCGCGTGAAGGTGCCATCAATGGCGCGATCAGCCAGATTCAGAATCTGCCTTTTGTACAGTCTGCCGTGACCCGTTTGCGCGTGGAGAACCTGTAATGAATTACATCTCTACCCGTGGCGGCATGAAGGCCCAGCCATTTTCGGACATCTTGCTGGAAGGCCTGGCTCCGGATGGCGGTCTGGCCATGCCAGAAAGCTACCCTCAAGTCAGTGCAGAAACGCTGGAGTCCTGGCGCGCCCTGAGCTACCCCGAACTGGCAGCCAAAGTGCTGGGCCTGTTTGTCACCGATATCCCAGCTGATGAACTGTCCGCCTTGACGGCACGTGCTTACGCACCTGGCGTGTTCGACAGCGAGCAGGTGGTACCCGTCAAGGAACTGGAACCTGGTTTCTCCTTGCTGGGCTTGTCCCAAGGTCCAACCCTGGCTTTTAAAGACATGGCCATGCAGTTCCTGGGCCAGGTTTTTGAGTACGTGCTGACACAGCGCAACAGCACCCTGAACATTGTGGGCGCCACTTCCGGCGACACAGGTTCGGCGGCTGAATACGCCTTGCGCGGCAAGCGTGGCGTCAGCGTGTTCATGCTCTCGCCTTACGGTCGCATGAGCGCTTTCCAACGCGCTCAGATGTACTCCTTGCAAGACGACAACATCCACAACCTGTCGGTAAAAGGTGTGTTCGATGATTGCCAGGATATCGTCAAGGCCTTGGCGGGCGATTTGGAGTTCAAATCCAAATGGCATCTGGGTGCCGTGAACTCCATTAACTGGGCACGGATTTCGGCTCAGGTGGTGTACTACTTCTGGGGCTGGCTGCGCAGCACGGACCAGGCTGGTCAAAAGGTGTCGTTTGCCGTTCCTTCGGGCAACTTCGGCAATATTCTGTCGGGCCACATTGCTCGTCAGATGGGTCTGCCTATCGCCAAGCTGGTTCTGGCCACCAACGAAAACAACGTGCTGGAAGAGTTCTTCCGCACGGGCATTTATCGCCCGCGTGGTTCCGAGCAAACTTACGCTACGTCCAGCCCGTCCATGGACATTTCCCGCGCCTCCAACTTTGAGCGCTTTGTGTTTGATCTGCTGGGCCGTGATGGCAGCAAGGTCAAGGTATTGTGGGAACAATTGGCCAAAGAAGGCCAGTTCGACCTGAGCGAGCATCTGCCACGCTTCCAGGAAGAGTTCGGCTTTGTGGCCGGTGCCAGCTCGCACCAGGATCGTTTGAACACGATTGCCCAGGTGAATCAGCAGTACCAGACTCTGATCGACCCGCACACGGCGGACGCCGTCAAGGTGGCTCAGAACTTCCGCGAAGAAGGCATCCCCATGTTGGTGCTGGAAACCGCGCTGCCTGCCAAGTTCTCCGAAACGATCGAAGAAGCAATTGGTCAGCCGGCGCCAGTGCCTGAACACTTGCGCGGTCTGGCAGATTTGCCGCAAAAAGTGGTCGTGATGGATGCCGATGTCGCTCAAGTACGTCGCTACATCGAGGAACACGCCCCCACCTGATGCCAGCTACCTGCGCTGCTTCTTTGCTGGCGCAGCCATAGCGGCTAGGTCGTCGTTTCAAACCCCGATTTTGATCTTCCTGCTGGCCTGACTGATGTTCAGTTTGCTCGGCAGGAAAGCAGAAATCGGGGTTTTTGCATTTTTGACCGGTTATGCAGCAACAAGACTGGCAGGGCTGCGGCTTGGCAGCCAACTGAACTTTTTCTATCAGGCCTTCATCAAAAACACGGAATATGCGGGCATGATGTCTATGGCCTTTGGTATAGGCAGATAGGCGGCTCGTCTATCGAACATAGAGAAAGGATAGAAAAACCATGAGTAAACCGACCCACGTTAAATTACGCCCTCTGGAGCGTGAGGATTTGCGCTTTGTGCACTTGCTGGACAATAACGCCAGTGTGATGCGCTACTGGTTTGAAGAACCTTACGAAACCTATGGCGAGCTGGCAGCTCTGTACGATGAGCACATTCACGATCAGCGTGAGCGCCGTTTTGTGGTGGAGTGGGAAGGGCAGCCATCGGGAGTGGTGGAACTGGTGGAAATTGATTATGTACACCGCCGCGCAGAGTTTCAGATCATTATTGCACCGGAGTTTCAGGGTAAGGGAATTGCCTCGCGGGCGACCAAGCTGGCTATCGAATACGGTTTTGGGGTGTTGAACCTGTACAAGATCGTGCTGATTGTGGACAAGGAAAACCACAAGGCTATCCATATCTATCAGAAGTTTGGTTTTCAGGTGGAAGGTGAGCTCAAGCACGAGTTCTTCATTAACGGCCAATATCGGGATGTGGTGCGTATGCGTTTGTTCCAGGCTGATTTTTTGGCAGCCAACAAGCCAGCCCAGACTTTGTTGACGCCCCTGGCGCAATAGTGCCTTGCCTCGATAGCTCGTGTTTTGAGGGGGGTTACGCGTGGTCGTCGTAGCCAAAGTGGCAACTAAAGCCGAGTCTAAAGTCCAAGCCAAGCCAAGCCAAGCCAAGCCAAGCCAAGCCAAGCCAAGCCAAGCCCGCTTAGCGGTAAAGCAAGGACTGAATGAATGCGTAGCTGGAAAGATAGATGCTAGGAATATTCTTTCTGTCTGTGATCCGCTCAGAGAGGGTACTTACAGATGCGCCGCTTTCAGACCACTGCGTACTGCGCCTTCCAGCACACCAGGGTAGCCGGTATCGGTCCAGTCGCCCGCCAGACGAATGGCTGGCCACGGCGTTGTGACCCCAGGGCGGCGCAAGCCGGGAATGGCTGCGAAAGTGGCCCGCTTTTCGATAATCAGCTCGCTGGCGCGCACGGCTGGCATGGCGTGCAGATGCTGGGTTTGAGCGCGCACCTGCTCGATAATGGCGGCAATAGCCTGCTCACGATCCAGGGCTTGCAAACGTACCGCGTCGCTGATGACGATCCCTACCAACGTTTCGCCGCTGCCTGGTTTCAAGGCGCTGTGATCAAACAGCCATTGCCCACCGCTGCCGCTGCTATCGTCTAGCATCAACATGGAGTGGGGCAGGTTCCAAGCTTGCTCCAGTTCCAAATACAGGGTGGCGATAGGGATATAGCTAAACGCCTCCAGATCCGCCAACAACTGTTCGCTGGCTGGGCTGCTAGGCAGGCTATGCAGCAGGCGAGCAGCTTGTACGGGAGGACAAGCCACGATGGCTGCATCAAATTGCAGGCCATCAATGTGTACGCCCGATTCTGTTAGCTCCAGCCTTTGTACCCGGTGGCCTAGCTGTAGCTGAATATCGCGCAGGGCGGGTTCGCACCAGAGCTGGCTTAAGTCTGTCAGCGGGATCAAGGTTTGGCTGGCTTGTCGGGGACCGCCCAGGCTGTCGCGCAGGACATGGGCAAACAATTGGGCGCAGGCTTGTTCAATCGGGGTGTTCATGGCGGCCACACACAGCGGTTGCCAGAATAAGCGGATGACATGCTTGTCTTGTTGATGCTGCTCCAGAAGCTGCAACACGGTCAGACCGGCTGGGGTGCGCCATTGTTGTTTCATCAGCCAGCGGCACAAGCGCGCCAGCTTGATTTTTTGCGACCAGCTCAGGCCTTGGGCACCCAGCAGGCCAGTCAATACATGGAAGGGGGCGGGCAGGGGGCGATTGCGTAGGCGGAAATGCCCATCGGCCGAGATCACGTCCAGATCCTTGCGTTCCAGACGGGAAGCTTCGTCCAGGCCAATTTCCCCCATCAAGCCCAGAATGACGGCGTAGGCGCCCAGCATGATGTGCTGGCCGTTATCGGTGTCGCGCCCCAGATTGGGGCTGTGGATACGGCGGGCACGCCCGCCTATATGGCGGGAGGCTTCAAAGACACTGACCTGATGGCCCTGGGTTTTCAGTCGCCAGGCAGCGGCACAACCCGCCCAACCCGCCCCGATAACCGCGACTTTCATCGGCCCAGTTTGCGTTGCAAGCTGCGGCCACCCGATACCCAGGTTTTCCAGGCCAGCCAGAACTTGCGAATGGGCGTCAGCGAAATGCGCTGTTCCAGCACATGCCAGCGATCATTGGCAATTTCCACCAGCAGGGCATGGTAGATGGCTGCCATCAACAGGCCCGGGCGTTGTGCCCGACGGTCAACAGCAGGCAGGGCGCGCATGGCTTGTCGGTACAGGTCCTGAGCACGTTCGGTTTGAAAAGCCATCAAGGCCTCGAAACGGTCCGAGTGCTGCTGGTCCAGAATCTCGTGGGGCGACACCCCAAACTTGTCCAGATCTTCCTGGGGCAAGTAGATGCGACCACGACGGGCGTCATCACCCACATCGCGGATGATATTGGTCAGTTGAAATGCCAGGCCCAGCTTTTGTGCATAGTCGCTGGTCTGTTCTTGGGTTTGACCGAAAATACGCGCCGACAGCAGCCCCACCACGCTGGCGGCGTGCCAACAGTAACGTTCCAGCTCGCTCCAGCTTGGGTAGCGCATCTGGTCCAGATCCATTTCCATGCCGTCGATCACGGCCAGCAACTCGTCCTGTGGCAGACCAAACGCTTCAATATGAGGAGCCAGGGCCTGCATGACCGGGTGATGGGCACGGCCCTCATACAGATCAGCCACCTGTGTGCGCCACCACACCAGCTTCATGCGGGCGACGGACTCTTCGTGAACCTCGTCCACGACATCGTCCACCTCGCGGCAAAACGCGTACAGCGCCGTGATGGCGCGACGGCGCTCAGGCGGCAGAAACAAAAAGGCGTAGTAGAAGCTGGAGCCGCTTTGGGCTGCCTTGTTCTGACAATACTCGTCTGGGCTCATGGACGTTCAGGGTCGGTAAGAGGTACGGCTCAGGCCGCGGGTAATCAGGCGTAGCCAGTCCATGCGGGACAGGGTGGGGCGATGGCTAAAGACATCAAACTTTACCGCTTCCAGGCGTTCCAGAATACGCAGGCCGCCCAGTACCATCATTTTCAATTCCAGGCTGATGCGCCCGGACAGGTGGGAGGACAGCAGCAGTCCGGCTTGCAGGCGCTGACGGGCATCGGTCACCAGCAACTGCATCATTTCCTGCCAGCGTGCATCGGCCTCGGGCTGACGCAGCAACTGCGTGCGGGCCTGGATGTAATCGTCATCCAGATCATATTGGGCCAGCAGGTCTTGCGGGATATAGACACGGTTCTTGTGCCAGTCCAGCGCCACGTCCTGCCAGAAATTAACCAGTTGCAGCCCCGTACAGGTGGAGTCGGCCAGCTCGATCAGCTCTGGGCTGTGAGCTTGGTACAGATGCAGCATCAAGCGGCCAACCGGGTTGGCCGAGCGGGTACAGTAATCCAGCACCTGTGCCATATCGCGATAGCGGTGGGTGGTCACGTCCTGGCGAAACGCAGACAGCAGGTCCAAAAAAGGCTTGAGCGGCAATTGGAAGTTGCTGATGCTGCTGGCCAAAGGGACAAAAATTTCGCTGTGCGGGGTATCGGCCAGGACAGGCTGGTGATATTGCAGTTGTTCTATTCCGGCTTCGAACTGCGCCAGCAGTTCCAGGCGCTCGGCAGCGCTTAAATCGCCTTCATCGGCAATGTCGTCGGCGCTGCGGGCAAAACGATAAATATCGGTGACCGGTCGGCGTAGCCGACGAGGTAGCAGCACAGAGGCGACAGGGAAGTTTTCATAGTGCTCGATAGACATAGTCCGCCAGTATACGGCTTTCGTTTCCACTAGGGCTGGTTTAGACTTTCGTATTGCTTCGGGGAGAACCATGCCACGTCCTATCTCGGCCACCATTCATATTGCGTCACTGCGTCACAATCTCGATATGGTTATTCAGAGCCTGAATAACGCTACGGCTCCATCGGGTGTAAAACGGCCTCATATCTGGGCCGTCATGAAGGCCAATGCTTACGGTCATGACATCGAAAATGCGGTGCGGGCTTTCAGTGCCGCCGAAGGCATGGCGATGCTGGATTTAAAAGAGGCCATACGCTGTCGGGCTGCCGGTTGGACCGGCCCTATCATGTTGCTGGAAGGTTTTTTTCAGCCAGAAGATCTGGAGGTGCTGGCCGAGTTCGGTCTGACCACCGTCATCCATTGCCACGAGCAGCTCAAGATGCTGGAGCAGTGGAAAGGCGGGGTAGCCTTGAATGCCATGGTCAAGCTCAATAGCGGCATGAACCGCCTGGGTTTCAGCGTGGACGATTACCCTGCCGCGTTCGAGCGCGCCCAGCGTCTGCAAAAAGCAGGCAAGCTGGGCACGGTTGGGCGCATGACGCACTTTGCGCGCGCCGATGACAATATCGACGCCACGCTGGAGCAGATTCGCTGCTTTAACCGGATTACCGACGGTTTGCCCGGCCCGGTCAGTGTGTGCAATTCTGCCGCGACCTTAAGCCCCGATCTGGGGGCGTACATGCCCTCCGGCCCGGATCACTGGGTACGTCCCGGTATCTGCCTGTACGGCAGCTCCCCCTTTGCAGAGAGCAGTGCCGATGATTTTGGTTTGCAGCCAGGCATGACGCTGGCTGCAGAAATCATCAGTGTGCGCGGCGTCAAGCAGGGCGAGGGCATTGGTTACGGCCATACCTATCTTGCCGAGCGGGCCATGCGCATTGGCGTGGTGGCTTGCGGCTATGCCGATGGTTACCCGCGCCATGCGGGAACCGGCACCCCTATTACCGTCAATGGTGTACGTACCCGTTTGCTTGGCCGTGTCTCCATGGACATGTTGGCAGTAGACCTGACCCCGGTGCCCGCCGCCGGAGTAGGCAGCCAGGCGGTGTTGTTCGGTCAAGGCGGGCCCAGTGTGGATGAAGTTGCCGCAGCAGCGGGAACCCTGGGCTACGAATTGATTTGTGCGGTCGCGCCACGCGTGCCGCGCTTCATCCAGGATTAACACCCATAAGGCATAGCCATGAAAAATAAATGTGTACTCGTTACCGGTGCTACCAAAGGAATCGGCTGGGCAATCAGCCAAAGGCTGGCCGATGCCGGGGCCCACGTGGTGGGTCTGGCCCGTCACACGGAGAATATTGATTTCCCCGGTTATCTGTACTCCTGCGATTTGAGCAATGCAGGCGAAACCGAGGAAATGCTGCGCGTTATCCGCGAAAAATACCCCGTTGATGCGGTGGTGAACAATGTGGGTATGGTCGCACCCGAGCCCATTGGTCAGGTGGACCTGGGCAACCTCTATCAGGTGTTTGACCTGAATGTGCGTGTGGCGGTGCAAGTGGCCCAGGCGTTCATCCCCTCGATGAAAGCGCGCAAGGAAGGCCGCATCGTCAATATTTGCAGTCGTGTCGTGCACGGCGGTGCCGACCGCACCAGCTATGCCGCGGCCAAAAGTGCTTTGCTGGGTTGTACCCGCACCTGGGCGCTGGAACTGGCCCCTTACGGCATTACCGTCAATGCGGTCTCTCCTGGTCCGATCGAAACCGAATTGTTCCGTGCCAATCATCCCGTCGGCAGCGAAGCCGAACAACGCAGCCTGTCCTCCATTCCCTTGGGGCGGTTTGGGCAGGCCGCGGAAGTGGCTGCGGCGGTTACTTTTCTGCTTAGCGATGAAGCCGCTTATATCACCGGCCAGAATCTGGGCGTGGATGGCGGTGGCAGTCTGGGCGGACGGTAAGGAATTTCTATGGCCACCAGTACTCGTGCGGCCCGTAAGGCCAAAGTTGTATTTGTTTGCACAGAGTGCGGGGCAGATACACCTAAGTGGGCAGGCAAATGTCCTGCCTGTGGGGCGTGGAACAGCTTGCAGGAAACGGTGGAGACACCGGCGGCGGCCAGTGCTCACCGTTTCGCTTCCCTGGCCGGTTCCAGCCCGGTTCAAAGTCTTTCAGAGGTACAGGCACGGGAATTGCCACGTGTGCCTACCGGCATAGGCGAGTTCGATCGTGTCCTGGGCGGAGGGTTGGTGGAAGGGGGCGTCATCCTGATTGGGGGCGATCCCGGAGTCGGTAAGTCGACGTTGCTGCTACAAGCCATGGCAGCCTTGGCCCAGCAAACCAAAGTGCTGTATGTGACGGGCGAAGAGTCCGCCGAACAGGTCGCCTTGCGTGCTCGCCGTCTAGGTGTGCCTACTGAAGGCGTGGATCTGCTGGCTGAAATTCGTCTGGAATCCATCAGCCAGGCTTTGCAGTCGCATCAACCCAGTGTGGTGGTGATCGACTCGATTCAAACCCTGTATTCCGATCAGCTCAGTGCGGCTCCAGGCTCGGTGTCGCAGGTGCGCGAATGTGCAGCCCAGCTCACCCGCTTGGCCAAGCAAAGCGGCACCTCCATGATTTTTATCGGTCACGTCACTAAAGACGGGACGCTGGCCGGGCCACGAGTGCTGGAGCACATCGTGGATACCGTGCTGTATTTCGAGGGCGACACGCATTCGTCCTTTCGCATGGTGCGGGCATTCAAGAACCGCTTTGGCGCGGTCAATGAGCTGGGCGTGTTCGCCATGACGGAAAAGGGTTTGAAAGGGGTCAGCAATCCGTCGGCCCTGTTCTTGTCGCAGCATTCACAGTCGGTCGCCGGTTCCTGCGTCATGGCCACTCAGGAAGGCACACGGCCTTTGCTGGTGGAAATTCAGGCCCTGGTGGATACAGCGCATGTACCTAATCCGCGCCGCTTGTCTGTGGGCCTGGAAAGCTCCCGTTTGGCCATGTTGCTGGCCGTGATGCACCGCCACGCAGGTGTGGTTACGTACGACCAGGACGTGTTTGTTAATGCCGTGGGGGGTGTCAAGATTACTGAGCCAGCCGCCGACCTGGCTGTGCTGCTGGCTATTTTGTCTTCCCTGAATAACCGTCCCTTGCCACGCGGTTTGGTGGTGTTCGGGGAAATTGGCCTGGCCGGTGAAATTCGTCCGGCCCCGCGCGGTCAGGAGCGTTTGCGCGAAGCGGCCAAGCTGGGTTTCAGCATCGCGCTGATTCCCAAGAGCAATGCCCCGCGCCAGGCGATTGAAGGCTTGGAAATCTGGGCGGTAGATCGGGTCGAGGACGCCGTCGATCGTCTGCGCAACCTGTAATTGCCATGTTAAATCTTGAGTTGATCCTGGCTTGTTTGCTGGGAGGTGCGCTTATTGGCTACGCCGGTGGTGTGCTGGGGATAGGCGGCGGTTTGCTGGCCATTCCGCTGCTGGGCCTGATTCTGGACATGGATCAGCAAACCGCTCAGGGGACGGCTCTGATCATGGTGGTGCCAGCGGTGCTGCTGACCGTGCGTCAGTATCATCGCCGCAATCATATTGATTTCCGCCGGGCTGCTCTGGGGGCGGTTTCTTCCATCATCTTTACCTGGCTGGGGGCGCGTCTGGCCTTGGGTATGGATGCGGTCTTGCTGCGTCGCATTTACTCTGTATTTGTGATGGCCATTGCCCTGTATTATTTCGACCAGAGTTTGGGTTTTTCCCGGCGGCGTCGTCGCAGTGACAAGCCGCGTCCGGACCCGGAGTCGTTTGGCCAGCTGTGGTATATCGCGGTAGGCATGATGGCGGGCTTGGCCGGGGGCGTATTTGGTGTGGGCGGTGCGGTGCTGGTAGTGCCTTTTCTGACCAGTCGCATGGGTTATAGCCAGACCGGTGCGCAAGGCTTGGCGCTGTCCATGATTATTCCCGGTACGCTGGTTGCCTTGGCGACCTATGCTTTTCATGGCCAAGCAACCTGGCAGATCGGGATACCGATGGCGATAGGCAGCCTGATGCTGGTGCCGTTTGGTGTGCGTCTGGCCTATCGCCTGCCTGAGAATCGTCTGAAGTTTATTTTTGCCTGCATGCTGGTACTGATCGTGACCTTGTTGCTGGTTCGTGCCTGAGGAGCTGCTGTGAGCACCCATTCCGAAACTGTCTATGCTTTGCCCGGTGGCGGTGCCTTGTTGGCGCCGGCGTTGGCCAATCAACTGGATCTGGAACCGGCGGCCTTGCAACGCTGGTTCGAGGCGGCCTCCTATGGCGATCAGGCCAGCAAAGTCGGGCAGGGCGGCCGTCAGGCTGCCTGGTTTGTGAATGGCCCTTTTGGTCAGGCCGTATTACGTCATTATCGTCGTGGTGGTCTGGTGGCTCGCTTCAATGATTCCGCCTATCTCTGGCAAGGTGCATCCAATACCCGCAGTTGGCGAGAGTTTCAAGTGATGTCTTATTTGCACAACAAGGGTTTGGCTGTTCCCGAGGTGCTGGCAGGGGCGTGGTGGCGACAGGGTTTTTGGTACCGTGCGGCCCTGATAAGCCGGCGGGTGCCCGATGTGCAGCCTTTGACTTTGTGTCTGGATCGCGCCTGCCCTGAGCTAGTGGCGCGCGAGATTGTCCGCATGCACCAATTCGAGGTTTGGCATGCTGACCTGAACGCCTACAATATTTTGCTGGATGCGAATGACAAAGTCTGGCTGATCGATTTTGACCGTGCACGACAGGGGCCTGTCAGCCCCGCCCAGGCGCTGGGTAATGTGCACCGTCTCAGGCGATCTTTGCTCAAAGTGTGTGGGCCGCGTGGCGATAGGTGGTGGCAGCAGATGTTTTCTGCTTACCGTCACCAAACGCAGCGTTAATTACGACTACGGGCTTTAAAAAAGCTTTATCATCTCGCCTTTTGGGTTTTTCGCTTTCGATAGGAAGGGGACTCGTGATGTCTTTTGGGATGAACACACCACAGGTACTCGCCGGCCTGCTGGCCGCTGCTGCCATCATGCCTGTTGCACAGGCACAAAATCAGGTTGTTAACGTTTATAACTGGGCTGAGTACACGGCCCCCGATACCTTGTCTGGCTTTCAGGAAGCAACAGGCATTACCGTGCGTTATGACGTTTACGATAATAACGACACCTTGCAAGCCAAGTTGTTGACGGGCAAATCGGGGTACGACGTGGTGGTTCCTTCCACGCATTATGCTGCGCGTCAGATCGAAGGTGGTTTGTTCCAGAAGCTGGATAAAAGCCAGATCCCCAATTGGTCCAATCTGGACCCGGACATCATGGCCTTGCTGTCGGATGTGGACCCTGGCAACGAGTATCTGATCCCGTGGGGCTACGGCACCAATGGCTTGGGTTACAACGTCACCAAAGTCAAAGAAATCATGGGTGAACAGGTGGACCTGGGCAACTGGGACATGCTGTTCAAACCGGAAAATGCCGAGAAGCTGAAAGGCTGTGGCATTTCTATTCTGGACGAAGCCGCCCAGGTATTTCCCGCCGTGCTGCACTACATTGGCAAAGACCCCAACAGCAGCAACGAAGCGGACTACCGCGAGGCCTTGGATCTGCTCAAGACCATTCGTCCTTACGTGCGTCAGTTCAGCTCCTCGGGATATATCGACGAACTGGCTGCGGGTGATCTGTGCATGGTCTACGGTTTCTCGGGTGATGTGATGATTTCGGCTGACCGTGCGCGTCAGGCGAAAAAACCGTATGCCATCGACTACTACATTCCGCAAGGTGGGGCACCTATCTGGTTCGACACCATGGCTATTCCCAAGGGCGCGAACAATGTGAAAGAGGCCCACGCCTTTATCAATTACATTGAAACACCAGAGGTTCATGCCGCCATTACCAACACCATGTTCTACCCGAACGCCAATAAAGAGGCGCGCAAGTTCGTGGTCAAGGAAGTGGCCGACAACCCCATGATTTACCCCTCGTCTGAAGTCTCCAAGACCTTATTCGTGATCAAACCTCAGCCATTGAAAGTGCAGCGCCTGCAAACGCGCCTGTGGGCTGAACTCAAGTCTGGACGCTAGGCATCATGCAAGATATCCGTACCGGAACCTCGCCCTGGATGGATGGCGAGGATGCTTTTGTGCGTGTGGACGAAGTCGTCAAGATTTTCGGCGACACGGTGGCCGTCCAGTCGGTAAGTCTGGACGTGGCTCGTCACGAGATTTTTGCGCTGCTGGGCAGTTCGGGCAGTGGCAAGTCCACCTTGCTGCGCATGCTGGCAGGGTTTGAGGAGCCGACTTCCGGTCGGATTTACTTGGACAACGAGGACATTACTGACCTGCCGCCTTATCGGAGGCCAGTCAATATGATGTTCCAGTCTTACGCCCTGTTTCCGCACATGTCGGTCGAGGCCAATGTGGCGTTTGGCCTAAAGCAAGAGGGGGTGCCCCGCAATGAGATCCACGAGCGCGTGTTCGAGGCGCTGGACCTGGTGCAGATGGCGGGCTTTTCGCGCCGCAAACCCAATCAGTTGTCGGGTGGGCAACAACAGCGTGTAGCCCTGGCGCGTAGCCTGGTCAAACGCCCCAAACTGCTTTTGCTGGATGAGCCCATGTCGGCTCTGGATAAGCAGATTCGTCAGAAAACGCAGATCGAGCTGGTCAAGATTCTGGAGCGCGTGGGGGTGACCTGCATTATGGTCACTCACGATCAGGAAGAGGCCATGACGATGGCCAACCGGCTGGCGGTGATGTCCGATGGGCAGATCATCCAGTCTGGTACGCCTTACGATGTGTACTCCTTTCCGAATTCGCGCTTTGTGGCGGGCTTTATCGGCTCCACCAATTTGTTCACTGGCGTGGTGACGGTGGACGAGCCGGATCATGTTCACATTGAATGTGAGGAGTTGAACCGGCCCTTGTATGTCAGTCACGGGATCAGCGAACCGCTGGGCATGGACGTCTACGTGTCCGTTCGTCCCGAGCAGATCAAGGTGGGCCGCGAATTGCCCTCGGAGGATACCAACTGGGGCCACGGCATTGTGACCCACGTATCCTGGATGGGCAGTTACACCCGCTATCAGATTCGTCTGGATGCCGGCATGTTGATCGAAGCGCAAATGCCTAGCGGCACCTTGGCTCAACCTGATGCTCCGGGTGTGGATGAAGAAGTCTACGTGTCCTGGTCCGACGATAGCGCAACGGTACTGAGCACATGAAGAACCTGTCCTGGCGCAAACTGCTGCCCACCAGTCGCACGCTGGTGGTCGCGCCCACATTCTTGTGGATGATTCTGTTTCTGCTGGTGCCGTTTTTGCTCGTGCTCAAGATCAGTTTTGCCGATCTTGATTTCGGGGTGCCACCGTATACGCCCTTGGCCCAGTTTGCCGAGGAAAGCATTTCCTTTGTCCTGAACCTGCGCGGCTATATTCTGCTGTTCAGCGACAATCTGTATTTGGCGACCTACGTCAGTTCCCTGAAGATGGCCGCTGTCACCACGATCTTTTGTATTTTGATCGGCTACCCGGTGGCCTACTACATTGCGCGCTCTGCACCGGCTGTGCGTAGCCTGCTCTTGCTGGCGGTGATTTTGCCATTCTGGACCTCCATGCTGCTGCGCGTCTATGCCTGGGTAGGCATTTTGCGCGGCGATGGCCTGCTCAATCAGGTCTTGCTGTGGATAGGCATTATTGATGCGCCTTTGGAAATTTACCGCACCGACCTGGCTGTTTATATCGGTTTGATCTACGCCTATCTGCCGTTTTTCATCCTGCCCTTGTATGCGAATCTGGTCAAATTGGATATGCGCATGCTGGAAGCGGCTTATGATCTGGGCGCCCGTCCCTGGTCGGCGTTCTGGCACATCACTTTTCCCATGTCCATGTCCGGCGTGATTGCTGGTGCCATGCTGGTGTTCATCCCGGCAGTGGGCGAGTACGTGATCCCGGAAATGCTGGGTGGTGCCGATACCTTGATGATGGGCCGCGTCATGTGGACCGAGTTCTTCAATAATGCAGACTGGCCCATGGCCGCTGCCGTGACTTGCGTGATGGTCTTGCTGCTGATCATTCCTTTGATCTTTTTCCAGTACAGCCAGATGCGACAAATGCAAACGCAACGGGGAGGCCGCTGATGACCAAGCCTAATCCCTGGTTGCGTGCCCTGGTCCTGACACTGGGCTTCGGTTTTCTATACATACCGATTCTGTTCCTGATCGTCTTTTCATTTAATGAATCGGCCATCATGACGTCTTGGTCGGGCTTTTCTTTGCGCTGGTACGAATCCCTATTTCAGGACAGGGCCTTGCTCAGTGCTGCCAAGCTGTCTTTTCTGATTGCTGTGTTGACGGCCACCATGGCCACGATTTTGGGCACCTGGGCTGCCTATGTGCTGGCTCGTATGGGCCGCTTCAAGGGGTTTGCGCTGTATATCGGCTTGGTCAGCGCACCGTTGGTCATCCCGGAAGTTGTATTGGGCATTTCCTTGCTGCTCATGTTTGTGGAGCTGAACTCCTTGTTTGGCTGGCCGGAACAGAACGGTATTTTCACGATCTGGATCGGGCACGTGGTGCTGTGTACCTCCTATGCCACTGTAATTCTGCAATCGCGCATGCGTGAGCTGGACCGTTCTCAGGAAGAGGCGGCGCTGGATCTGGGGGCGACTCCCTTACGAGCGTTTTTCCAGGTTGTGTTGCCTTCGATCGTGCCGTCCTTGATGGCGGCCTGGTTGCTGGCTTTTACCTTGTCGCTGGACGATGTGGTGATTGCCTCTTTCCTGTCTGGCCCGGGTTTTACCACCTTGCCGGTGGAAGTTTTTTCGCGTGTCCGTCTGGGGCTCAAGCCCGAGATCAACGCCCTGGCAACCCTGCTGATTTTGGTGATCGGTATTTTTGTGATCGTCGCCAATCGCTTGCAGGTACGCCGCGAGCGTCGCGCCTGATTGATAAGGAGTCTTGCCGTGTTCACGATGTATGGTTTGAAAAACTGCAGCACCTGCCAAAAGGCGATGGCCTGGTTTGAGCAACATGGTCTGTCGTTGACCTTTGTGGATTACCGCGAACATCCCTTGGAAGCGGCCCGTTTGCAACAATGGGCGCAGGAGCTGGGCGGTTGGCCCAAACTGGTCAACCGCGCTTCCATGACCTGGCGTAATCTGCCGGCGGAACGTAAAGAACCGCAGGACGATGCCCAATGGCTGGCCTTGATTGCCGAGTTTCCTGCCCTGGTACGCCGTCCCTTGCTGATTACACCCGAGGGTGAAGTCAGCGTGGGCTTTAACGAAGGCAAATTTGCTGCTCGTTTTCTCAAGTAAACCAAAGGGGGGCCCAGCCCCCCGATTTTTATATCTGCCATGTACACACAGTCCGAACTCAAACAACAGGTGGCTCAGGCCGCCGTTGAATACGTCCTTCCTTTCCTGACTCCGGATTCGATTCTGGGTGTGGGTACGGGTTCCACGGTTGATCTGTTTATTGATGCCCTGGCGGCGCACAAGCATGCCTTCAAGGCTGCAGCTTCCAGTTCGGAGCGCTCGACCGCTCGCCTGCAAAGTCTGGGTATTGACGTGCAAGACTTAAACACCATCGAACGCATGGACTGGTATGTCGATGGTGCTGACGAAATCGACGCCGCCCTGAACATGACCAAAGGTGGTGGTGGCGCACTGACTCGCGAGAAAATTGTGGCGTCAGTCTCGGACAAGTTTTTGTGTATTGTGGACGACTCTAAATTGGTGGATCGGCTGGGTGCGTTTCCCTTGCCGGTGGAAGTCATCCCCATGGCCAAAAATGCGGTCGCCCGTCAGTTGCGTGCCCTGGGCGGTAATCCCGTCGAGCGCGCGGGCTTTGTCACCGATAACGGCGGCCTGATTCTGGACGTGTCCGGCTTGTCCATTGAAGATCCGGCCGCTTTGGAAGCGCGCATCAACAATATGCCCGGTGTGGTATGTTGCGGTCTGTTCGCTATTGCCCCGGCCAGCGTGGCCTTGATTGCCGGTCAACAAGGTGTGCGTACTCTGTCTGGCGACGGTTTCTGAAATTTAATGTCTCTGTCATAATCGGTGCTTAATCTATATACGGATTAAGCGCTGGCGCGAGCCATTTTGCTGTTAAAGAAGGCCACTATGAACGAACATACCAATAAGCAGTTTCACTCCGATCTGGAGGCCACCCGTTCGCTGTTCTTGCAGATGGGCGGTATTGTTGAATCTATGGTTCGCAGTGCGACCGAAGCCCTGCAAACCGGGGATATGTCGCTGGTTGACCAGGTTCGCGAGCGTGAAAAAGAAATCAACCGCCTGGAGGTGGAGATTGACGAGCGCATCACCAACTTGATCGCCCGTAATCAGCCCACCGCCATTGACTTGCGCATGTTGTTGTCCATCTCCAAAATGCTGACCGACATGGAACGCTGTGGGGACGAGGCCGAGCGCATCGCCAAGATGGCGCGCCGTTTGCACGAAGGTACCGCAGGCTATGAGCCGGTGGTCGAACTGCGTCACATGAGCTCCTCGGTGGCTGGCATGATCAACGACGTGCTGGACGCCTTTGCCCGTCAGGATGCCGTGCACGCGGCACAGATTGTACGCAGTGACAAGGAAGTGGATCGTGAGTGGAAGGGTTCGCTGCGTCACATCATCACGTACATGATTGAAGACCCACGTACGATCTCGCACTCTATTGACCTGATCTTTATTGCTCGTGCGCTGGAGCGCATTGGTGACCACGCCAAGAACATGGCTGAACGTGTAATCTACATGGTGCGCGGTGACGATGTGCGTCACACTGGTGTGAAAAATACCGAGCGCACGGCGCGCGGCGAGCCTTTGCCCGAGCCAGAGTCTGAAGACAAAGCCTGATTCTGATCCCGGCCTTCTTGCTTCAAGCCTTGCATGGTTTCATGCAAGGCTTGTTGGTTTTCAGCGCCGTGAAAAGCAGCCGGTTTTTAGCGGGACGGCGATGTTTCAGAAACCAAAGCCGTAGCCCTGGGGAACGTGTCCGGGATAGAACTGGGTACGAACGAGCACCGCATCTTGGACTGTGATCAAAGCGGGTGAGTCCCACCAGGATGGCGTCAGGGTAGGCAGGGCAAGCAGATAGCCTTGTACGCCGTGTGCGCCAGACTGGCGCACCAACTCAAGGTCAGTCTCGTCCTCTACCCCTTCAATCACGACATAGGGGCAGTAATCGGCGCAGACATTGACCAGATTACGCAGCAAGTGGGCCGGTTGTCCGGGGCTGCGTGCCCGCAGCAAAATAGAACGATCAATTTTGATAATGTCGGCGTGGGTCTGGGCCAGAAAGGCCAGCGTACTATTGCCTGAGCCGGTATCGTCCAGCGCAATGCGCACGCCCAGATTCTGCAATTGTGCAATCAGACGCAGCGCGGTGGGTTTGTGGGCAATGGTGCCGGTTTCAGTTACTTCCAGAATCAGACGCTGGGCGACATCCGGACGGCTGTCCAGATAGCTGAACAAGTCTTGCCACCACAAGTCATCCTGCAAAGAACCAGCGGACAGGTTGGCACCCAGACACAGAGTCGTTTGCGTGCTGAGCAGTTTCACCACGCTGCCCAGGACGCTGCGATCCAGCCGCGAGATCAGTCCCAGTCGCTCCAGGGCGGCAATTGCCTCGGGCAGGGAATAGTCAGTACCGCTGCTGTGGCGAATCAGTGCCTCTTCATAAAAATCTTTGCTCTTGTGGTGCTCACTTAGGTGAAAGAGGGGCTGAAAAGCCAGTACCAACATGCCGGTTTGCAAATCATCCAGCATACGCACAGCCAGGCTCATGTCGTCCCGGTAGGTCTTGGCCCAGACCTTGTGCCAGGCCGCCAGCGTGGCCGGATGGGTGTGAGAGCAGGGGTTGGGCGTTGGAGGGTGGAGCAGATCCGTATCGTACTGCCGGCTGTCATAGTGATAGGCCATCTGTGTATGCAAGTAGATGCGGTGCTCGTCCTGAGTGATGGGATCGCACTCCAGGGCTGCGCCCAGCAATTGGGCCAGTGCGTTGGGGTGGGTGCGTTCAAAGCGGTTCTGCTTACTCAGTTGCTTGAGGGCAATCAGGACAAAATCCCCCTGGATAAGGATCTCGTCTGTATTCAGCCCACAATCCAGCAGCCTTTGCTGCACCGTGTCCAACACGAAAGCATGGAACTGTGGCCCATACAAAGCCTTCAGATAGCTCAGATTGACCAGCCACAGGCGCAAATGGGTGGAGTACTGGGCAATCTCGGGGAGGTCTAGGCGGCACATGAACTTCTTTTCCTGTGGGTAAAGCAGTAAGTGGCTGTGCTGTTCAGGTCCGGCGCAAGGCGCCGAGCTTGGTTGCTCAGACATGGACACGTGATGGGCCTGTGTGGCTCGGGCTAGGCGAGCCAGTATTGAATTGGCGCAGGACTGTGCCAAGGCATGGCGGCAGCGTTGGGGAAGGGCATGCTCCCTGCAGCATTATTCCTGTGTTTGTGCTGCGCTCCATGCTTGGCTTGGGTGCTCTGCAAGCACATTAAGGCCAGCCGTGATTTTGTGCTTTAGGGCGATTCATAATTATAGAAAATTTCCATTTCTTTTGATTTTTAACCAGTCTGAAACTGACTTGTCGCGCAGTGTTTCATTTAATTACTGTTATGGGTGGCGTGCGAAAGGGGGGGTGGTTTGCGTCTTGGGCAGGGAAAGGCAAAGAAACGGGAGCAGAAATAAAGAAACCCCGGAGCACGATGTCATGCTCCGGGGTCGGTCGCCTGTGGTCAGCGAGTGGGGCTGGCCCTAGGCGGAAGGGGCGGTGAAGCCGTCGGCTTCCACATCCTTGTCTTCAAACAGATACTGCTCCATTTGTTCTTTCAAATACGTGCGGGCACGGGCGTCAGCCAGATTCAGGCGGTTCTCGTTCACCAGACGGGTTTGCACATCCATCCAGTTGGCCCAGGCCTGTTTGGAAATCGAGTGCCAGATCTTGGTGCCCAGTTCGCCGGGGTAGGGGGGAAACTCCAGGCCCTCGGCTTCCTGTTTCAGCTTCACACAGTGAATCATGCGTGCCATATGTGTTCCTTTTCAATCAAATGCGTGGATGGGCGTATTGTACTGAGGGGCGCAGGACGGTCAAACCGGCTTACAGCTTTTTAATAAAGACCATGCTGTTGCGCGATCGGTTGTAATGCGACTGTTTGCCTTTAGGCAGATCAGATACGCCACCTTGCACAAACCCACGCTTGATAAACCAGTGAGAGGTGCGCGTGGTCAGCACGAACAGGCGCTTGAAACCGGCTGCACGGGCCTTGGCCTCGGTGTGCCGCAAAAGGATTTCGCCTTCGCCCGAGCCTTGCCATTCGGGGTGCACGATGAGACAGGCCATCTCGGCCATGCTTTCTTGTTCGTAGGGGATCAGGGCAACGCAGCCGTAAATAATGCCGTCATGCTCCAGAACCGTGAACTGCTCCACTTCGCGCTCGATGACAGAACGACCACGGGGCACTAGGGTGCCGTCAATTTCCAGTGGTTCGATCAGTTGCACAATTGCACCCACATCGTCCAGATTGGCCGGGCGCAAATCGTCCAGCGAATCTTCCACCACCATGGTACCCACCCCATCGTGGGTGAAGATCTCCAGCAAAATGCTGCCGTCCTGCTTGTAGGGCACCAGGTGTGCACGGGCAATACCGCGTTTGACTGCTTGCGAGGCATAGCGCAAAAAGGTCGAGCAGTCCTGATCCAGCTTGCCCGAGGCCAGCAGGCCATCGGCATCGGCACGGGCCAGTTCCGAGTCAATATCCAGATTATTGGAGTGACCAATATGTTCCGGTGTCAGGAAAATCAGTTTTTCAGCGCGCAGCGCGATGGCCGTGCTGGTTGCCAGATCTTCCATATCCAGGGTAAAGGCCTCCCCGGTTGGAGAAAAACCCAAGGGAGAGAGTAGAATAAGCGCACCTTGATTCAGGATGACGCGCATGGCGTCCACATCAAGTTTGCGCACCGAGCCAGAGTGCTTGAAGTCCAGGCCATCAATGACACCCACAGGACGCGCGGTCACAAAGTTGCCCGAAATAATGCGAATCTGGGCATGTGACATGGGGGTGTTGGGCAAACCCTGACTGAATGCGGCTTCAATATCCAGGCGAATTTCACCGGCGGCCTCTTTGGCGCATTCCAGAGCGACGGCGCTGGTCGGCTCGGTACCACGGCCAAATTGCGTGGTTTCCCCTTTCAGGCGTAGCTGTTCATTGACTTGGGGGCGTGAGCCGTGCACCAGCACCAGCTTGATGCCCAGCGCCGACAGCAGCGACAAGTCCGGGATCAGGGTGTAGAGCAATCCATCGTTGATGAGCTCGCCCCCAAAAGCCACCACGAACGTCTTGCCTCGAAAGTCGTGTACATAAGGCGCCACTTCCCTGAACCATCGCACAAATTGTGCCTGGGACTGATCAGGTGTTTCGATGGCGTTGTACGAGTCGGGGATGTCTGTGTTCATTGCGGGGGATCTTTGCGTCCAAATGGTTTCAAGCCAAAATTATAATGATGTCTGTACCAGAAACTACCTTTCATGCACGAGTCCGACGAATTGACTGAAAATCCACCCTCTTTACCAACAATTTCCTATCCTGATGACCTGCCAGTCAGCGCCCGACGGGCCGAAATTGCCCAGGCAATCAAAGACCATCAGGTGGTCATTGTGTGTGGTGAAACCGGCTCGGGCAAAACCACCCAATTACCTAAAATCTGCCTGGAGCTGGGGCGCGGCCTGCAGGGCAAGATTATTGGTCATACCCAGCCGCGCCGTCTGGCGGCTACATCGGTTGCCAAGCGTATTGCCCAGGAGCTGCAATCGGAGATTGGTGACTGGGTAGGGTATCAAATTCGTTTCAACGACAAGACCGGACCGCGTTCGGCCATCAAGTTGATGACGGACGGGATCTTGCTGGCCGAGTCCCAGCGCGATCCCTTGTTAAGCCGCTACGACACCATCATTATTGACGAGGCCCATGAACGCAGTCTGAACATTGACTTTCTGCTGGGCTTTTTAAAGCAGTTGCTGCCACGGCGTCCGGATTTAAAGCTGATCATCACCTCGGCCACCATTGATGCCGAGCGTTTTGCGGAGCACTTTGCCCACAAGGGCAAGAAGGCGCCCGTGATTGAAGTGTCGGGCCGTCTGTATCCCGTGGATATTGTGTATCGCCCGATTCTGGACCCGTCCTTGGTCGATGCCGAAGAACGCCGTTCTGCCTCCGAGGAAGAGCGGGATCTGATGCAAGGCATTGTGGATGCGGTGCAGGAATGCGCCCGGCACGGCACTGGCGATATTTTGGTGTTTTTGCCCGGCGAGCGCGAGATCCGTGAAGCCACCGAGGCACTGGAAAAAGAAAAGCCCATCAATACAGTGATCCTGCCTTTGTTTGCGCGTCTGTCGCAGGCGGATCAGGAACGTATTTTCCGCCCCAAAGGCAATGCGCGCCGTGTGGTGCTGGCGACCAACGTGGCCGAAACTTCCTTGACCGTGCCTGGCATACGCTTTGTGGTCGATAGCGGCCTGGCGCGTATCAAGCGCTATTCCTGGCGCAACAAGGTCGAGCAGTTGCGCATTGAAGCGATCAGCCAGGCCTCGGCCAGCCAACGGGCAGGGCGTTGTGGTCGTATTGGTCCCGGTATCTGTATTCGTCTGTATGACGAGCAGGACTTCAAGAGCCGCCCCCCCTTTACCGATCCCGAGATTCTGCGCTCCTCGCTGGCCTCGGTGATTCTGCGCATGAAGGCCCTGCATCTGGACGATGTGGAAACCTTCCCCTTTGTGGAGCCACCGACTGGCCGCGCCATTGCCGATGGCTATCAAATCTTGCAAGAGCTGGGCGCGCTGGATGAACAGCAGCGCCTGACCAAAGTTGGCCGTTCCCTGGCCAAGCTACCGGTGGACCCGCGTGTGGCCCGCATGATTCTGGCCGGTCACGAACATCATTGTTTGACGGAAATGCTGATCGTGGCCTCGGCCATGTCCGTGCAAGACCCGCGAGATCGTCCTGTCCATGAACGTGAAGCGGCCAATCAGGCCCATGCCCGTTTCAATGACGACAAGTCCGAGTTTCTGTCCTATGTGAAGCTGTGGAACTGGCTGGAAGCCTTGTCACAGGAGCAAAGCTCGCAGCGCAAGTTTGCCAATAGCGTTAAACAGGCCCTGCTGTCACCCTTGCGGATTCGGGAGTGGCGTGATGTCCATACTCAATTGCGTAGCCTGGTGCAGGAACAGCGCTGGGTCGCCAATCCCTCGGCTGCCACTTATGAGCAGGTGCATCTGGCCTTGCTGACGGGGCTGATCGGCAATATTGGCTACAAGAGCGAAGAAACCGGCGTCTATCAAGGCACGCGTGAGCTGCGTTTTGTGATTCACCCCGGTTCCAAGCTGGTCAAGAAAGCAGGCCGCTGGATTCTGGCCGGCGAGCTGATGGAAACCACGCGCCTGTTTGCCCGCTGTGTGGCGCGTATCGAACCGCAATGGATTGAAAAAGTTGGCGCCCATTTGCTGCGTAAAACCTGGGGCGACCCTCGTTGGGAGAAAAAGGCCGGTCAGGTCGTTGCCAATGAGCGTGCGACCTTGTACGGCTTGCTGATTTACAGTGGCCGTCGCATTCACTTTGGCCGCATTGATCCGGTGCAGGCCCGTGAATTGTTCTTGCGTCAGGCTCTGGTGCCGGGCGAGATTGATTCCAACCTGCCTTTCCTGCGCCATAACCGTCAGCAAATTCAGGCGGTAGAGCGTTTGGAGCATCAATCGCGTCGTCCTGACATTCTGGTGGACGAGGAACTGATCTACGCCTTTTACGATCAGCGCATCCCCAAGGACGTGTACCAGACCGCCACATTGGAAAAATGGTTCAAGGGTTTGCCCAAGGAACAGGCTAAGGGCCTGGAGCTGAACCGCGACGAGCTGATGCAGCACGACGCAGCCGGTATCACCACCGAGGTGTTTCCGCGCTCGGTTCAATGGCAGGGCGTGAAGATGGCGCTGGATTATCACTTCGAGCCGGGTTCGGTGCGCGATGGGGTGACCTTGAGTGTCCCCTTGTTCGCCTTGAACCAGATCGACGCCGCGCGTTGCGAATGGCTGGTGCCCGGCATGTTGAAGGAAAAAGTGCTGGCTTTGCTGAAATCCTTGCCACAGCGTATTCGCCGTCATTGTGTGCCCTTGCCCGATTACGCGGCCGCCTTTCACCAGCGCTGGTTTGAAAAAGCATCCGATCCCGGAATGAGCCTGCTGGATGCGATTTCTCAGGATATGTGGGCGCACGTCAAACAAAGACCACAGCGCAGCGATTTCAAGCCGGAAACGTTGGCGACTCACTTGTTCATGAACTTCCGAGTGATTGACGAGCATGGTCGCATGTTGTCGGGCGGCCGTAATCTGGACCAGCTCAAGGCCGAACATGGCCGTCAGGCGCAGGCGTCCTTCCAGCAGATGGCTGCCAGCGACGAGCAAGTGGCGCAGGTGCTGGATCACGAGCAACTGACCAGTTGGAGCTTTGGCGAACTGCCCGAGCTGATGGAAATCAAGCGCAAAGGTCGCAGCTTTATTGGTTACCCGGCCTTGATCGACAAGAAAACCCATTGCGATCTGGATGTATTTGACGACCCAGCTCAGGCCCAGCGTCAGCACCGTTTGGGTTTGCGTCGCTTGTTCCGTTTGGCCTTGCGCGAGCAAGTGCGCTTTCTGGAAAAGAACATTACGGATCTGACCCGCATCAGCATGCTGTATATCAATCTGGGTACGCAGGAACAATTGCGGGATCAGATTATTGATGTGGCCCTGGAGCAGTCCTGCATGATGGAGCCGTGGCCGAAAAACCAGGCCGAGTTTGAGGCACGCGTACAAGAAGGTCGCAGTCGCTTGGGTCTGGTGGCCCAGGAAGTAGCGCGTCTGGCCGGTCAGATTCTGAATGAGTGGAGTGCCGCCCAGAAAAAACTGGCGCAAATCAAAGCTCACCCCGAGGCCTTGAAAGACATACAGCAGCAATTGAATGCCTTGATGCCCGCCATGTTTCTGGAAAGCAATGAATACGCGCAGTTGGCTCATATGCCGCGCTACCTGAAAGCCGTACAAACCCGGGTGGACAAGCTGCGAGCCGATCCGGCCCGCGATCAACGCTTGATGCAGGATATGTCAGTCTTGCTGACGAAGTACCAGCGTGCCGTGGCGGCGCTCAAAGGCGCCACCGATAGCGGTTTGCGGGACTTTCGCTGGATGCTGGAAGAGTTGCGCGTGTCCTTGTTTGCGCAAGAGTTGCGAACTCCCATGCCGGTTTCGGTCAAGCGTCTGGAAAAAGCCTGGGCTGCCTTGCAGCGCTAGGTTGTTTGTTGTTTTGGTATTGGTCGGTAGGGGGCGGGTGATTGTGCGTTTGTTGTTCAGCCAGATGTGAACCAATCGAAACATATTGCCTGCCCTTATTCACCCTGAGCATCGCTTCAGGGCCACCAATGTCCATTGGCTTAAGTACAATTCCATCATGAGCGAAACCACCCCTTCCTTTGTCCATTTGCGATCCCACTCGGAGTTCTCCGTGGTGGACGGCATCGCCCGTATTCCCGAAATGATCAAAAAAGCGCAGGCCTATGGGCAGCCTGCATTGGCGTTGACGGATTTGTGCAACTTGTTTGGACAGATCAAGTTCTATACCTCGGCGCGTAAAGCCGGGCTGAAAGCCATCATGGGTTGTGATATTTGGCTGCAGAACGAGGAAGACCGCGAAAAACCGTCGCGCCTGCTTTTGCTGGTGCAAAACGAAGCAGGATATTTGAGCCTGTGCGACATCTTGACCCGTGCCTGGCTGGGCAACCAGTACAAAGGACGTGCCGAGGTACAGCGCGCCTGGTTGAAAGAGTGTAGTGGCCTGATTGCCTTGTCCGGCGGGCGTATGGGTGATATTGGCCATGCCCTGGCCGATGGCAATCTGGACTTGGCCCGGGATTGTGCCCGCCATTGGGAAGACTTGTTCCCCGGTGCCTTTTATATTGAACTGCAGCGCAGCGGTGCGGACGGCGATGAGCTTTATGTACAAGCCGCTATGCGTTTGGCCGCAGAGCTGGATTTGCCGGTGGTGGCGACGCACCCGATTCAGTTTATTGCACGGGACGATTTCCGTGCGCACGAGGTGCGGGTATGTATTGCTGAAGGCGAGCAATTGGCCAACCCCAAGCGAGTGAAGCGTTTTACGCCAGAGCAATACTTTCTCAGCACGGATGAAATGCAGCAGCGTTTTGCGGACGTTCCTGTTGCACTGCAAAACACGCTGGAGATTGCCAAGCGTTGCAACCTGGAGCTGGAGTTAGGCAAACCTTATCTGCCCGACTTCCCGACACCCGATGGCATGTCGCTGGGCGACTTTTTGATCCAGCAGGCCAAGGACGGTCTGGAAATCCGCTTGACGCAGCTGTATGCCGATCCCCAGGAGCGCGAGAAGCAACGCCCGACCTACGAAGAGCGCTTGATGTGGGAGTGCAACACCATCATCTCCATGGGGTTCCCCGGCTACTTCCTGATCGTGGCGGACTTCATTAACTGGGGCAAGCACAATGGTGTGCCGGTCGGACCGGGCCGGGGCTCGGGGGCGGGGTCGCTGGTGGCCTACAGCATGGGGATTACCGACTTGGACCCCTTGCGCTATGACTTGCTGTTTGAACGTTTCCTGAACCCCGAGCGGGTGTCCATGCCTGACTTTGACGTGGACTTTTGCCAGGACAACCGCGAACGCGTGATTGATTACGTGAAACAGAAGTATGGCCGCCAGGCTGTCAGCCAGATTGCCACATTCGGTACCCTGGGTGCGAAAGCCGTGGTGCGTGACGTCGGTCGTGTGCTGGAGCTGCCCTACAGCCTGTGCGATGGCTTGTCCAAACTGATTCCTTTCAACCCTGCTGATCCCTGGACGCTGGAACGGGCGCTGGCCGATGAGCCTGCCTTTCGCGAGCGTTACGAGAACGACGAAGAAGTCAAAGCCCTGATCGATCTGGCCCGCCCCTTGGAAGGCCTGACTCGTAGCGTGGGCATGCACGCCGGGGGGGTTCTGATTGCGCCCGGCAAGCTGATTGATTTTTGCCCGCTGTACGCGCAGTCCGGCCCCGACGCCAACGCCGTGTCGCAATACGACAAGGACGACGTGGAGGCCGCCGGTCTGGTCAAGTTCGACTTTCTGGGCCTGCGTAACCTGACCATTCTGGACTGGGCTGTGCGCTATGTGCGCCAGTTCAATGCCGACAAGCGCGAGTTCGACATCATGGCCTTGCCATTGGATGACGACGCCTCCTACAAACTGCTTTGCGAAGGCAATACCACCGCCGTGTTCCAGTTGGAATCGCGCGGTATGAAGGAGCTGCTGCGTAGTCTACGGCCCTCCACCTTTGAAGACATTATCGCCATGCTGGCCCTGTATCGTCCGGGGCCACTGGAGTCGGGCATGGTGGTGGACTTCGTGAACCGGAAACACGGTCGGGCTGAGGTGGATTATTTCCACCCGGATCTGGAAAGCACGCTGAGCAGCACCTACGGGGTGATCGTCTACCAGGAACAGGTGATGCTGATCTCGCAGATTATCGGTGGCTACTCACTGGGTGGTGCCGACTTGCTGCGTCGTGCCATGGGCAAGAAAAAGCCCGAGGAAATGGCCAAGCATCGCGTCTTGTTCGAGGAAGGGGCGGTCAAGAAAGGTCACGACCCTGAGCTGGCGGTGAAGTTGTTTGACCTGATGGAAAAGTTCGCGGGTTACGGCTTTAACAAGAGTCACTCGGCTGCTTACGCGCTAATTGCGTATCAGACGGCCTGGTTGAAAGCTCACCATCCGGCCGAGTTTCTGGCCGCGACCTTGTTGTCCGATATGGACGATACCGACAAGGTGCAGATTTTCTGGAAAGACGCGCTGGCTAACGGTGTGGAAGTCTTGCCACCCGATATCAACGCGTCCAATTACCGCTTTGAGCCGGTCAAGGACAGCTATACAGAAAAAGGCTTGCCGCCGCGTACCATGCGTTACGGCCTGGGGGCTGTGAAAGGGACGGGTCAGGCCGCCGTTGAAGCGATTGTGGAAGCTCGCAAGCAAGGCGGTCCTTTTACTAGCCTGTTTGATTTCTGCCGTCGCGTGGACCGTCATCAGGTCAACAAGCGCACGATTGAAGCCTTGGTACGCGCCGGTGCTTTTGACTCGATTGACGAAAACCGCGCCGCCTTGCTGGCCAGTATTGGTGCCGCCACGGAAGCGGCTGAGCAGGCCGAGCGTAGCGCGAATCAATCCTCGCTGTTTGATGATGACTCCAACGATATCGTGGAAGGCGAGGTCGCGAAAGTCGCCCCATGGAGCCTGCAAGATCGCTTGCGTCAGGAAAAGACGGCACTGGGTTTTTATTTTAGCGGCCACTTGTTTGACGCCTGGCGGGATGAAGTTCGTCGTTTCGCACCGACACCCTTGGCACGCCTGGAAGCCTCGCGCAGCCCGCAGTGGTTTGCTGGCGTGCTGTCAGCCGTGCGGGTACGCATGACCCGTCGCGGCAAGATGCTGTATGCCATGCTGGATGACGGCTCGGCGCAACTGGAAGTGGCGATCTTCAATGAACTGTTTGAAGAGCACCGCCAGCGTCTGAAAGAAGACCAGTTGATCATCATTCAGGGCAAGGTCAGCAACGACGACTACACCGGCGGTCTGCGTATCAATGCCGATTCGATTTTTGATCTGCAGTTGGCCCGTGAAGCGCGTGCCAGTTGCTTGAGCATTGCTTTGAATAACAATGCGGACGCGCAGCGTTTGCAAGCCTTGCTGGCGCCGCATCGAGCCGAGCAGCAGGGCGGTGTGCCGGTAGAGGTGCAGTTGCAACGCCCCGATTACGAATGTGTGGTGCAGCTAGGCCCGCAATGGCGTGTTCGTCTGGCTGATTCCTTGCTGGAGCAGTTGGAAGGCTGGGATGCCACACACGAGGTGGAGATCAGCTACCGATGAAGCCCTTGCGCATTTTGCACTCGGAAGCAGCCACCAGCTTTGGCGGTCAGGAGAATTACATCCTGCGTGCCATGCGTATCTTGCGTGAGCGTGGGCACCAGGTGGAGGCCGCGTGCCAGCCTCATGCCCAGCTTACCGAGCGCTTGCGCGATGAAGGCTTTGTTGTTCATACCCTGTTGATGGATGGCCCGGCCAATTACATGCGCGGTGTGCGCCAATTGCGTCGGGTCTTGCGTCAAGGCCGGTTTGATGTGCTCAATAGCCATAGCCGCCGGGACACCATGCTGGCTGGCGTGGCCGGACGCTTGGCGGGGACGCCTTTGATTGTGCGCACGCGTCATCTGGCCAAGAAGGTCGGTTCCTTGATGTCTTACACCATCGTGCCCAAACGAGTGATCACGCCCAGCGATTATGTGCGCGATCACCTGATCGAGCGCGGCGTGAAGCCTGAGCATGTCCAGGTGGTCTACCCCTGTGTGGACCCCAGTGTGATCGATTCGGCACCCGCCCTGGATTTGCGCGCTGAGCTAGGTTTGGCATCTGACTCCTTGCTGGTAGGCTGCGTTGCCGTGTTGCGCCGTGAGAAAGGCCATCGTGAGCTGATTGCCGCTATGCACCCCTTGTTTGACCGCTATCCTCAATTGCACTTGGTGCTGGTGGGGGGCGGCTCGCCGGGCTACGAGCAATTGCAGGCCTTGATTGTGGAGCTGGGATTACAGAAGCGGATTCATATGCTGGGCGCTCGTGCGGATGTGCCCTCGATTCTGCCCAATCTGGATATTTTTGCCTTGGCGACCCATATGGAAGCCTCGGGCACCGTATTTGTAGAAGCGGGGTGTGCTGGCATTCCCGTGCTGGGCAGCCGCGTCGGTGGAGTGCCGGAGATGATGTTGGACGGTCACAGCGGTTTTTTGGCGGACTTGCATGACCCTAAGCAGTGGCGCGCCGCATTGGAAAAAATGATTCAAAGCACTGAGCTGCGTCAGGACATGGGAGCCGCAGGCCGCCTGTTTTGTCGTAGCGACGAGCGCTTTACCCCGGTTGCCATGGGTGACCGGCTGGAAAGCGCTTACTACCGCTGGTTAAAGGAGCTTCAGGGATGAAAGTGGCAAGCACGGTGCCCGTCATGATGTACCACCATGTCACCCCGGAAGGGGGCATGATCAATGCCAGTCCCGAGCATTTCGAGCAGCATTTGCAATGGTTGAAAAAGCATGGCTGGACCAGCCTGACAACCGAGCAGTTTGTAGGCCATCTGCAAGGGCAGGGTGTACCGCCCAAATCGGTGCTGATTACCTTTGATGATGGTTACCTGGATAACTGGGTCTACGCCTATCCTTTGCTGAAAAAATATGGCTTCAATGCCGTGATTTTCCTGGTGACGAGCTGGATCAATGAGGGGCCTGTGCGTCCTTATTTGGGCCAGGGCCAGGACGTGCCCGAGTGCCCGGATCATCGTGAATGTGAAGCGCGTATCGAGCAAGGTCGTAGTGACGAGGTGATTTTGCGCTGGAGTGAAATCCACGCCATGCAGGCTGATGGCGTGTTTGAGTTCCACAGCCACACCCATACCCATACTCGCTGGGATTTGAGCGAACAGCGCGATCAAAAGAATGACAAGATGCGTTGGGAACTGGAGCAGTCGCGTACAACCTTGAGAGCCAATATGGGTACGGTCTCCGATCAGTTGTGCTGGCCTCAAGGTTATTTTGATCCAGATTACGTGCAGGTCGCCCAGCAGGCAGGTTTCCGCTATCTGTACACGACGCGTGCCTTTGGCTCCAACCAGCCTGGCAGCGATCCTTTGCATATTTATCGCTTCGCCGTGCGTGATACGACTGGCGTGTCAGTCGGGCGCAGGCTGAATGTCGCGGTACATCCCGTGATTGGTCCGATTTTCAACAGGTGGAAAGCATGGCGTCGTCGTCAACGACAGAAGTAGAGCGAAGCGCCTCCGGCAAGCGCCTGTCCGTTATCCTGATTACCAAAAACGAGCAGGCGCATATTCGTGCCTGCCTGGAGTCGGTGGCCTTTGCGGACGAGATCATTGTGGTGGACTCGGGCAGTACCGATCAGACCGTGGAAATTGCCCGTTCCCTGGGCGCGAAAGTCACGGTTACCCCGGATTGGCCCGGCTTTGGGCCGCAGAAGAATCGGGCGCTTGATCAGGCCACGGGCGAATGGGTGCTGTCCATTGATGCGGATGAGCGCGTTACCCCCGAGCTGGCACAGCTGATTCAGCAGGAAATAGCCCAGCCGCGTGGCACGGCTTACCGGATTGCCCGCCTGTCTGAATTTGCTGGCCGCTGGATGCGTCATAGTGGCTGGTGGCCGGACCGGGTGTTGCGCCTGTTCAAGCGCGGTACCGCTCGCTTTAACGATGCCAAAGTCCATGAAAGTGTGCAGACTGAACATCCTGTCCTGATTCTGGATGGGCATTTCCTGCATTACCCCTACGCCAGCCTTGAAGTCTTTATTGACAAGATCAACCGCTATTCCTCGGATGCCGCCCGTCAAATGCAGGCCAAGGGCAAGACCACTAGCTTGCCGGGTATCGCCGGTCATGCCAGTTGGACCTTTGTACGTCACTATATTGTTCGACGCGGCTTTCTGGACGGCCCGCAAGGCTTCATCCTGGCGTGTATGGCCGCCGCAGGCAGCTTGTTTCGATATAGTAAGCTGTGGTATTACACCCGTCAGAAGTCTGATTAGCCCCTTATAATGCCGCCTATGATTCCGATTCTTATGTACCACCAGGTCGGGGTGCCTGCTCCCAAAGGTTCGCCGTATCGAGGCTTGACCGTGCATCCCACTGACTTTCGGCGCCAGATGACGTGGCTGAAGCGCTTGGGCTATCAAGGTTTGTCCATGGCGCAATTGATGCCGTACCTGCGCGGTGAAAAGCAGGGCAAGGTTGTGGGAATCAGCTTTGATGACGGCTACCGTAACGTGTTTCAAAATGCCATGCCGGTGCTGGATGAGTTGGGCTTTACCGCCACTAATTACATTGTTGCGCGGCATCTGGACGGCTCCAACTTCTGGGATCAACCCAAAGGTGTGCCGCATTCCGGTCTGATGTCCTTGCCCGAGCTGCGCGCCTGGGTAAATGCCGGTCATGAAGCCGGTTCGCACACCTTGGACCATGTGCATCTGACTGATGTGTCCTCGGAAATTGCCCATTACCAGATCGCGCAATCCAAGGCAGAGCTGCAAGATGCGCTGCAAGTTGAAGTCAGCGCTTTCTGCTATCCCTATGGCGATCAGAATCAGGCTATCCGTGAGCAAGTGCGCCAGGCAGGGTATCTGAACGCCACCACCACCAATCGTGGCCTGGCGCGTTCGGACGATGACTTGTTTGATCTGCCCCGCGTGACGGTCTCGCGTTCCACCAATATTTTGCGCTTTGTGCAAAAGTGCGTGACACGCCTGGAAGACAAGCGCCGTACGGTTTCCCGCTCATGAATTCAGATCAAATCCACGACACGCCTGCTGCGATTGCCGAGCGTTTACGCATTGCTTTTGTGGTCGATCGTTTTGGTAACCGCTTTGGCGGTGCCGAGGCCTATGGCGTGGAGCTGATGCGTGAACTGGCCGAAAAGCACGAAATTACCGTGTTTGCGCGTGAGTATGACAGTCGTTGCGACTTGAAGCTGGCCTACGTGCCTATCCGTCATTGGTCGCACTGGCCTGGCTGGATACGCGGCATCCTGTTCGCCCGCAAGGCGGCCAAGGCCACGGCCCAAGGTTTTGATATTGTGCATTCGCACATGAACGGGTGGTGCGGGGACGTGGAAGTGGTTCATGTCACCCCCGTGCGTTTCAACTGGCGGGTGCGACCCTTGCCCTGGCTTAAAAAGCTGGGTTCCTACTTCAGCCCGCGTGTCTGGGGCTATCTGGGTCTGGAAAAACGCCGTTTGCGGCCCGGTCCTCATGCCGTTGTCGCCGTTTCAGGCTTGATTGCCGAACAATTGCAGCAAGCCTATGGCAGCGTGCACGATTATCCGGTTATCGCTCCTGGCGTGGCCTTGCCGCAAGCCGATTTGCAAGGGGAAGAGCGTACCAAAGTGCGTGAGTCCTTGGGTTTCACCAAGGAGCAGGTCGTCTGTCTGCTGGTGGCGCGCAATCCCCTGCGCAAAGGCTTGAGTACGGTGCTGGAGGCCTTGGCGAAATTGCCATCTCATTACCGCCTGTTGGTGGTGGGTGGAAAACCTGGCCTGCGAGATCAGATGCGCCAACAGTTGCAGTCTCTGAATATGCAGGATCGTGTCATCTTGCAAGGCGAGACCTCGAACGTCGAACCCTTTTATCGTGCTGCCGATATTTACGTGCATCCCACCCTGAATGACAGCTTTGGCATGGCACCGCTGGAAGCCATGTCCTATGGTTTGCCGGTCGTCCTAAGTCCGGCGCCGTGGTGCGGCTTTGCCCAATATGTGCAGGGTGGTTATCACGCCTTGCTGCTCAGCCATCCGGAAGATGCCCAGGAACTGGCCCAAGCGATTGAGAAAATCAGCAAGGATCCGGTGATGGCCCGTAATCTGGTCGAGAACTCTCGGGAATTGCTGGCCCAGTTCAGTTGGCCTGCGGTGGCAAGTCGTTATCAGGAGCTGTACCAAAAAGTGTTGCTTCGCCGCCAAGCTTAAAACGCTGTTTTCTTTGTTATTGGTATTAAATTTTCAAAACTGCTGTTCAGTCATTGTTCAGCTTGCGCAATAGCGGATACACTTTGTGACCCGTAGATGCTCGGCCAGAGCATTTGCCTGTCATTCATAGCCGCTGACGGAGCGAGTTTTGAAGGTCCTGATCACTGATATTCATCACGGTAATGGCGGAGGCCATGTTACCTATATTTTGGGTTTGTTGCGTGGGCTGGCTCATCAGTGTGATTTCACTCTGGCGGTCCCGGCAACAGGCCGACTGTATCGTGAAGCTTTGCAGGTACCTGGCGTCAGAGTGTTGCCGGGCCTGTACACCGCCCGTATCGGGACGGCGTTATCAGAGATATGGAGTTTGCGCCGTTTTTTGCAGCGTGAGGCTTTTGATATCGTGCATTGCAATGGCAGCACCGATCACCGCCATGTCATGATCGCTTGTAAAACGCTGCCTAATCCTCCGGTCATTATCTGGACCAAACACAATACCAACCGTCTCCATAGCGTGGGTAACCGCTTGCGGGCGCGCTTTGGGACGGATCTTTGTATTGCCGTTAGCGATTATGTGGCGCGGCAACTGGCTAATTCCGATTACCGACGTTGCAATGTGGAACGTATTTATCACGGCCTGGACCTGGAGCATTATTGTCCAGTGAGCCCGCAGGAAAAGTGGGCCGCACGTCAGACGCTCTTCGGCTCGACTTTGCCTGACAATTGTCTGGTGCTGGGCTCGGTAGGTGGTACCGATCTGGAAAAAGGCTGGTTGCTGCTGGTGGAGGCGGTTGCTCGTCTGGAACCAGAGCTGAAACAGCGAGTCCGGGTGGTGGTGGCGGGGGATCCGCCAGCCGCCGCCGTCTGCGAAAAAGTGCAGGCTTTGGGTTGCGCCGAACAAGTGCTCTTTCCTGGATTGGTCAAGGATGTACGTTCGGTGTTGGCTGCATGTGATGTGGGTTTTGTGCTGTCTTATAAAGAATCTGCCTCCTACGCGTGTTACGAGTCCCTAGCACTGGGGCTGCCAGTTCTGATTTCCAATGCCGGTGGCTTGCCTGAAAGTATTGAACACTTGCATGAAGGCTGGGTGGTGCCTTGCGGTGATGTCGAGGCCATTGAAGCGCATGTGCGAGACATGCTGTGTCAGAAGTATTGCTTGCAAACGGTGGGCAGACGGGCCAGGAAGCGGGCAGAGAAGCGGTTTGACGCGCAACGCTTTTCAGTAGATACCTATCAGGCCTATTTGAAAGCGCGGGCGCTGTCAGCGTCAGCTTATTAAGGGTGTATACAAAGAGGCGTTTTGAGTGTATTTCAGAACACCTCTTTTTTTTATCTCGCTCGTTAGGGCTGGGGGGCTGTCAGCGTTTCCAACTCTGCCAGCCAGAGCAAGGCTTCTTCGCGCTTGGTGCCACACATTTCAGGCGAGGCCTGTAAACCAGAGCAACAGGCAGGCCGTTCGGGCTGGCCGAAAATCCGGCAGCGCAGTTGCTCATCCAACTGGATACAGGGCACACCGGCTGGCTTGCCGTGGGGCATGCCGGGGATAGGGCTGGAAATCGAGGGGGCGATACAGCAGGCCCCGCATTCGGAGCGACAAATCATGCCCAGCCTCGGGACCAATACACCAGAATCCCGACATATTCTTTAATGATGGAGCGGCTGGACTGCAGGGCCATCAGATTGGGTTTCCACCTGGAAAACCCGGGACTGTTCGGAACCGTTAACTGTGGGGCTGCACCGGCTGGAATCACATCAACCCCTTGCTTGCGGAAAATGGCCATGGCACGTGGCAGGTGCAAGGCTGAAGTCACCAGCAGGACATGCTTGGCCTGCTTTTCTTGCAACAGCTTGGCCGTATATTCGCCATTTTGTTGAGTGGTCAGGCTGTCGTTTTCCATCAGCAGGGCCGAGGTGGGGACATTCAGGTTGTTCAGGGTGTTGGCCATGACCTTGGCCTCGCTGATGCCGCCGTCCAGCGCTGCTCCCGACAAGACGATGTAAGGCGCACGTCCTGCCTTATACAGATCAGCCGCCCGTTCTACGCGTGCCGATGTCTTTTGGGCTGTCTGTGGTAAGAACCAATTACTGCGGTTTTGGGCAGTGTGGCCACCTAGAACCACAATGGCATCGGCCTGCATCACCTGTTCAGCAGGCTGGTAGGGATACATTTTTTCCAGATACCCACCGGCATACAGGCTGGTGGCGGGCAGGGACCAGGCACCGGTCCAGAGCAGTCCGGCCAAGGCCAGGGCGGCAGCCGTTTTACGCTGGCGCAAGATAAACAGCAACACTGCCAGAAGTAATAGGGCTGCAAACAAGTTCAATGGAATGACCAGGCTGGTCAGGATGCTCGATACGCTCATGGGTGCTCCTGTTCTGACTCCAACACTTGCACCACTTCGTTCAGCGTAGGCCATTGGCCATCACGTCCCAGGCAGATCGCCCGTGGTGACCAGGGGCCCGTGTCTTGTGGGTTGGTGACGCCACATAAGGTCAGCTGCTGCGCCTTGATGGCCGCGGCGACATGGGAGACGCCAGAGTCATTGCAAACTACCCACTGCGCCTGTTGGCAAAGCCGTGCAAACGCCCCTAAGGGTAGGGGCGGCAGACAACGTGCGCTGGGCGCATTGTGCAGGGCAGCCTCATGCTCGTTGGGCGGAGGACACATAATGACGGTTTTGCCTTGGGCTTGCAGATGTCGGGTCAGTTGGTCGAAATAGGGCCAGACTTTGACGCGGCCTTTGTGCAGTCCCGTTGCAGTAGGGGCGATCAGAATATAGTCACCGGGGCGCAGGGCGGCTTGGCGCAAACTGTTGTCGCCTTCTTGCCGTTGCAGGGGGCTGAGCGTCAAATCCAGGGTGGCTGGGGCTTGTTCGGCTGCCGGGTTCAAATTCCACAGCTTCAAAGCCTGTTGAACAATATAGAACCAGGATTGCACCGCGTGCAACCGCTTTTGCGGCTTATTTAAAGGCCAACGTAATAAAAGGCTACGGCCGTCGTCCCGATAACCGCAGGCTGGCAGGCCAGCCAGTTTGAAGCTGAGCGCACTGCTAAGCGAATCAGGCAGCAGCAGGCCATACGCATGGCGATGGCCGTGCTGGCGACGATAGCGGCGTATGGCTTTGGCATCCTGGTGCCAGTGGCTGCTCATGGGGATGAAGCCATGCAAAGGGTACGCCGACAGCAGCTCGCGGGCCCAGGGACGGGCGCAAACCACAACGGGCAAACCGGTATCGAGCAGAGCCTGTAAACACGGCAGGCTCATGCATGCATCGCCTAGCCAATTAGGCAATCGTAGGTAAAGGGCAGAGGGATCAGACATGAACAGGGACAACGAGGCAGAACGAACCAAAGCGGGGACGCTCGATTCAGGCAATGAGCGTTAGAATAAACACAATTAGATAGTATATAGGGTGTCCTCGTTGTCCAACGCCATAGAAACCAAAATCAAGCCTGCTGGGCACGATCCCGTCAAATCCGATCTCTGGAGGCGCATTTACAGCCGTTTGCTGCCTTATTGGAAGGTGGCGGTGTTGGCATTGATCCTGGTCAGTCTGTCCTCGGCTACCCAGCCGGTGCTGGCGGTGATCATGAAGCCGTTGCTGGACGATGGCTTTACCGGTGCCAAGCCTGATTACATGTGGTCCATTCCGCTGGCCGTGATCGGACTGATGTTTGTGCGGGGTGTGACCAGTTACGGTAGCTCCTATCTGTTTGCCTGGATCGCCAACAAAATGTTGCTGACTTTACGTGGCGACATGTTCTCCCGCTTGCTGGGATTGTCCGACTCGGAGTTCAAGCAAGGGGATACGGGGCGTTTGCTGAACCGTTTTACGATTGATGCTGGCACCATGACCGGGGTGGCTACCGAGGTGGTCACGGTCGTGGTGCGTGAAACCCTGACAGTGATTGCCTTGCTGGGCGTCTTGCTCTATATGTCCTGGCAATTAACGGTCATCGTGTTTTTGGTGATGCCCGCGTCGGTCTTTGTTGCCAAGATGGTGTCGCGTCGCTTGCGCCGCATTAACCGCGATACGGTGAATATGAACGCCGAGCTGACCCGCGTGGTCAGCGAAGCCATTGATGCTCAGCGTGTCATCAAGCTGTTTGACGGCTACGAGCGTGAAAACACACGTTTCATGTACGTGAGCGCGCGCCTGCGCCGTTTTGCCATGCGCGCCGCTTCTGCGGATGCGGCCTTGTCGCCCATTACGCAGTTGTTTGTGTCCATCGCTGTGGCCGGGGTGATTTTTGTGGCTTTGTATCAGGCCAATACCGGCACACTGACTATCGGTAGTTTTGCGGCGTTCATGGCTGCTTTGGGGCAGATTTTTGACCCTATCAAGCGTTTGACCAATATTACGGGCACCATGCAGCGCATGTTGGTAGCGGCAGAAAGCGTGTTCAAGCTGGTTGATCAGGATCCGGAGCCTGACACAGGAACACGGGAGTTCAAGCAGCCCGTTCGTGGCCATATCGAATTTGATGCGGTCTCTCACCGTTTCCCTAACGCCCATCGCGACACCTTGTCTGAGGTCAGTTTTGCGGTGCAGCCCGGCCAGACCATTGCGCTGGTTGGTCGTTCCGGCAGTGGCAAGACCACGCTGGCCAATATGGTGCCGCGCTTTCTAATTCCAAGCAGCGGGCAGTTGCGGGTCGATGGTATCCCCTCGGAAGAGCTGACGTTGCGCAGCTTGCGTAGCCAGATTTCTTTGGTCAGCCAGGATGTGGTGCTGTTTGAGGCGACGATCGGCCAAAACGTGGCTTATGGCGCGGGAGCCGAGGTCTCACCGGAGCGTATCTGGGAGGCCCTGGAAGCAGCCAATCTGCGTGAGTTTGTAGAGGGTTTGCCTCAAGGCCTGGATACGATGGTTGGCGAGAACGCCAACTTCCTGTCAGGCGGCCAACGTCAGCGCTTGGCCATTGCTCGCGCCCTGATAAAAAATGCACCCATCTTGATTCTGGATGAAGCAACCTCCGCCTTGGATAACGAATCCGAGCGTCAGGTTCAGATGTCTCTGGAAACCTTGATGAAGGGGCGCAGTACCTTGGTGATTGCTCATCGCCTGTCTACCGTACAAAATGCCGATCAAATCCTGGTGCTGGATGAGGGGCGGATTATTGAGCAGGGCAGTCACGACGAATTGCTGGCCCGCAATGGTGTGTATGCCGGGTTCTACCAAATGCAGTTTCAGTTCAACGAATAAGCGGCTTCAGGCTGCACGATAAGGAACATCATGAAGAAGATCATTCTTGCGCTGGCCGGGCTGGCTGTGTTGGCAGGATGTGCCAAGCAGAATGCAGAATTGCGGGAACAGGATTTGCGTCGATCCAGTTTTTTCAAGACTGAGCGACGCATCAATATGGATTTTGTGAGCATTCAGCGTGCCTTGTTCAAGCACCAGGCAGAGTGTGGCAAAGCCGCTGTGTTCAAGATGGAACCGGGGCAGGCCAGCTACGGCACCTTGCGTTATGAACTGGAGCCGGGGGCGGGTTGGGATAACAGTATTTTGATTGATCTGACCTTGATGCAAAAGGGGTGGGTAGATGCCAAGGTCTATAGTTACCGTGCCGATGTAAAAAAAGAAATCAAGGAAATCTTCACCTCTATTCGTGCTCCGGGCGTGTGCAATCCTGATGATGCGCCCAAAGAGGTGTTGCCCGAAGATGATTTTGTCCCCGTTGCACCGCTGTAATAGTTCAAGCGTTGCGCAACGAGGCACTTCCAATACGTGAGGTGCCCAAACGGCAGGACAAACCTGCTTTTGACCCGTCTTTTCAGGCGGGTTTATTGTTTTTAGTTGCTTCTAATAAGAGAGATGATGGATTCTGCCTCTACAACCCAAGTCAAACAGACCGCCGTGACGGCAACAATGCTCTATCTGATTTGCGGCAAGATTGCGGCGGGCAAATCCACCTTCGCCAAGAAACTGTCCGAGCAGTCAAAGACAGTCCTGATCAGCGAAGACTTTTGGCTGGCTAGCTTGTATCCCAGTCAAATTGGGTCTTTGGAGGATTACGCTCGTTGTTCCGGCTTGTTGCGTACCGCCATGGCACCGCATATTACGGGTCTGTTGCAGGCCGGGGTATCCGTGGTGCTGGATTTTCCCTCCAACACGCTGGCAACACGAGCTTGGGCGCGGGAGTTGATTGAAAACGCGGGCGTGGCTCACGAACTGCATTATCTGGATGTGGCTGATGCTGTGTGCAAAGCGCGTTTGCATGCCCGTAATGCCCGTGGGGAACATCCCTTTGAAGCAACTGAAGCGCAGTTTGATTTGTTCAGCCGCTATTTTGTAGCACCGCAGCAGTCAGAGGGCTTTAATGTTATTCGTCATCAGGTTGCGGAATAGGCTACGGGCTTGTTTTCTGGCTGTTAGTTGCCAGATACCGTTTGCTTGACTGCCTCTGCATGTGTGTCTGGGCTTTGTGTGTGTCGATGCTCGCGCGAGTGAGCTGTAATACAGCGTTAGCCTGGGTGTAGTGGTGTGTTTGTTGATGCCTTTTATGACAAACCACTCATGGCGCACATAAAGCGCTTTGCTCTATTTGTTTGATTTGTTCTATTGAGCTGGCCAACTGAGTCCAAACCGCTATTGAGTGATACCTGCTTGCAGACTGCAGAGATCTTGCCGTGCGATAAGGGATGAAGGGGATTGGCTACCCAGCCAATCCCAAAGCAGAGCACTTACAGCAAGATAATGTCGTACTGTTCCTGGGAGTAGTGCGGGTCTACTTCCAGGGAGATAGGCTTGCCGATAAAGTCGCCCGCCACGGCCAAATGCTGGCTTTCTTCTTCCAGAAACAGATCCACCACTTCCTGAGCCGCCAGAATACGGAACTCTTTAGGGTTGAACTGCTTGGCCTCGCGCAGCACTTCGCGCAGGATTTCATAGCAGACGGTACGGGCCGTACGTACGGAACCACGCGATTGGCAGGTGGGGCAGGGCTCACACAGTTGGTGCGCCAAGGAATCACGCGTGCGTTTGCGTGTCATCTCCACCAAACCTAACTGGCTAAAGCCATTGATCGTCACACGAGTACGATCTTTGGCCAGTGCTTTTTGCAGCTCTTGCAAGACAGACTCCCGGTGAGTGGGGTCGTCCATATCAATAAAGTCCAGAATGATGATGCCACCCAGATTGCGTAGGCGCAGTTGGCGGGCCAGGGCAATCGCTGCTTCCAGGTTAGTCTTGAAAATCGTGTCGTCGAAGTTGCGGCCGCCGACAAAACCACCTGTATTCACATCTACCGTCGTCAGAGCTTCGGTCTGATCGATAATCAAGTAACCCCCCGATTTCAGATCCACTCGACGTGACAAGGCGCGGTTGATCTCTTCATCGACATGGGCGGTATCGAACAAGGCGCGGCTGCCTTTGTGATGATTAATGCGCTCCAGCACGGATGGCGTATAAATCTGTGCCCATTCCTTCATCTCTTGCACGACCGTGCGCGAATCCACCACGATGGACTGGGTGTTGGGTGTGACCATATCGCGCAAAACACGCTGCGCCAGGTTCAAGTCCGTATAAAGCACAGAGGGGGCGCCTTGCTCGCGGATACGCTCTTGAATACGGGTCCATAAGGTGCGCAGGTATAGCTGGTCTGCACTGATCTCTTCATCGGTTGCGCATTCGGCTTGAGTCCGTACGATAAAACCGCCTTTTTCATCCTTGGGCATCAGACGGCTGACGCGTTCGCGCAGCTCGATCCGGTCAGCATCCGAACCAATGCGTTGCGACACACCAATATGAGGATCAAAAGGCAGATACACCAGCATGCGGCCAGCAATGCTGATCTGCGTCGAGACACGAGCGCCTTTGGTGCCCAAAGGATCCTTGATGACTTGTACTAATAAAGACTGGCCTTCGAACAGGAGCTTTTCAATTGGTGTGGTCGCACTACCTTGATTGCGCTCGGCGCGATTCTGGCGCAAGTCGGCCACGTGGATAAATGCCGCGCGTTCCAGCCCTATATCAATAAAGGCACTTTGCATGCCGGGTAAAACCCGAGCCACTTTTCCCAGATACACGTTCCCCACATAGCCGCGTTGGATGCTGCGCTCGATATGAATCTCCTGGACAGCACCTTGCTCGACCAGGGCAACACGGGTTTCAAACGGAGTGACGTTAATCAGGATGTCTTCATGCATAGTTAGTTTCGCTAAAGGAATATCTGTTCCGAGCTAGTGTAGGGCCAAGTCAGTGAGGCTGCTATGCCTTTATGACTATATAGAGTGTTTAGGGGTGATGAATGCTTTGCTTGTCTTTGTTCAGGAGGCTGCTTTGGGGTGGATGTGGTTCTAGCCGCTCTATGTAGGACGCCGCTCAGGGCCCCGGTACGGGGTGATGGGGCGGACTACGCGCCGGTCCCCTTGTCAGAGCCACTATCAGGGCGCAGTCTGAACTCGCCCAGTGATTGGTCCCCCGGACCAATCACAAACCTTGGGCTCAAACAGCAGACTGCTTGCATCCCCGATGGTGACTCCGACTGCGGCAAGTCGTCTGACTCGCCCCAACACCCCGTACCGGGGCCCCGAGCGGCTAACAGCTCTGCATCGTGCTCGATCTTGGAGGCCACTCAACCGCCTATCTATATAGAGACACTCTTGATTTGGGGCGAGGGCATGGCGCTGTGTGTTTACCGCCGCTAGCCTGTTTGCCAACCATCCAACCATCCAACTATCCAACCATCCAACCATCCAACCATCCAACCATCCAACCATCCAACCATCCAACCATCCAACCATCTAACCATCCAGTCAGTCAGTCAGTCAGTCAGTCAGTCAGTCAGTCAGTCAGTCAGTCAGTCAGTCAGTCAGTCAGCCGATCCATCGACAGACGACTATTTTGGGAAGGAATTTCCCCTCCTATCTATATGGAGGGAGAGTTATCAGAGGGTGGGGGGGATGATCTGACGAATTTCTTTGAGGAAAACAGCGGTCAGTCCATGTTTTGCTCTGTAGAGGGCTGAAGTCTTCCGCCCGTAGGCAAAAATTCGAAGTTAATCAAAAAATTATTTTTATAGTTATTCTTCATAGTTATCAATCGGCTACATCGTTCTGCAGAATTTTTCCTCCTCAAATATCCAGAAAAATGTCAAAGAAGGCTTGCAAGGCGGAAAATCATCGTGCTATAGTTCTTTTCTCGCTGCAGCACACACAGGGTTTTCCCGGAAGCGCCGCAGAGAGCAGTTAGGCAAGTTTCACCGCCTTGGCCAAGAGGCCCGCACCGAAGCTTGAATGACTGGTCAGGTAACTGACACGGTGTAAAACCCGGAGCTTGACAAATCAGAAAATTCTGTGTTAAAGTTCTAGGTTCTGCTC
>NZ_JBFWIQ010000002.1:0-27811 GCF_050255915.1 Alcaligenes sp.
CAAGTTAACGGTGCGCCCGTAGCCATACTTCGACAAGGGTACCGGTGCGCAGCACCGGCAGCGCTCAAGCCCCGACACGCTGACCCGCACACCAGCGGCGTCTTCCGGCGCCTATGCCACCCCAAAAAACACCGCTCAAGGTCCACCAAAAAAACAAGCAAATAGCGGTCCCCCCACGCTACGCCTTCGGCTTGCTGCCCCCTTTGTTGTCGAGGGTGCCGAGACTTGGGACGCTCCAGCGGCAAAAAACCCGAGTCCGGCATCCAGCCAAACTCGGGTTTTCCATTTTCAACCAGGCATTCTGAAACCAATCCCCCAGCCCCAGAACAGCAAAAAGACTTACAGCTCCCCGTAGGAATGCAGCCCCGACAAGAACATATTCACGCCCAGGAATGCAAAGCTGGTAATCAACAAACCAGCCAGCGCCCAATACGCCGCCATCGTGCCACGCAGGCCCTTGAGCAAACGCAAGTGCAACCAGGCCGCATAGTTCAGCCACACAATCAAGGCCCAGGTCTCTTTCGGGTCCCACTGCCAGTACGTACCCCAGGCATCAGCGGCCCACAACGCCCCCAACACCGTCGCCACCGTAAAGAAGGCAAAACCCACTGCAATCGCGCGGTACATGATGTCATCGAGCACTTCCAAGGAAGGCAGTTTGCGCGAAATCGGACCACGGAAATACAAAATCGTACCCACCATCACACTACCGATACCGAAATACAGCATCCAGGTCGGTGACAACTCCCGCGAGCCAAAAATCATGGGCTCGGCACATAGAATGGCGCCCAGCAAAAACACTGGTATCAGCTTGGCACGCGAACGTGTCTCACCATTTTCCTTAACCAGATAGGCAAAGCCCACCATGGCAGCCAAGGAGAAGGTACCGTAACCAATAAAGTTGGCCGGCACGTGCAACTTCATCCACCAGCTTTTCAGCGCAGGCACCAAAGGCTGGATCTGATGCGCATCACGCGTGAAGGAATACCACAGCAGGAAAATAACCAACGAGCTGATCGCCAACAACACAAAGCCACCCAAGGCACGGGTGTTGTAACGACGTTCGTAATACAGATAAAACAAGGCCGTAATCAGCGCCAGCAAGACAAACACTTCATACAGATTACTGACTGGAATATGGCCAATGTCCGGGCCGAGCAAGTGACCTTCGCGCCAGCGTACCAACAAGCCTGTCGTGCCAGCATACACAGCCGCCCAAGTCAGACCCGAACCCATCCAGGCGGCCGTATTGCTGAAAAAACCAGCCCAGTACATGACTGTGCCCAGAATGAACAGCGCACACATCCACAAAATAGCGGACTGGGACGAGAACAAATACTTCAGCAGAAATACCGAATCGGCCTTTTCAATATCTCCGGTACCCAGACCCTCACCCGTGCTATACAGCCAGACTGCCAGCAAAGCCGTCAAACCCGAGAGCACCAGCAAGGTACGCAGCGGACGCCACAACCACCCTAGCCAGGCCACAAAGGGGACAAAAGCCACCAGAATGATCTTCTCGTAGTAATCCATGCTGGTGCTGTACACATTGAGCGCATACGCCGCACCCAAAGCCAGTACCACCAGAAACAGCACATCCGTCCAGTCCGGACGGCCACGGATACCGCGCCGGTCACCACTGGATGCGATATTGTCTTGCCACATCGTTGGAGTGGCCGAAGAAAGGGTCTGCGCCATAGTTGCTACACCTTGTCAGACAGATAGCCGGTTGAACGCCGCTTTCAGGCGATCAAACTCGAGGTTAAAGTCCAAGTTGCGACGTTGGGATGTCATGGCAGCCATTACGCTGCTGCCTAGCTTGTGAGGGCGAATCCACACCCACACACGGCGATCCCGAATATAGAACATCGAGAACACGCCAATAATCAGAAACAAGCAACCCAAGTACACAATGTACATGCCTGGGCTGCGCGCCACCTGAAATACGCTGGCCTGAACTTGCTCAAAACTGTCCAAGGTCAACATAACGGGTGCCGGGTAATCGGGTAGATTGGCAAAGGCCAGAACAGCAGACTGAATCCAACGATTGGCATCGTTATTTTCCTGACTGTAATCCAGCTCCGGCAAGCCTTGTTGCTGTCTGACCAAATCACGCAATTCCGATAGTGTGAACTGAATCATGGGAATTGCAAAACTCAGGATACGCTCGCGCTCGGCCTCGGGGACACGGCTGATCAGGCCATCAAAACCGGCACGCACAAAAGTCTGCAAAGCGGTTCGGGAAGCCGAGAGCATCAGCTCTTTTTGCTCGGGCGAAGAAGAATTACGTTCGGCAAAACGCTCGGCCGCCTGGTTTACCAGGGCCTCGTTCTGTGTCGCCGCCCGCAAATCCATGAATTCTTTCAAGGAACCCTTGTCGTCAGCCGGGAAACGCACGTAACGGAACGGTTCGGCGGGCGAAAAACGCATCCCGGCCAGAAACACCAGAGTGCCGTCCAACTCCACTGGCAACATGTAGTTCACAAACTCGCGGGACTGGCCCTGGTCGTCGATCAGGCGATAGTTCACGCTGGGGCCAACATTTTTCAAGTTCTGATCTTTCTTGTTGGCTGCGCTACCGGTAACCGCGGCCACGTGTTCAATCATGGCCTTGGGCTGAGGGTCACCCTCGGTCAGGTTTTCCACATTGATAGGCCGCAACTCAGTCAGTTGCACCGTCAAAGCATGTTCATTGGGACTTTCCTGAGCCGCGATGCCTACGGTCTCGCCCACCTTGCCACTCAGAGCAAACGTCTTGGAGCCAGGGCCTACCAAAGGATAGCCCTTCAAGCTGAGAATACTGCCACCATCATCAAAGCCGGACTGGTAAACCGTCACGCCCTTGTAACGCAAAGGCTCGTTCACCTCGATCGTGCGCTCAAAGGTATCACCCGTGACAGGATCGGTTACTTCCACTTCGCTCTTGAAGCTGCTGGGCATGCCAGTGGAGTAATACTCCACCAGGAAGCGCTTGAGCTCCAGTGCAAAAGGCAAAGGTTGAATCAGGACGCCTTCACCAGAATTGATCACGGCAGTCGCGGTACGGGCACCTTCAGGCACCAGCATATTGGCGCGAAAGCTGGGGTTGCCCAATCCCAGTCGACCCGACTCGGGCACTTGGGAAATCAATATGTTTTCTGTAATGGGCTGCTTGCCGCCCAGCCACACTTGCAGGCGCACGGGCAATTCGCTGTCGAGCAGACCGCCCACACAGATCACCACGATGGCCAGATGAGCAAAGATGTAACCCAGCTTGTTGGCGCTGCCTTTTTTGGCCGCCATCATCATGCTGCCATCGTCGTCCTTGCGCACGCGTACCGCATAACCTTGGGACTGCAACCAACCTTGAACCTGCTCCCGGTTGTGTTCGGGGGCACCGGCACTTTCCAGTTCCACACGATGGGGAAAGGCTTTGAGACTGCCACCGCGCACGTGCTCCTTGAAGGTGCGCATTTCGCGGATCATCTTGGGGGCATTGCGGATAACGCACAGCGTGGTCGAGACCACCAGAAACGTCATAATGACCATGAACCATCCACTGTTGTAGATGGACCAGATCGAGAAGTGATCGAACAATTCAAACCAGTAGGGGCCGAACTGATCGATATACGTATTAGCGGGCTGGTTTTGCGCCAGAACAGTCCCGATCAGGCTGGCTACGCAAATGAACATCAGCAAGCTGATGGCAAAGCGCATCGAACCGAGCAATTCCAGGAAATCGGCCGCAAAGCGACGCACAGAGGATACTTTTTTCACAAAGGCTAGCTTAGGAGGTGGGTGGGGTTCACCGGAAACATCCAGACTTTGAGCACTGAAAGTGCCACAAGTTCGATGACTGGACAAAATACCAACACAAGACCCGGCCCAAATCGGCACCGCCCGGTGTTAAGGCACCCAAACCGCCACAACCATCAAAGGAAGCTGGGGCCACAAGGTGAATGTCAGGCTCTAGGCAGTCAGGGGGCCATTGGCCCCCTTGGACTGATTAACGCAGGCCAGCGGCGAAATCCGACACGGCGGCAATGTCAGCATCCGACATGCGATCGGCAATGTCGTGCATTTCAGCACTATTGGCACGGTCACTGCTACGGAACAGTTTGAGCTGTTCAACAATGTAGCCAGGGTGCTGACCGGCCAGACGAGGATATTGTCCTGGCATGCCAGCACCATCAGGCGAGTGGCAAGCGGCACAGGCAGGAACACCACGCTCGGGCAAACCACCGCGCCAAATCTTCTGGCCGCGTTCCATGGTGTCTTCTTTAGTGGCGTTAGCAGCCTGATCCCAGTTCACAGGCTGTTGGGACAGGTAAAACGCCACGTTCTTCATATCTTCTTCGGTCATGCCCGCAGCAATGGCTGTCATCAGGCTGTTGGCGCCCTCAGGGCCACGACGAGAAGGAAGGGACTTTTCATCCTTGGCACGGAAATCGTGTAGCTGCTTGACCAGGTACTCGTACGGCTGGTGAGCCAGCGACGGGTTGACCGGAATAATACTGTTGCCGCCATCCCCGTGACAGGTCACACAGGCCAGCACGCCACGCGACATCTCACCTTGCAGGTAGAGCTGCTCGCCTTTGGCGGCATCTGGCTTGGGCAGACCAGCTGCATGGGCCACGTTAGCGGTAAAAACCACAGAGCAAGCCATCGTCAGGCTGCTTGCGATAACGACTCGGGAAAGCGCACGCTTCATTTGGACCTCGATAATCGCGAATCAATCGGGGTGCCGCATGCGCCCCGCAAAAGCCACCGTAAGCCGCTGGTCAGTACCCAGTGGACTACGACATTACTGTTTCAAATCGAGAGATTATACAATAGGCGCTGAACCAATATGGAATTACGCTGCAACCATGTCGATACTGCACCGCGCTCACTTCACGATTTCAGCTGCTCAGATCGATCAGCTGCCCCCTCCCGGACCTCCCGAGGTCTGTTTTGTGGGGCGCTCCAATGCGGGCAAATCCTCCGCCATCAACGTATTGGCCAACCAACGAAAACTGGCTTTTTCCAGTAAGACGCCGGGACGAACACGCCTGATCAATATGTTCGGTATTCCCGATCCGCTCTCGCCAGGCGACTTTCTGGGCCACCTGGTGGACTTGCCCGGCTATGGCTACGCTGCCGTGGCCCGCCACGAAAAGCAGGACTGGGCCGAAATTCTGGGCGATTACCTGGCCACCCGCCCCTCGATTGCCGGCATTGTGTTGCTAATCGACATCCGACGCGGCGTGACCGACCTGGATATGCGTCTGGCCGATTGGATTGCGCCTACCGGCAAACCCGTACTGGCGCTTTTGACCAAAGCCGACAAACTGCCTTATGGTCAACGCATCAAGGCGGTGGCCGAAGTGCGTCGCCAGCTCCGAGAAATTGGCGCCCTGCATGCGCTGCCCTTCTCTTCCACTGATCGTATCGGTTTGCCCGAAGCGACCGAATGCATCGAAAACTGGATTTCTCCGAAGGTTGTTCCATGACTCGTTTTATTCCTCCTGCCGACTTTCCTAATACTCGCTTGCGCCGTAACCGCCGCGACGAGTTTTCCCGCCGTCTGGTGCGCGAAAACCGCCTGTCCACAGACGACCTGATCTACCCGGTCTTTGTGCGTGAAGGCGAGAAAGTTCAGGAGCAAGTCGGCTCCATGCCAGGCGTCATGCGCTATTCGCCAGACGAACTGATGCGCGTGGCCGAACAGTGTCTGGAGCTGGGCATCCCTGTGCTGTCCCTGTTCCCTTCCATCGACCCGTCCCTGAAAACGCCGGATGGCAGCGAAGCCGCCAACCCCAGCGGCCTGATTCCCCGCGTCGTGGGCATGCTCAAGCAGCAATTCCCAGAGCTGGGCGTACTCACTGACGTGGCGCTGGACCCCTACACCAGCCACGGCCAGGACGGCATTTTGGACAATGACGGCCACATCCTGAACGAAGAAACCGTTGCCATGCTGATCCGTCAGGCCCAGACCCAAGCTCAGGCGGGCGTGGATATTGTGGCCCCCAGCGATATGATGGACGGCCGTATCGGCTCCATCCGCGCCGCTTTGGACAAGGACCAGTTCATCCACACCCGCATCATGGCGTACTCGGCCAAGTACGCCAGTGCCTTCTATGGCCCCTTCCGCGACGCGGTGGGTTCGGCTGCCAATCTGGGGCGTTCCAACAAGAACACCTATCAGATGGATCCCGCCAACCGTAACGAAGCTCTGCGTGAGGTGGCCGCCGACATCCGTGAAGGCGCCGATATGGTCATGGTCAAACCTGGCCTGCCTTACCTGGACATCCTGCGCGACGTGAAAGACGCCTTTGGCATGCCGACCTACGCCTACCAAGTCAGTGGCGAGTACGCGATGATCAAGGCCGCTGCCCAGAACGGTTGGCTCGATCACGACAAGGTCATGATGGAGTCTCTGCTGGCCTTCAAACGGGCTGGTGGCGATGGCATTCTGACCTATTTCGCCATCGAAGCGGCCAAGCTGATGCGCGAACAGAACTGCTGATTCATATCAATCAGAATGCAAAAAACGCAGCCCGTGAGCTGCGTTTTTTGTTGTGTGTACGCGACGATGTACCGTCTGTTAGACCCTGATAAGCCCGGTTTCGGGCAAATCAGAAACGTCAGGCACCGGCCAAAGCCTCGTCGAGCACCGTGGAGAAGCGACTGGCATCCTGAAAACCGATCACGCGCAGTTGTTCCAATTGTTTCCCCTTGGAATCAAAAAACATGATGCCGGGAGGGCCGAACAGGCGGAAATGTTTGAGCAGTTCACGATCCTCTGGCGTATTGGCGGTGACATCCACCTGCAGCAATTCAAACTGCGCCATGCGTTGCGCAACAGAGGGATCACTAAAGGTGAAGTTCTCCATTTCAATGCAGGACACACACCAGTCTGCGTAGAAGTCCAACATCACGGGACGAGTAGCCTTGGCCAGGCGCTCCTCCAGCTCCTGCAGCGTCAGCACGCGCTGAAACTCCACCTTGTTTTGCGCAGCGGCCACCGTACCGGACGATTTCAGCCCTTCCAAAGGACGAATCACGCTGGGACGACCCAGGGCAATGCTGATCATCATCATGATGGCCCAGACCGCCAGCATCATGCCCACACCCTGTCGTAAACCCGACCAAGGTGTACGTGCAGCCGTGCCGCGCCCGAACGCTCCCAGCAAGGCAGCCGCCCACAAGGCAAGGACAACCCAGCCAAAAACGGCAATCGTGCCCGACATCAAGGGCGAGACCATCCACCAAGCCGTCGCCAACAGCAACACACCAAAAGCGGTTTTGACGCTTTCCATCCAGGCACCCGCCTTGGGCAACACACTGCCCGAACCCGCACCCACAATCAGCAACAAGACGCCCGACCCCCAGGCCAAGGCAAACAGAGCCGAGCCGCCCAGGACCACATCACCCGTCTGCGAGATAAACAGCAGCACGCCAGCCAGCGGTGCCGCAACACAAGGGCCAACAATCAAGGCAGACAGCATGCCCATCAGGAATACGCCGCCCAGTTGCCCGCCCGGCAAGCGATTCATTGTTTCGTTCAAGCGATTTTGCAGCGCCGCCGGAGCCTGAACCGTAAACACGTCCAACATGGACAAGGCCAACACCACCAGAATCAGGGCGAACAGACCCAAGACCCACGGATTCTGCAACCAGCTTGCCAAGCCCGCACCCAGCAAGCCTGCTGCCACGCCCAGCAGGGTGTAGACCAGGGACAAGCCCAGCACAAAGGCAAAGGCCATTTTCAGGCCGTGCCAGCGCGATGGCGCAGGCTGATTACGTCCAGCAATGATGGACAGCAAAATCGGCACCATCGGCAGGACGCAAGGCGTAAAGGACAGCAGCAAGCCGAACACAAAGCTCAGCAGCACAATCTGGCCCCAGCCAGCCTGCTTGAGGTAATCGGCCAGGCCCACATCACTCAGGTTCAGCGCCGACGCGACACCGCCTGTAGTGGCGGCTGTAGTCGTAGCAGCCGTTGCTGCCGTGTCTGTTTTCTGAGCCGTGGACTCACCCGGCGCAGGCACCGACACCACACCAAAAGGGCCCGCCACTTCCCAGCCCTGTCCGGTCGGGATCAAGGTCAAGGTTTGCGTTGAGGGGGAATAGCACAGGCCAGCATCGGCGCAACCCTGGCTGACCACATCAATGTTCAGATCCTGACCAATCGCGCTATCGGCCAGGACAGGCACGCGCAGGGTGACCGAGTTTCGATAGACCTCCATCACTTCATCAAAGGTCGGGTCATACACCTTTTCGCCATCGGGAAGCTGGGGACTGCCCAGATGCTCAGCCTTCTCGGTCGAGACCCCGAAACGCTTGCGATACATATAGTATTCAGGCGCAATCTGAAAATGGATGTCCAGTTGGTCGGGCTGGCTCATGGCCGCGGTCAGCACAAAAGCCTGTTCCGGGTCCAGAAACTCTTCTTCTGCCTGCGCCGTCAACGGCATTGCCAGCCAGGCCAGCATCAGGACAAAGAAAACAGCAAACCACGCGCCAAGACGCTGGGCAGAAAACGGGGAACGCTTCAAAGACAAAGACACAAATCTATTCCGGTTTTTTAGGCTGGGCTATCTGCGATCAGGCAGGACGGGTCTGGGTGCGAGCCCAATCCAGATAAGCGGTGAAACCACCAACAACCGGAAGCACAATCAATTCAGGCAGATCGTAAGGATGCTGCTCGCGCAAGCGATCTGCCAGTTCCGGTAGCCGGGCCACTGTGGTTTTGAAAGTCAGCGTAATTTCCTCATCGCCCTGTAACTCCCCTTGCCACATGTACATAGACAAACTAGCAGGCGCAAGGTTCGCACAAGCGGCAATTCCATCCTCAACCAAGTGATGAGCCAGGTATTTGGCCAGCATCATATCGGGCACGGTGGTCTGCGCCAGTACTACTTGCTGCGCATCCAGATCGGGCAGGGTCAAAGCCAGTTTGGGTTTGGAACTGGAGGAATTCTCAGAGGACATGCAGGGCTCCTAATCAGAGCCCTTAGTGTAGCGCCGGATGCCTGTGCTTAAACGCTGGATCGAGGTCGACTCAAGCCGCTTAATGTTTCAGAGGGGCGCTCGCCATAGCTATGCCGATAGTCGGCCGAGAACTGCCCCAAGTGGGTAAAGCCACAAGCCAGGGCTACCTCGGTGACCGACATGCCACCTTGCTGCAAATATTGGCGGGCGGCTTTCAAACGCATCTGTTTCAAACGCGCCATCGGTGCGACACCTAGATGCTCCCGAAACCCGGCATATAGGCTACGCACGCTGACACCTGCCGCCTGCGCAATATCGCCGATGGTGATGGGCTGGCCGGTCTGGCTTTCCATGAAGTCCAGGGCACGCCGTAAAACATGCGGCAAGACGGCCGCTGTTTTGTGAGAAGGTTGATTGTGCTGATGCAGCTCGAACAAAGCGTAGATCAACGTCTGCTCGAACTGGCGTACCTGACGGGGTTGATCAAACAAGGTGCCATCCGACACTTCGGCAAACTGCCAGTCCAGCAAACGGCGCAAGCTGGCCCCACCGGGCGCATCCAACGGGATGGAGGGCTGAAACTCCAGCGGACCGCGCACAGGTTGCGCAAAATAATCCTGATAATGGCGCTCCAACCCTTGACGTCCAATACGCACAAACAGCTTATCGGCCTCCAGGCTATGTTCCATGCTGAAGGCTTGAGTCGGGCTAATGATGGAAGCCAGGCGCGAGGTCGACGCGAAACGCCCATGCGCCGTATGAATCTGCTCTTGTCCCGACAGGGGGATTTGCAAGAGATAGAAGTCGTCCAGTGGCTGAGGCGCAATCTGCACCTGCGCCCCATAGCGCAAACGACCATAGGCCACATCCTGGCCTTGGCGTAGAGACAGGCGTGCATTCAGACGCTGACGGGTATCGGCCAAAGTCAGGCTATGCGGGCAGAAAACCTGGGAGATATAGTGCTGAACGCAGTCCACATCCTGCGAATGCAGCTGGGCATAGCGATTCAGTATGGTGGTCATGAGCGTCGCAACAAGCGATAAAAAAAAGCTGTACCTTAGTGTGGCACAGCCTCTTGCACTGCAACATCGAGACAATCCCTAGGCCGCCCGGGCCAGGGACGGCAATCCCGACGAGTTACTGACCCTGAAAGCGGCCAAAGCGTCCTTGCCAGTACAGCAAGGGCGAATCCTGTTCCTGCTCGGCATGGTGTACCTGCAACACACGCCCCAATACCAAGGCGTGGCTATGACGCTCAATCACTTCCACAATCTGACAGGCCAAAGCAGCGGGCGCCTGTCGGGCAAGCCAGATGCCGTGCTCAGTACGCAGCCAGTCGTGTCCAGCGTAACGCGCATCGCCTTGCTCGCCTTTGAAACCGGCAAATTGCAAAGCCATGCCCGCCTGCTCAACACCCAGGATATTCACCCCAAACAGACCGCTATCACGCATCAAAGGCCAGGACGAGGAGCTTTGATTCACGCAGACCAGCACCTCTGCCGGATCTGCGGCTACCGAAGTGACCGAAGTCGCGGTCAGGCCGCTGCGCTGACCCTGGTGTTCGACCGTAATCACATTAGCCGTACCCCCCAGATGGCGCATAGCAAGTTTGAACTGCTCGGCAGAAACTCCAGGCGCGTATAGCGCTTGGTCTGTCGGCAAGGAAGCCAATTCCACAGGCATGATTCACCTTTTCTAATCTTATGGGCAGCACAGTCATCGGGACGATGCTGCCTGTGTGGCGTACGTGAACTGGCTATCCCCCTGGGCAAGCCAAAGCCTGCCCGATAGCCAGAAAATCGCTCTTAGCGAATGCCACGCTGCTGCAACAAAGGCAGCACAGTATCACGGAAATAAGGGAATTCCTTTACATAGTCCACAAAGGACAAGGTTGTTCCCCGGAAACCGGCTTCGTGCAGAGCACACAAACCGTCAGCCACTTGCTCGGGTGTACCCACCAGCGGGAAACCACCGTGGCCCGCCGCCATGCGTTCACGGATTTGCTCCAGCAGCTCGTGCGGGAAAGAATGAGCGTGGGCAAACTGCAAATTCATCAAATTATCCACGGCACCATTGTCGATATTGGCCATGATGCGTTCCCACTCGGCCTGGGCCTCGGCTTGCGTAGGACGGCACACAACGTGCGAGAAGGTCATCACATCGACTTTGCGACCTTGCGCTTGGCCCTGCGCCTTGAGCTCGGCCACTTCTTTCCTGGAGCGCTCCAGCTCCATGGCGGGCGTGAACAGGAAGTTGGCATTGCGGCTGGCAAACTCACGGCCTTGACCGGAACCGGCGGCGTTAAAGATAGGCGGATCAAATTCAGGACGAGGATTGCCGTAGACCCCTTTGGCCTGGAAGTACTTTCCATCCCAATCGAAACGGCCATCGTGGTGCCAGATTTTCTTGATCAGGTCGAACCATTCTTGCGCATAGCCGTAACGGGTTTCATGATCATCAGGCAGCTTCACACCCAAAGCGTCATACTCAGGCTTGTTCCAGCCGGCCACGATATTCAAACCGACCCGGTTGCCGCTCATCTGGGCCATGGTGGCGAGCTGCTTGGCAATCACCACAGGGTGGTTAGCAACCGTGTGCACAGTGGCAAACACGCTGATATTGCGAGTATTGGCCAGCAAGGCAGTCGCCCAGGTGACGGTTTCCAGCACGTAACCGTGGAAATCGGTTTCGCCACCGTAACCAATCCAACGGGCGATAGGCAACATGAAGTCAATACCGGCATCGTCCAGCAGCTTGCCCAGCTTCAGATTGTTTTCCCACGTAGCCTGCCAGCGATCGGGCAAGGTTGATACCGTCATGCCACCACCGCAATTGGTGGCAAAGGTTCCCAGCAGAAACTTATCGTGTGTGAGCAATGTATTCTGTGCCATCGCCAGTCTCCTGAAAATCGTTGTTCTTTACAGCTCACCACCATGGCGAAGCTGACATAGCGCAGATTTTAGGGAGCGGCCCTAAGGCCCACTATCGGATCACTGCCGCTTTTATCAAATGCCTGCAATTATTTGAACTTTAAAGCTCTACAGGTCAGAAAACCTAGTAAAAACCCTTATATAACAGCGCCTTGTTGTTTTTTTTGAGCTGTTTTTAACAGTCAAAGCACCCTGCTTTACGCCTTTTCACTGTGCTGAATGGAGCCCACATTCTGGCTCAAACCCGCGCTTGGACCTATATAAGGGGTAGGCTTGGCACCCGGCCTGGGGAGCAGGCAAAACGACGGTGAGAAACAAGATCAGCAGCAACAAGGTGAGGACCTTTCCAAAAACGCCTAGCCCTTGATGAACAAGACCATACCGCCGCCAATAAAAAAACGGACTCCTGAGAGTCCGTTTTCAATACTACGAGAGAAACAAGCAGCGCTTATTCAGCAGCGGCTTCTTCCTGAACTTCTGGACGATCCACCAGCTCCATGAATGCCATAGGAGCATTGTCACCCTGACGGAAACCCATTTTCAGGATGCGGGTGTAGCCGCCGTTACGCTCTTGGTAACGTGGGCCGAAAACTTCAAACAGCTTGGTCACTGCATCGCGGTCGCGCAGACGGGCGAAAGCCAGACGACGGTTTGCCAAGGTTGGGTTTTTAGCCAAAGTGATCAGGGGCTCAACCACGCGACGCAGCTCTTTAGCTTTAGGCAGTGTGGTTTTGATGGCTTCGTGAGTCAGCAGGGACACGGACATGTTGCGGAACATGGCCAAACGGTGGCTGCTGGTACGATTCAGTTTACGTAGACCGTGACGGTGACGCATGATGATTTTCCTAAATAATGAATCTAATTGGCACGCCGCTTATGCGGCATGCGTAAATCTGGTTCTTCTATCAGCTAGGCTGCGGACCAGATGGACAGCGCAAAACAATAGCACATTTTCAGCCGCCACTCACACTTTTTGCAGGTGTACAACACCAGAAAAAGTGTAAGTGGCGTCCAAGAAACGTCTGTCTTGCTGACTACTTATGGACGCTCAAGACCCAGTGGTGGCCAGTTTTCGAGCTTCATGCCCAAAGTCAGACCACGTGCAGCCAACACTTCCTTGATTTCGTTCAAGGACTTGCGGCCCAGGTTTGGAGTCTTCAACAGTTCGTTTTCGGTACGCTGGATCAGATCGCCGATGTAGTAGATATTTTCGGCTTTCAGGCAGTTTGCGGAACGAACGGTCAATTCCAGATCGTCGACAGGACGCAACAACACAGGATCGATCTGTGGTGCGCCACGTACTGGAGCTTCGTAGGCATCGCCCACACCTTCCAGAGCAGCAAACACGGAGATTTGATCCATCAGGATGCGAGCGGACTGGCGAACAGCTTCCTCGGGCGAGATCACGCCGTTGGTTTCGATGTCCAGAACCAGCTTGTCCAGGTCAGTACGCTGTTCCACACGGGCGTTTTCGACCGCGTAGCTAACCCGACGCACAGGGCTGTAGGACGCGTCCAGCACGATACGACCGATCGTGTGGGTGCGGTCATCAGCCAGAGCACGAACGTTACCAGGCACGTAGCCACGGCCTTGCTCAACCTTGATCTGCATTTCCAGCTTGCCGTCATCGGTCAAGGTGGCAATCACATGATTGGGGTTGATGATTTCAACGTCGTGCGGCAATTCGATGTCGCTAGCCAACACCTGGCCGGCGCCTTCTTTGCGCAGGATCAGGGTAACTTCTTCACGGCTATGCAGCTTGAATACCACGCCCTTGAGGTTCATCAAGATATCAACCACGTCCTCACCCACACCTGGCAGTGTGGAGTATTCGTGCACCACACCGGTGATCTGCACTTCAGTCGGTGCATAGCCGGTCATGGAGGACAGCAAAATACGACGCAGTGCGTTGCCCAGAGTGTGGCCGTAGCCGCGCTCGAAAGGCTCCATGATCACCTTGGCGTGATTTTTGCTGATTGGTTCGACTTCAATGGAACGGGGTTTCAAAAAACCTTGAGACATTCGATTTCCTTTTCAATACCCTCGGCTCGTTACACCGATAAGGCTGACGGAAACTGGCCTAAGCCAGCAGAAAGTATCGCAAAGCCCACTTGCCGAAAAACGGGAAGTGGGCTTGCTTTACTGCATTGTGTAAGCGGTCTTCGCGTAAAAGATTAACGCGAGTACAACTCAACAACCAGCGATTCGTTAACGTCTTGAGCGACGTCAGCGCGATCGGGAACTTGCTTGAAGACGCCGGACAGCTTGGCAGCGTCAACTTCCACCCACTGAGGCAAGCCAATGCCAGTTGCCAGATCCAGGGATTCCTTGATACGGCCTTGGGATTTAGCTTTTTCGCGGACGGCAACAACGTCACCAGCCTTGATCAGCATGGAAGCGATGTCAGCGGTATGACCGTTGACTTCGATAGCACGGTGGTTAACCAGCTGGCGAGCTTCAGCACGTGTAGAGCCGAAACCCATGCGGTAAACCACGTTGTCCAGACGCGATTCCAACAATTGAATCAGCGTTTCACCGGTGTTGCCACGGCGGCGGTCAGCTTCAACGTAGTATTTGCGGAACTGCTTTTCCAGCACGCCGTACATACGCTTGAGCTTTTGCTTTTCGCGCAGCTGCAGACCGAAGTCAGACGTACGAGCACCGGAGGTGCGGCCGTGCTGACCAGGTCGCGATTCCAGTTTGCACTTGGAATCCAGCGAGCGACGGGCGCTCTTCAAAAACAGATCGGTACCCTCGCGACGCGAGAGCTTGCATTTTGGTCCAATATAACGAGCCACTTCGCTTCCCCTTAGATGCGACGACGCTTGGGCGGACGGCAGCCGTTATGCGGAACCGGTGTGATGTCTGCAATGCTGGTGATCTTGATACCCAGAGCATTCAGAGCACGCACAGACGATTCACGGCCTGGACCGGGGCCCTTGATGCGAACTTCAAGATTTTTAATACCGTATTCCATGGCAGTACGGCCGGCTGTTTCAGCGGCAACCTGCGCGGCAAACGGCGTGGATTTACGAGAGCCTTTAAAGCCCGCGCCACCCGACGTAGCCCAGGACAATGCGTTGCCCTGACGGTCAGTAATGGTGATGATCGTGTTGTTAAAAGAAGCGTGGACGTGAGCAATCCCGTCCGACACGCTTTTTTTGACTTTCTTGCGTGCGCGTGAAGCGCTGCTAGAAGCTTTGGCCATCTTCTATTCCTCGATTATTTCTTCAGGGACGCGGCGGCACGACGCGGACCTTTACGGGTGCGAGCGTTAGTGCGTGTACGTTGGCCGCGCACTGGCAGACCGCGACGATGACGCATGCCACGGTAAGTTCCCAAGTCAGCCAAACGCTTGATCGAGAGCTGAACTTCACGACGCAGGTCACCTTCTACAGTGAACAAGCCGATCTGTTCGCGAATGCGCTCGAGTTCCGCGTCGGTCAGATCTTTGACCTTCTTGGAGTATTCAATACCCGATGCTTCGCAAATCTTGCGAGCGCGGGTGCGACCGATGCCGAAAATCGCGGTAAGACCGATTTCGGCGTGTTGATGCGGCGGGATGTTAATGCCGGCAATACGGGCCATGGTTATTCCTTGTTAAATCGGTTGCGTTTCGGCAACTTAGCCTTGACGCTGCTTATGACGTGGATCGGTGCAGATGACACGCACCACGCCATGACGTTTAATGATTTTGCAGTTGCGGCAGATCCGCTTTACTGATGCCATTACCTTCATGGTTTGACTCCTAGTTTCCTGTAACCGGCCGCTTATTTGGAGCGGAACACAATTCGTGCTCGGGATAGATCATAGGGCGTGAGCTCCACAGTGACCTTATCGCCCGGCAGAATCCGGATATAGTGCATACGCATTTTGCCTGAAATGTATCCGAGCACTACGTGACCATTTTCCAGCTTGACGCGAAAAGTTGCGTTGGGAAGGTTCTCAAGAACCTGTCCCTGCATTTGAATGACGTCGTCCTTTGCCATTTTTGTGAATTACCGCATCGGCAAGCTCGAGCCTTTGAAGTTAGCCTTCTTGAGCAGCGAGTCATATTGTTGTGACATGACATAGGCCTGAGCCTGCGCCATGAAGTCCATGGTTACTACAACAATAATCAGCAAGGAAGTGCCGCCAAAATAAAACGGTACATTCCAGCGCATTTGCAAGAACTCTGGGACCAGACACACCAAGGTAATGTAGATCGCACCGGCCAATGTCAAACGCATCAAGATCTTGTCGATATAACGCGCTGTCTGATCACCGGGACGAATACCTGGTACGAAAGCTCCACTCTTTTTCAGGTTGTCTGCAGTTTCGCGGCTGTTAAACACCAGGGCCGTGTAGAAAAAGCAGAACAAAATGATCAGCGCGGAGAACAAAGTAATGTAAAGCGGCTGACGCGGCGACAAAGCAGCCTCGATTTCACGCAACCAACCCAGACCGGGTGTGCTGGAGAACCAATTAGCAATTGTCGCTGGCAACAGAATAATGGACGAAGCGAAGATCGGAGGGATCACGCCAGCCATGTTCAGTTTCAGCGGCAAATGCGAGCTTTGACCACCATAGATACGGTTACCTACTTGCCGTTTGGCGTAGTTGACCGTAATACGACGCTGACCACGCTCGACAAAGACGACGAAGTACGTGACGGCGGCTACTAAAACGAGGATAAACAGTGCCGATAGAATCGACATGGAATCCGTACGCACCAGATCAAGCATGCCGCCCAAAGCATTGGGCAAACCCGCTACGATACCGGCGAAGATCAGGATGGAAATACCATTACCCAATCCACGTTCAGTGATTTGTTCACCCAGCCACATGACGAACATGGTGCCAGTGACCAGTGTTACCACTGTCGTGAAGCGAAACAGCATCCCTGGGTCGATAACCAGACCGGGCTGCGATTCTAGAGCGATGGAAATCCCAACTCCCTGGAACAAAGCCAAAAAGACCGTTCCGTAACGGGTGTATTGCGTGATCTTGCGACGACCCGACTCACCCTCTTTCTTGATTGCTTCCAGCGTGGGCACCACAGCGGTCATCAATTGCATGATGATGGACGCAGAGATGTAGGGCATGATTCCCAGTGCGAACACTGAGAATCGCTCTAAAGCACCACCGGAGAACATGTTAAACAAACCCAGAATACCACTCTGGTTTTGAGTAAACAGTTCGGACAAGGCATCAGGATTGATGCCTGGTACCGGAATGTGCGTACCCAAGCGGTAGACAATCAGGGCGAGCAACAGGAAAACGAGACGACGTTTCAAATCGCCGTAGCGCGGACCCGACTTACTCTGTGCCTGAGCTTTTGCCACCGTGACCCCTTTTTATTCCAGCGAGCCGCCGGCTGCTTCGATCACGGCGCGAGCGCCGGCCGTTGCATTAATGCCTTTCAGCGCAACTTTACGGGAAAGTTCACCGGACTTGATGACTTTAGCGTAACGCACCATTTGGCCAACCACGCCAGCCTGCTTCAGTGCCTGGACGTCGATAACTTCGGCATCCATTTTTTGCAGTTCGGACAGACGTACTTCTGCGTACAGGTGGTCGTCCAGGGTGGTGAAACCACGCTTGGGCAAACGACGTTGCAAAGGCATTTGACCGCCTTCGAAACCGACTTTATGAAAACCACCCGAGCGGGATTTTTGGCCTTTATGACCACGTCCGCCGGTTTTGCCCAAGCCGGAACCGACACCGCGACCAACACGACGTGCTGCGTGTTTGGCGCCAGCGGCGGGCTTGAGATTGTTCAATTGCAATTCAGACATCCCGATTCCTTTCAGGCTTCCGAGACCGTAACCAGATAATCCACCTTGCGGATCATCCCACGAACCTCAGGAGTATCAACCAATACACGGCTGGTGTTGACTCGGCGCAGACCCAGGCCGCGAACGGTGTCGCGGTGGCTTTGCTTAGTACCGATGACCGAACGCACCAACGTAACTTTGATTTGTTTCTGTGCCATGACTTACCCCAGAATTTCTTCAACTGTCTTGCCGCGCTTGGCAGCAATGTCAGCCGGTGTCGAGCAAGCACGCAAGCCGTTCAAAGTAGCGCGAACCATGTTGTATGGGTTGCTGGAACCCAGGCTCTTGGCTACGACGTTGCGCACGCCCATCACTTCGAAGATAGCGCGCATTGGGCCACCGGCGATAACGCCAGTACCTTCAGCGGCGGGCGAGATCAGAACGGTAGCTGCACCGTGCTTACCCACTACGGTGTGATGCAAAGTGCCGTTTTTCAGAGGCACTTTGATCAGACCGCGACGGGCCTGTTCCATTGCCTTTTGAACAGCAACGGGTACTTCGCGGGCTTTGCCCTTACCCATGCCGATACGACCATCACCATCACCGACTACGGCCAGCGAAGCAAAGCTCATGGTGCGACCACCTTTAACGACTTTGCTGACGCGGTTGACCGCAATCATCTTTTCTTTCAGGCCGTCATCGCGCTCTTGCTCTGGAGCCTGTCTGCCTTGTGCTTTAGCCATTTGATAATTCCTTTAGAATTTCAAGCCGGCTTCACGCGCGGCCTCGGCCAGCGCTTTCACGCGGCCATGGTAACGGAAGCCCGAGCGGTCAAAAGCAACCGTCTCGATGCCCGCAGCCTTCGCCTTTTCGGCGACGCGCTTGCCAACCAGGCTGGCTGCCGCTACGTTGCTGCCAACGGCCAATTCTTTGCGAACTTCGGTCTCGACAGTGGAAGCACTGACCAGAACGCGGTCGCCTTCGGGCGAGATGATGCTCGCGTAAATATGCGTATTCGTGCGATGCACCGACAGGCGGTGTACGCGCAGTTCGGCGATCTTGCGGCGAGTAGCCACTGCACGACGCATACGGGATTGTTTCTTGTCCATGATTCGTCCTTGCCTGCCGGCTTATTTCTTCTTGGTTTCCTTGAGGATGACGCGTTCGCCGACATAACGTACACCCTTGCCTTTGTAAGGCTCTGGTGGACGATAGCCACGAATTTCAGCGGCAACCTGACCAACCACCTGCTTGTTCGAACCCTTGATCACGACTTCCGTCGGAGTTGGGCACTCGGCTTTGACGCCTTCAGGCAGGTCGTGCACGATGTCGTGCGAGAAACCCAGTTGCAACTTCAAGGCATTACCCTGGACGGAGGCACGGAAACCCACGCCAACCAGACTCAGCTTGCGTTCGAAACCGGCGCTCACGCCAACAACCATGTTGTTGACCAGTTGGCGCACGGTGCCGGACATTGCGTTTGCGTGACGAGTTTCGTTCGCAGCAGCAAAAGACAGCTGACCGTCTTGAAGTTCAATGGTGACGTCGCCAGTCAGAGTTTGAACCAAAGTGCCCAGAGGGCCTTTGACCGTGATCTGATCAGCGGCAATAGTCGTTTCTACGCCCTTGGGCAGGGAAACGGGATACTTAGCGATACGTGACATATGATGTTCTCCTTATGCCACGTAGCACAGCACTTCGCCACCGACGCCAGCTGCACGCGCCTTGCGATCGGTCATCACGCCGCGAGACGTGGACACGATGGCAACACCCAAGCCGTTCATGACTTGAGGGATGCTTGTGCTGCCTTTGTAGATGCGCAGTCCAGGACGCGAAACGCGGTCGATGCGCTCGATGACTGGCTGGCCGGCATAGTATTTCAGGGTGACTTCCAGCTCTGGCTTGGCTTTTTCGCCAACGATGCGGAAATCTTCGATGTAGCCTTCGTCTTTCAGCACAGCAGCAATAGCTGCTTTCAGCTTCGAGGAGGGCATGCTAACCGATGTCTTGTTGACCATTTGCGCGTTACGCACGCGGGTCAACATATCGGCGATTGGATCGCTCATGCTCATGTGTATTTCTCCTACCAGCTGGCCTTGGTCATACCGGGGATCTCGCCGCGCATTGCCATTTCGCGCACTTTATGGCGAGTCAAACCGAATTTCTTGAAAACACCACGAGGGCGACCGGTGATAACGCAGCGGTTGCGTTGGCGGGTCGGGTTCGCGTTGCGTGGCAATTGTTGCAACTGCAAACGAGCCTCGTAGCGCTCTTCGTCAGACTTGGACTGGTCGTCAATAGTCGCTTTCAGTGCTGCACGCTTGGCGGCGAATTTCTCAGCCAGCTTGGCGCGCTTGATGTCGCGATTGATGAGGGAAAGTTTAGCCACGTTGCGCCCCTTAGTTGCGGAACGGGAAGCTGAACGCGCTAAGCAGCGCCTTGGCCTCTTCGTCCGTCTTGGCAGAAGTAGTGATGCTGATGTTCAGACCACGCACTGCGTCGATTTTGTCGTACTCGATTTCAGGGAAAATGATTTGCTCTTTAACCCCCATGTTGTAGTTGCCACGGCCGTCAAACGCACGACCCGACACACCACGGAAGTCACGAACGCGTGGCAGAGCCACAGCGACCAGACGATCCAGGAATTCGTACATGCGTTGACCGCGCAGGGTCACCATACAACCGATCGGGTAATCTTCGCGAATCTTGAAACCGGCAATAGCTTTGCGGGTTTTCGTGATAACGGGCTTTTGACCAGCAATTTTGGTCATGTCCGATACCGCATTCTCGATAATCTTCTTGTCAGCAACCGCTTCCGAGACACCCATGTTCAGAGTGATCTTGGTGATGCGGGGTACTTCCATGATGCTCTTGTACTCGAACTGCTTTTGCAGGTCGGCAACCACTTTTTCGCGGTAGAACTCTTGTAAACGTGCCATGTTATCCGCCCCTTAAGCCTTGGCGCCAACGGCCTTGCCGCTGGAACGATAAACACGCGTTTTCTCGCCGTCGATCACCTGGATACCAACACGGTCGCCCTTGCCGGTTTCTGGGTTGAACAGCGCAACGTTCGAGATGTGGATAGGCATGGTCTTATCGACAATACCACCCTGCGTGCCAGCCATAGGATTGGCTTTAACGTGTTTTTTGACTACGTTGATGCCTTCCACGATAACGTGGTCTGCATCGACGCGTTGCAGCACTGTGCCACGGCGTTTTTTATCACGGCCAGTCAGCACAATAACTTCGTCGCCTTTACGAATTTTTTGCATTTTTTTCGCGCTCCTTACAGCACTTCGGGAGCCAAGGACACGATCTTCATGAACTTCTCGGTACGCAGTTCACGCGTAACGGGTCCGAAGATACGGGTGCCGATGGGTTCCAGCTTGGCATTGAGCAATACGGCGGCATTGCCACCGAAACGAATCAGCGAACCGTCTTTACGGCGCACGCCCTTAGCGGTACGAACCACTACAGCGTTGTAGATTTCGCCTTTTTTGACGCGTCCGCGCGGGGCCGCTTCTTTAACGGTAACTTTGATGATGTCACCAATTGCGGCATAACGGCGCTTCGAGCCGCCCAGCACCTTGATGCACATTACGGAACGCGCACCTGTGTTGTCGGCCACGTCCAGCGTGGTCTGCATTTGAATCATGATTTTTCCTGTTCCAACTTAATTGCAACGATCCAGCCAAAATGACTGGGTCACACAACCAGTTTTGGTCCCGTCAGATTCGGATCCAGCCAGTTCGATACCGTAAACCCGATCTCGATCTGGTCCGGCAAGCCGAACCCTAGGTTGAAATCTTGCGAGAGACAAAACGTTGTATTACCAACTTCAATCCGGATAGGCGTCTAAGCCTCTCCGGTCAAAATAAAGAGGTAAGCCACATATATTAGCAAATAAGCCCCAGAAAAACAAGGATTTATTTGCTAAGGCCTTGGCGCGACGGCGTTTTCACGCAACAACGCATCCAACTGGGCGCTATTGCTGGTTCGCGTTACCCGCCGCAAACCAATCCCCAACTCCCGCAGGCTTTGCAGGAACGCGGTCAGCAAGTGCCGTCCTCCCACTTCAGTCTGCAAAGTTTGGGCACGCTCATCGTCCAGGACAATATATTTGAGCGCCATCACATGGAGCCACAGAATCGATTCGGGCTGTTCCAGAACACGACGTAGACCAAATTGCACACCCAAGGGACGCAATGTATCCACAAAAGCGACCGTTTCGACATCGTATTCGCTCAGACAGTAAGCATCCAGTTCAATAATCAAACGTTGAGCCTTGTCACCAGCTTTGACCAGAACCTCGGCCACCTGATCCGCAAAGCCGGGCTTGATCACCGAGGCCCAGGAGACGCGAACACTCAAACTGCCCTCATTGCTGGCCAGCCAGTCACTCGCCAGTTCCATCGTGCGCAAGTCACACAGCCCTGACAGACCCAGACGCACCGCCACCGGAATGAATAAATAGGCCGGTAAACTGGCCTGACCTTGCTGCTCAGGCAACAAATTCAAGGTTGCATCGTAAATCTGACCAGCCTGACCCCACACCTCGACGCCCGGTTTCACATTCAATTCAATACGGCCTTGCTCCAGACCACGCTCAATACGCGAATGCCATTCCTGCTCGCCAATGGACGATCCCGCCTCGGAATGGACGCCTTCGGAGGGACGGTACTCCACCTCCTGGTGCCCTGCCCCTTCAGCACGCATCAACGCATTGTCCAAACGCGTCATCACGGCGCTAAGCGTGTCCTGTCCTTCGTAGTTCGTCATCGCCATCGACCAGCGGCACAGACTGCCATCGGGCAGGGGCTGGCGCAGTTCCTGCAAAGCGTTACGCAACTCTTGCGCAAAACCCATCACCTGAGGACCCGTCTGGCCCTGGAGCAGCACAATAAAGTCAGAGCCATTCAGGCGGGCCAGATTGCCTGAGTCCATGCCATTTTTCTGCAATAGTTCAGTACAGCGCTGGGTGAGCAACTTCAACCAGGCATCCACCGCATCGCGCGACAAAGACGTATTCAATGGCAGTAAGTCCCGCTGACGGAACAGGAGCACATGGCCACCTTCTTCTTGCTGAAGAACCTGACGGAACAGGTTCACGAAATATTTGCGGTTAGCCAGGCCCGTTACCGGATCACAGTTCAACTCCAACTGCAGTTGCTCGATTCGGGCGTTTTGCTCCTGGCTACTGACACGGATGCGTCTTCGCACGGTGCTTAAGGTATGTGTCACGGCTTCCAGCTCGGGAATCGTGCGTACTTTTTTGCGGCTGGGTACAGATTCACTTTGATCCATCTGCTGCAACTCGAACTGCACATGTTCGCGCAAGGCACGACGCAACCAGGCCATGACCATCAAGACAAACACACCCCAGGCAATTCCAGCGCCCAATACCAGCAAGGTCACGCGCACAAAGCTTTTCCACAAACTGGCACGGGCGTATTCGTCAGCGGGTTTTACCTCAATAGTGCCGATCTGGTTCCAGCCGTTGCTGACATGAGCCGAGGCCACAGGCACCTCAATCGGCAAGGAGTTGGCAAACCACGCAGGCGAAGATCCAGTGAGCTCCTTTTCTTGTTGAGTGCTACGCTCCACCAAGATCGTACCGGAGGTGTCAGCAAAACGAATACGCTCAAATTGCCCGGTATCGTACAGAGCAGCAATCAGCAGCTCTTGGGTCACCGGATCCTGGTTGCTGGGTTGGGACAAGGTCAAGGCCAGCGAAGTCGCGGCCGACTCACCCTGAGCCTGCAACTGACTGCTCAAGTATTGCCTTGCCGAGTCAACGCTGAACCACAGCGTGCCAATCAAGATAGCAAGAATCGCGCACGAGACACTTAGCAGGAGCTGTTTAAGTAAAGACATAACGCTTCCGTATATTCCATAAATTCTGGTCTAGCCCACCCAGCAAGGGTGTCCTGAGAGCTGTTTCCGATCAGGGCTCAAGCCCTGGGGCCGGTACATCATCAAGGAACAAACCCTTCCTTACGCATTTTTTCCAGCAAACCACGCCAGCGGCTGATACTGTCTACCGAACCTTTCTGGGCGTTACCCACATACACCCCTTGGGAATTGAAGCTGAACACGGGGGTCAAATCAGGACGCTGGCTGGCGGGACGAATCGAGCCACTTAAATTATCCAGCAATAAAGGCTCGGACTGCGGTGTGGGGTAGTAGCCCAGCACCATGTGCGCAATACTTTGGCCACCTACTTGTGCCCGTACATAAATCAATCTTAATTTTTCATTGGGCACACCCAGGTGTAACAAGGAAAAATATTTGCCAATCACAAAATCCTCGCAATCGGCCGCCATTTTGCCCAGCGTTTCAATCGGTGTTGCCCAATAATCCAACTGCCCCCAGATGTGAATATCCTCACCAGCCATTGCATTCGCGTTCCAGAAATCGTTGACGACATCCAGTTGGCGGCGCTCGCTTTGCCCGCGGGCGGAGTCCAGGTTAACGATCCAGCGATCTACAGCATTTCCAGCACGGGCGCCAAAGCGGGAGACGGCAGTCTGGCGAATCTTGCTTGCCTCGAATTGCAAGGCTGGCACCGACAAAGGCAGCCACACCAAAACAAGCAGCGCAATCAACGCTAGCAGCGCAACCCTAGATCGAAGAAAAAGGCGTAGCCAGGCAAAAGACAAGAGCACGTCAATCCCAAATAAGCAAACCCTTATAACGGCCTTATAGCGTGCCTATTTAGTAGGCGCTTGGCAATCGGCAAAGTGCCTGAATCCTCTATATAGAGAGCAGGCTGTTAAACAGTCTCGAATCACCATCCCTGCAAAAAGAAACAGCTGGTCTGCAAAACCGCAGAGCCACCGCCTACCAGCCCAGCTTGGCCAGCCGTCCTACCGCATGCACCCTCTTTCCAACGACACATCACGATCATAATCACAAATACCAAGCACCCACTATTGGCGCTGACGACAAGCTGCAAACATAAAAAAACCCCACAAACTCAAAAAGGTTTGTGGGGTTCGGACACTACCCACAGGTAGTGCCTATTCGGTGAACAGCTTAGAAATCAGAAGACTTCAAAGTACCGTCTTTCAGCGAGTTGGCGATCTGAGCGGCCTTCTCTGCGTCAAAGTCGATGTTGTCCAGAATGATCTTCTGATCGATCTGGCCATTCCCTTGAGAGCTAATACCGATTTCCATCTTGCCACTGTCGGACTCTTTTACGGACAAGTACTTGCTCAGGTTGGCATCGCTACCGTCATAACCACTTAACAGATCGCTAATGTCCAAGGTGTCTTCACCAGCCGCACCAAAGTCCATCACACGATCTACAGCAGGCTTGGCAACACTACCCTGGTCGCCGGCATTCCACTGGAAGGTGTCATTGCCAGCACCACCGAACAGGATGTCGTCACCAGCACCACCGATCAATGTGTCGTTGCCGCCCTGACCATACAAGATGTCGTTACCGCTACCGCCATCCAGCGTGTCATTACCGCCACGAGTATCACCAGTCACATTGAAAGCTTCGTGATTTCCCTTGATGTAAGCGTACAAGTCTGTGTTGCTTGGAGCAGACCCATTCTTGAGCTCAAGGAATACCTCCAGCGCCTTCAAGCCGGCCCCATCGGGCAAGTCAGCAGGACGGCCGCCTGGGATTTCATGCCATGGCAAGACATCACCATCGGTATTAATCGCATCACCAAAGATGATGTCGTTACCGTCACCACCCAATACAGTGTCATCACCCACATCCAGCAACTCGCTGCTGCTCGAACCACCCTGCAAGGCAGCAGCCAAGTCTTCAGCGGTATGCACGATGTCAGGTGTGCCGGCAGGGCCAGACACCCAGCGTCCCTGCCAGGACCACTTACCTTCTTGCACCCAGACATCCTTATCACCGATAGAAGATGTGTCATCGAAGAACTGCAGATAGTCTTGGGCCACACCGCTGCCAATACCGATACCATGCACCGCGCTCAAATCGCTTAAAGCCTCAAACGCGTCGATCGACTGCTCCATAATCGTAGCAGTTGTCGAACTGCCGCTTCCTTTAACCTGCTGACCATCCATGTAATACGTTGGATTGCCGTCGGTCAGGAAATAAGTCAGATTTTCAAACTGGGCACCAGTAGTCTGCTTAGCAGCTTGTTCATTAAACCATTTCACGGTTTCATTAAAGGCAGCCTCATAGTTCGTACCCTCATACGCGCTCAGATTGTTAAGAGCATTAATCAAAATATGCACATTATCTGTGGTGAGATTATCCAGCTTCACTACTGAGGTAGCTGTTTGGGCAAAATCAACCAACACCACATTTACGATGCCATCGTGGTCCTTCAAATCCTCGGCCAGATTCTTCAAGGCATTGATAGCCAACTGCATACGGGTCAGACCTGGAGTACCAGATTCATTTGCCATACTGCCGGACGTATCTACCACCAATGCAATGTTGTAGTTCTTACCGGGCTCAACATTCGTAACCGTGCCGCCTACGTCGGCCAGAATAATGTCATCACCCTGACTGCCCTGCAGCGTGCCACCACTGTTGTCACCATCATAGACTTCACCGTGGTGCAGCGTGAGGCTGACAGGAACCTGGACATCCTCAAAGTTTCCGTCCACCGCTACTACCTTGGCAGTCAGATCTTTAGTGCCATCGGTTGTCACCGTCACCGAACCTTTGCCATTTCTGTCCAGCGTTACCTCGTAGGCCTGACCGTCGATTTCTACCGTTGCCGTCGGGAAGGTAGTCTCAAAGTCATACTTGCTAGGATCAGGCGGATTCGAGGTTTCGATATCAAACACAACCTCGGATTCCATGCCAGGAATACTGGATGCATCATCATTGATCACCTCTTTGTAGGAGATGGAATGCACCAGATAATCATCAGTCGGTCCAGGTGCCGTGAACTCTGCTTTCGTAAAGTTTAGTCCACTGCCGGGTTCAAACGTGTATGCCAAATCGACTTTGTCTGAGCCGCCTGCTACCCGTTCGGTCTTGGTCACATCACCATTTGCATCGTAATACGTAACCAAGGCTTGGGTGTTGGAGCCACCACCAGAAATGATGGCCCAGCCAACTGAATTACCCGCTGCATCAAAGAACTCAACCTTCGCTTTTTCAGAATTGGCTCTCCAGGCAAACTGAACATCAAAGGACTTAACCTCATTGTTGAATTCAACCGTGAGAGTCTCCCCATAGCCAAGCTCTTTGTCGTCGCCATTCCCAGCCTGTCCAGACACACCAAAGCCATCATGGTCCGTACCTGTCACTGTAGAGACATTGGTCGCCTGGCCAGTTGTATCTGTAGCCGTCACGGTAAAGCTGTCAGTGTTCCCGACATTACCCACATCAATTGTCGAGGTCTTAGTGACCGTTGCCTTAATGCTGACCGTCGTTGGGTCAAAGTCATCCACAATGACGGTACTTGCAGAATCCTGAGTACCCACAGACAGATGATCAAACGCATCATTAGCGTCCACAACGCCCGTAATCTCTACCTGCAAGCCCTCATTAGGCTCTTTGTAAACGTCATCTACCGTATTAACAGTAAATTCTGTTTCGGACGTCCCGCCCTGAATAGTCACACTATCAGGCAAGGTGCCGGTATCGCCCGCATTGGCGGCAGCGCCACTCCAATCAAGAGTCACATCGATACTTTGACCTGCTGGCACTGTGACCGCATTGCCCGCACCATCGACTAACTGCACGGTATAACGCAGCTCCCCACCCTCAGATACGCTGTTTTGATCAACACTAATCACGGCGTAAACAAAGCTTGTATCGACGATCAGAGCGTCGGCCTCCAAGGTGCCTTCATGGGCATTGATCACCTCGGTGATCTCAACCGTGAAGTCCTCAGGACCTTCATAGACCTTGTCATCGGCCGTCACCACACGCAGCTGTAAGCCGCCGTTGGCAGGCACTTCATACTCCGCATTCGGATCCACATCGACCCAGTTGCCAGCAGCATCCTGAACCTGCAACGTACCCACGAAGTCATCCGCATCGGCCTTGCCGTCCAGGCTCAAGCCCAGCTTGACCTTGGCCACCTGATCCGTGTCACCACCGTCACGGCTGACCGTGAACGTACCGGCCTCACCTTCGGTGATGTCCGTCTGGTTAGCCACGATATTGACCGTCGCCAACTCATCATCATCCTTGCCGTCATTATTGCGGTCATCAACAAT